>PBOV01000072.1 GCA_002724505.1 Rhodospirillaceae bacterium | reverse complement strand
TTTCTACTAACATCGATTCCAAGCTCTTCATCCAATTCTCTGATTAACGCCTCTTCAGGCAATTCGCCGATTTCGACTTTCCCCCCCGGAAACTCCCAAAGCCCGCCCATTTGTTTTTTATCTGGGCGCTGCGCGATTAGCACCCGGCCATCAACATCAACAAGCGCTACAGCCACAACCAAGGTAATCGGATTGTCGTCGCTCCCTGCCATTCCTAGGTCCGATAATCCGCATTAATGTCGATATAACCATGCGTTAAATCGCAGGTCCAAACTGTTGCTTCCCCCCGTCCAACGCCAACATCAATCGCGATCTCAATTTTTTCCCCCTTCATATGCTCAGTTACAGGTCTTTCGTCATAGTCAGGTCTACGCAGTCCATCCACGGCAACTAAAACACCACCTATTTGGATATCTAGCGCATCACGATCAGCCTTCTCCCCAGCCTTACCCACCGCCATCACAATACGACCCCAGTTTGCATCCTCACCAGCAATTGCTGTTTTCACTAGGGGGGAATTGGCAACGGCCAGTGCAATGGTTTTGGCAGCAGACTTCGACGCCGCACCGGTAACCGCAACTTCGATAAACTTTTTAGCACCTTCACCATCCCTAACAATTTGCTGTGCAAGATCAATCATCATCGCTTCCAAAGCTTCTCGGAAGTTTTTGAGCCTCGGATCCTTTGAATCAATTACAGCACTATTTTGCGCTTTACCCGTCGCACATAAAAGAACTGTATCATTCGTCGAAGTGTCACTGTCGACGGTAATTGAGTTGAATGATTTATCAGCTGCGTCCTTCAACATGCTTTGCAGAACCGGCTGTGCAATCTTGGCATCCGTAAACAGATAAGCAAGCATAGTCGCCATATCTGGTGCAATCATACCCGAACCTTTTGCGAAAGCACTTAACGTAACTGTCACACCACCAATCACTGCCTTCCGTGTCGCCCCTTTTGGAAAGGTGTCTGTAGTCATAATAGCTTCAGCAGCAGCCTTCCAAGAAGTTGGGGATAACTCCTTTTTCAATACAGGTAGAGCCTCGATAATCCGTCCAACCGGCAAAGGCTCTCCAATGACACCAGTAGACGATACGAAAATTTGATTTTCGGGGCATTCCAAAACCTCAGCGGCAGCTTGGACGGTATACTGGACCGCCCGGTCACCAGCCCGTCCGGTAAAGGCGTTAGCATTTCCAGCATTTACGATTATCGCCCGAGCATATCCACCTTTTAAAATTTCTCGGCACCAGGCAATCGGTGCTGCAGCGGTTAAGGACTGAGTAAAAACTCCTGCAATTACCGTATTAGGTGCCAGTTCTGCCAGAATCAAATCGCTGCGCCCATTAGAGTAAAGACCTCCGGCAGCTGCCGCTAGAGTGATTCCCGCAATCTCTGAACATGGAGGAAAATGCTTTGGGGCAAGAGGAGATATTGTCATAATCGTCTCGTATTAGTAATTAAGTATAATATTCGAATAGGCAACAAAATTTCGCAGTTTTGCATAAAATTTGAAATATAAATGTTTCTGATCTAATGCTTACAGGATTATAGTGCATTTAAAAACTAGAAGCGCGATATCCCTAATCGTTGACACAGACGCAGTAGGAACCTATTTGTCTGCCACCCGCTTAATGTTAAATTGTGAGGTCTGCAAGGAAATCCGCGTTTATAAGAGAGGCTAAATGTTAGCTGCGCTAGCAGAAAGTTTTTTCGGAAGCGCTAATAGTCGCTATCTGAAACGACTTGAAAAAAAGGTTACGCAAATCAATGCCCTTGAGTCTGAGCTCAGCGCTTTGAGTGACGACGTATTGCGTTCGCGTACCGAAAAATTGCGAACACGCCATAAATCAGGCGAAACACTTGATGAACTGCTGTGCGAAGCCTTTGCTGTGGTGCGCGAGGCGGCAAAACGTACCTTAGGTCAACGCCATTTTGATGTTCAGGTTTTAGGGGGCATGGTCCTGCATGAAGGGGCTATTGCCGAAATGAAAACCGGAGAGGGCAAGACGCTCGTCGCAACGCTACCGGTCTATCTCAACGCTCTAAGTGGTCAAGGGGTCCACGTAGTCACTGTTAATGACTACCTCGCGCAACGCGATGCTCGATGGATGGGTCAAGTCTATGAATTTCTTGGTCTGACGGTAGGGTGCATCATCCACGGACTAGACGACCTAGAACGTCAGCAAGCGTATGCGGCCGACGTTACATATGGAACAAATAACGAATTTGGCTTCGATTATCTACGCGACAATATGAAGTTCCGCCTTGAAGATATGGCTCAGCGGGAATTCAACTTCGCTATCGTCGACGAAGTGGACAGCATTTTGATCGATGAAGCGAGAACACCATTGATCATCTCTGGACCTACCGAAGATTCATCAGAAATGTATCGGCGCCTTGATGAACTAATCCCGCACTTGGCCGAAGAACATTACGAAAAGGATGAAAAGCAAAGGACGGTAGCACTTACAGAATCCGGTGTAGTGAAAATCGAGGAGCTACTAGCTAAAACAGATTTGATGAACGGCCCTTCGTTATACGATATCAATAACATCGCGGTTGTACATCACGTGAATCAAGCGCTCAAAGCTCACACCATGTTTCAAATCGATACAGATTATATCGTCAAAGATAATCAGGTAATTATCATCGATGAGTTTACCGGCCGTATGATGGAGGGGCGTAGATATTCTGAAGGTCTTCATCAAGCTCTTGAAGCCAAGGAACATGTAGAGGTTCAAAACGAAAATCAGACCCTTGCCTCAATAACCTTTCAAAATTATTTCCGGCTCTATCCCAAGCTTGCGGGCATGACGGGCACAGCCATGACAGAAGAAGGGGAATTTGCCGATATATACGGGCTCGATGTTGTCGAAATACCTACACATAAACCTTGTGTGCGTGAAGATCTCCATGATGAGGTTTATCGGACCGCAACAGAAAAAAACGAAGCAATTATAGCGCTGATTGAGGAATGCATCGCGCGCAACCAGCCAGCTTTGGTAGGTACAATTTCTATAGAAAAATCAGAACAACTCGCCGCCATTCTCAAAGAGCGTAAAATTGCGCATAACGTCCTTAATGCACGATACCATGAACAAGAAGCGTTCATTGTTGCTCAAGCAGGGAAGCCTGGTCAGGTAACTATCTCAACAAACATGGCAGGTCGCGGCACTGACATACAACTTGGTGGCAATATTGAGATGCAAGTTCTTGAGGAACTCTCACAAATTAAGGGAGAAAAGAAAAGGAACGCACAAGAGCCGGAAATTCGTACCAGAGTTGAAGCCGAAATTGAGGCGGCACGCGAAATTGTTTTGGATGCCGGGGGTCTTTATATCATTTGCACAGAGCGCCATGAATCTCGTCGGATAGATAACCAACTTCGTGGGCGCTCTGGCCGCCAAGGGGATCCAGGGGCCTCGAAGTTTTTTCTCTCCTTAGAGGATGATTTAATGCGCATTTTCGGGTCCGAGCGTATCGATACAATGCTTCAGAAACTTGGTCTTGAGGAAGGTGAAGCAATTGTCCACCCATGGATAAACAAAGCTTTAGAGAAGGCTCAACGCAAAGTAGAAGAACGTAACTTTGAAATAAGAAAGACACTGCTTCAATTCGATGACGTTATGAACGATCAACGAAAAGTCATATACGAACAACGTCGTGAACTTATGGAAGTAGCTGATGTTTCCAATACTGTCACTGATATGCGCCTTGAGGTTATCGACAATATTGTCTCTAAATGCATTCCTGAAAAGGCCTATGCGGAACAATGGGATACAGACGCGCTGCACGAAGAAATTCTGCGAATCGTCGGCCTCGACCTGCCCGTTGCGGATTGGGCTAAGGAGGAGGGTATAGCGAACGAGGAAATTAGCGAAAGACTTACTGACGCTGTCAACCGACGTATGGCTGAAAAAGTTGCTAATTACGGCGCTGAGATGATGCGTATCGCTGAAAAAAGCGTATTGCTACAAGTTCTCGATCAAATTTGGAAAGAGCATCTTTTAGCGCTTGACCATCTCCGCCAAGGTATTGGATTACGCGCCTATGCACAAAAAGACCCACTAAATGAGTACAAACATGAAGCATTTGATTTATTTGATCAAATGCTAGCGATGTTACGCGAAACTGTTACACAGGTTCTTTGCCATATGGAAATTTCTGAGGAAGATCCCGATGGGTTAATGGATTACGAGATGGGTGATATTGAAGAATCCCGGAATGACCCAGCCTTCAGCGATGACCTAGGTATGGCCGCAATACCCGATAGCATTCACCCAGCGGCTCAGGCTCAATCAATTCAGGAAAGTCCAACCGTATTCCTAGCTGGTACTGATCCAGCGGATATACCGATGGGGTGGAGGTTTCATGAGCCCCTTGGCCGCTGGATAGATCCGGAAGATCCAGAAACTTGGGGTAAAGTCCCCAGAAATGCCGCTTGCCCATGCGGGTCGGGGAAAAAATTCAAGGTATGTCATGGCCGGGTAACATAAGGTACCCGAAAACTAGCAATTATTCCGCCAAGATAGCTTATGACGTGAGCGCGTCATTTCCAAGTTTTACAAACCTCTCGCGTCTTTGCGAGATCAATGTCGTGCTTTCTAACTCGTCAATTTCCCCGAGTGCCTTATCGATCCCATCACCGACACGTTTGATTGTATCATCGCGATTACGATGGGCTGCTCCGAGAGGTTCGGGAATAATAGAATCGATTACCCCGAGGCGAAGTAAATCCTTCGCTGTCATTTTCAAGGCGTCAGCAGCTTCCTTCGCGTAATCAGCGCTTCGCCATAAAATAGAGGCACAGCCCTCCGGTGAAATCACAGAATAAATGGCGTTTTCCAACATTAGAACGCGATTAGCGGCAGCAATCGCAATCGCACCGCCACTGCCACCCTCACCAATCACAACACTAACAATTGGAACTTGCAAACCCAGGCAAACTTTAATCGAATTGGCGATCGCTTCTGCTTGTCCCCGCTCTTCAGCACCAATACCCGGATAGGCTCCTGGGGTGTCAACGAGTGTAATAATTGGTAGGCAAAACTGCTCGGCTAGCTTCATCAACCGTTGCGCTTTTCGATACCCCTCGGGCCGCGCCATACCGAAATTATGCTTAACGCGGGTCTCTGTATCCTTTCCTTTTTCATGCCCCAAAATGACTACAGAACGTCCCCTAAACCGTCCTAAGCCACCTATAATTGCATGGTCTTCTGCAAAGGCACGATCGCCCGCAAGTGGTGTAAATTCGGTAATCAGCGCTGAAATATAGTCGACACAATGTGGTCGTTCTGGGTGACGGGCCACCATCACGGTTTGCCACGGTGATAACTTTGTATAAATCTGCTTCAAAGATTTATTGATACGAACCTGTAATTTGGATAACTCGTCAGCGATCTTTATATCACCAATATCGGACATGTGACGGAGTTCTTCCATCTTACCTTCCAACTCAGCAATTGGCTTCTCAAACTCAAGAAAGGTAGTCATATAAACCTCTTAATATACCTTACTAGGGTAAAGACTCGTTCACTAATTTATTCGCTAACGGATGAAAATTATAAACAAGAGATTTTAATCGTTCATCCAGAATATGCGTATATATTTGTGTGGTTGAAATATCTGAATGTCCAAGCATTTGCTGTACCGCGCGCAGATCAGCGTCATGAGCTAATAAATGGGTAGCAAATGCATGGCGTAAAACATGGGGCGACACAGCGGAAGGTGAGATCTCCGCTTTAATTGCAAGCTCTTTAAGCTGACGCGCAAACATCCCGCGCGTTAAGTGGCCCTCTTTTGCGCTTTTCGATGGAAAGAGCCAAAAAGAGTTTGGATCCCTTTTTTTTAAAAATTTGGGCCGCACTTCTTCCCAAGCCTCAATTGCTTCTCGAGCGGGAAAACTCAGGGGTATAATTCGTTCTTTACCTCCCTTACCTCTCACGGTAACAATTGACCTATCGCGGGCCAACGCACCCAGCGGCAGCCCGACCAGTTCAGAAACACGCAGACCCGTTGCATAAAGTAGCTCAACCAAAGCAGCGAGCCTCAAACCGCTAGGGCCGGGGCTAGCATGTGCTGTGGAGAGTAATGTTTCGACATCATTCTCCGCTAGTACTTTTGGTAGGAGCCGCCCCCGCCGCGGGCTTTCAATGGATTCTGATGGGTCATCACATCGAATTCCTTCCGCAACCAGGAAGGAGAAATATTGGCGAAGCGCGGAAAGGCGGCGCGACATAGTTGTCGGTGCTATACCAGCGACACTCATAGACGCCATAAAGGAGCGCACCAACTCAGTGGATGCCTCCGATGAAATCACATTACGTCGCGCTAAAAATTTTTCGAAGGACACTAGGTCCCTTCGGTAAGAGTCGGCAGTATTTTTGGATATGCCACGTTCGACCTTGAGCACTCGCAAGAACGCTTCTACATGATACGATAAAATTGTCGTTTCAGCATTATTATTCTCTCGTTTTAACTTATTAGAGACCTGCTTCAATCGCTATCTCCAACGCTATAGCTCGTGCTTCCTCATCAAATCCTAAGCGTTTAAGTGCTACAATAGATATTTCAGCTGCGAACAAATTTTCAGGATCCGTTCCCCGATCACCCAAGGCGATTAAAGACAAAACCACCGTGCCACCAGGGCTACCCACGGCGGCGGCTTGAGATAATGCATTTCGTACGGATGCTCGCGGACCGTAATTCTTTACCGGTTTTGGATCATTAGAAATGATTGCCCAAAGCTCTGACGGTATAGTCACACCCATAGAATTTATGAGGCTAAAAAAAGTTCGTATTCTCGTCGCACTATCTTCATTAGTGTTCCCCCGCGCTTTCCACCAAGTCAAAAGTGCCTCTTGCGTGGCTATCCCATTAGGGTTTTCCGACAGTAAAACATATAAAGGCCACAGCTCCGCCTTCTTACCGTCTCTCAACTGTTCCTCTTTTGCAAAAGATACCCAATTTCTAGCAGCTTCCAAATTATTCGCGGCAATTAAAATGCGGGCTGCATCTCCTAAAAACCATGCCAGCTCGGAGGACGGCATCAACGTTTCGACCATAGGTGCGAAGCCGAGCGCCATTAATCGCCATTGACCCTTTTCCCGTGCCAATTTAAGTGCTTCCGCTATGATTTTTGCCCGCGTTCCGGGCGACTCCGAATTCATAGCAGCTTGAATTAAAAGCGCG
The DNA here is from genome assembly GCA_002724505.1 of Rhodospirillaceae bacterium. Lineage (GTDB taxonomy): Bacteria > Pseudomonadota > Alphaproteobacteria > MPNO01 > UBA2964 > UBA2964. The sequence continues at coordinate 27,003 of PBOV01000072.1, read as the reverse complement.
CGGGCGCCTGAATCCCAATTTTTTGAAGCATTAACCAAAGGGTTCTTAAGAACCGTGTCTTCAAAAGTTACCGCATTATAAATTTCTACAAGCGTTTTTCTATCGAGAACTCCAACATCCACGGCTTCTTCAGCCGCAGTCAGGCGAATATCAAGAGCAGCATTAGGACTTAGGGCAATTGCTCGCATAGCCGCAGGCGAAGCCTTTTCGGTAATATCTTCTGGTAGTGCGAGACCCGCAGAACGCATAAGTGATAGAAGTAGGGCTGACGGTCCGGTCAAACTTTCGACTCTCGGCGGAGAGGCTCCGGACAACTTTTCCATTGCGGCAAAGAATGCGGGATGGATAGTGCTCGATCTTTCAGCCAACACATCAGACATTAGCGCCGCTTCCGCTTTTTTGCCGGCCATTGCAAGACAAAACGCTATCGCTTGTTGCCAATAAACACCTTTAAATTCGTTACTATATGCTCTTATCCTTTGACAAGCACCCGCGGTATCATTCCCAAATAATCTTCCATCTATACCAATACGAGCTAAATATTCGTCAGTAGGCCTACTTGATGTTGAAGAAATCAATGCTAGTGCTGATTTAAGATCTCCTGATGCAAACAACGCACCCACCCGCAAGGCTAAAAGTCCTGGCTTTACCTTTATTCGTTTGGGCGCAACAGCTTGAGTCAAAAGCAAACGCTGCATCAAATTACGCATGGCGGGTGAACGAACTCGAACCGGCAACATGGCTAACGCGCGGGTAACAAATGCACGGCTAGTGCCTCGCCACATTTCTATGCCGAGGCCACCTTTGGTATCATCGATAATACCTACAGAATCAGAATCTAGATCACTTAAAGTTTGGATAGCGACCGGCCCATCGCTGCCATCCGATGGTGAAATAGGCCGGTATACTTGAGGAGATAACAATTGTTGCGACTTGTTGCCCGATGTTGTTTCTGGCGCCACGGACCGCCGCGGGACCAAAAGGACTGGGCCCGGATTAGGCTGAGCTTCTTTATTATTTGGTGATACCACTTGAACGAGCTGAAATGGTGAACCGGCGACCGGTGATACATAAAACAGCAATATCAAAACGCTCGCAAAAATAACAAGAAGGGAAAGTAGCTTAGCGGGGAAACCGTTCATCAGGAATTATCTTTTCAATCATGGATGAAGGAGCCGGAATATCCCACGTGGCTAATAAAATAACTCCACCTATTATCAGGATAACAAGAAAAATTAATATAATAGCTGTCAATCGCATCATTTACGCCACGCAGTGTGCGGGATGAGGGTAATATCCCGTCACCAATTCTTTCGTGTATCATGTCATGGCACATAGATGCCAGTTATTTATGATTCCAGGCGACATAATGTATAATCCAGCATATATTTGTACCAGCAATGTGAAATAGTCCTTAATCGTGGCGAATTTTAGGCATTGTGCCTATAAGGATTGAGAATTTTAACAAGCCGAATTTCATGGCTGACTTCATTTTCGACAGAACAATGGGCGCGAACAAGCTAGAAAATATACCTAAAACCATCGTTCTGGTGGGGTTGATGGGTGCAGGGAAAACCTGCATTGGGCGAAGGCTGGCTAAGCGCCTCGGGTTGCCTTTTATAGACGCCGACGACGAAATCGAAAAGTCTGCTGGGTGTTCAATACCAGATGTATTTGACTTATATGGTGAAGCGGAATTTCGCAACGGGGAAAGAAGAGTGATAAAACGCCTCTTAAATCAACCTGTTCATGTCTTAGCAACCGGTGGTGGTGCATTTGTTGATGACCATACACGAAGACGGGTTAAAGATATGGCGTTATCAATATGGATAAGAGCTGATATTGACGTTTTATTAAGCCGCACTAAAAGGCGTGATAACCGCCCACTACTGCGGGACACTAACCCGAGAGAAAAGTTAGAAGAGCTTATAAAACAACGCTACCCCGCTTATGAAGAAGCGGATATTGTTATTGAAAACGGTCACGAATCTCCGGATGTCACGGTGGACCTTGTCATTACTGCACTCGAGGCCTTTATCTCTCCAGCGTCTTGTAACAAGGCCAGCACGTAGTCATGACACAAGTAGAAACTTTACAAGTTGATCTGACGGATCGGGGTTATCAAATCCTGGTCGGCCCTAATTTAATTTGCAATGCCGCTCAGTATCTCTCGCCATTAATTAGCGACAAACCAGCAATTATCATTACTGACAGTAACGTCTCGCAACACCACCTTGAAAAACTTACTAATTCGATGAAAGATGGGGATATAGCCTACACTGTTATTACGCTCCCGGCAGGTGAAGACCAAAAAAGTTTTAAAGGGTTGCAGAATCTGATTTCAGCAATTCTTGACAAGAAACCAGAACGAAACTCTACCTTGATCGCTTTTGGAGGTGGTGTTGTCGGTGATCTTACCGGTTTTTTGGCGAGTATTATCCTACGAGGAATCGATTTCATACAAATCCCGACCACACTTCTGGCTCAGGTGGATAGTTCCATCGGGGGTAAAACTGGTATCAATACGCAACACGGCAAAAACTTGGTGGGTAGTTTTTATCAACCAAGGTTGGTCCTATCAGACACGACTGCATTAGAGACGTTACCCCGACGTGAATTATTAGCTGGATATGCAGAAATCGTAAAATACGGGTTAATTGGAGATAAAAATTTTTTCGAATGGTTAGAACAAAACGGTAGACCCCTTGTTGACGGAAGCCAAAAGCTTCGCAAACATGCCATCATCGCAAGTTGCCGAGCTAAAGCCAAAATTGTTTCAAAGGACGAAAAAGAATTGGGAAATCGCGCTCTACTGAATTTTGGACATACATTTGGTCACTCCCTTGAGGCAGAAACAGGTTTTAGCGAAAAGCTCCTGCACGGCGAGGCCGTCTCCATTGGAATGGTAATGGCCTTCGATTTATCTGTACAAAAAGGTATTTGCTCTCCAAAAGATGCTGCTCAGGTCAGGGCTCATCTTGCATCAATGGGTCTGCCAACCCGGCCAACAGATGTCCCTAATCAGACGTGGTGTAGTGATGCGCTGCTCAAGCACATGGCGCAAGATAAAAAAGTTCACAAAGGAAAAATGACCTTTATTCTCACACGCGGCATTGGCGACACTTTTATCACGTCTGAGGTAGATAACACCGAAGTCAAAGCATTATTAGCCGAAGCGATCGCCGTATAAAAGACGGTAGTAAAGGAGTATAAGTCACATGACCGACGCTCGACAGGACGTCTAAATATGGAGATCGAAACACTTGCTACCATTGGTGGTATTGTAATTTTAATAATTCTTTCCGGTGTTTTCTCGGGATCGGAAACCGCCTTAACGGCAGCTTCTCACCCCAGGATGCACCTACTTCAAAAGCGCGGCAATCGGCGTGCCGGTATCGTTACTAAGCTTTTTTCAAGTAGAGAAAAATTGATTGGCGCCATCTTACTTGGCAATAATTTAGTCAATATTTTAGCATCCGCCCTGGCCACGAGCCTATTAATCAAGGCGTTCGGCGAGACTGGAATAATTTTTGCGACTATTGCCATGACCGTCCTTGTTTTAATTTTTGGCGAGGTTATGCCAAAGACTTACGCCTTCCACAACGCCGACCGCGTAGCTCTTCTGGTGGCACCAGTATTTCGGTACGTCGTCGCCTTCTTATCACCAATCACCCACACGATTAACCTATTAATTTCAGTTGTGTTGAGACCCTTTAGTGGGAAGATTGGTACCGATGATAAGCTGGCTATAGCGCAAGAAACTCTCCGTGGAGCGATTGATCTCCATATGGGAGATGAACCCGCAGTTCAGCGGGAACGAGTCATGCTGCGCTCAATTCTTGATCTTTCTGATGTTAACGTTGGCGAGGTAATGCATCATCGCCAGGATATTTTCATGGTTGATTCTGATCTGCCGTCTAGCGAAATCATTAAACAGGTAGTGAACAGCCCATACACCCGTATCCCACTTTGGCGCAGCGAACCAGATAATATTGTAGGTGTTATCCATGCTAAGGTATTGCTCCTCCATGTTCATGGCAATCAGGGAAATCTGGATAGGATTGATATTGATTCTGTAACAACACCTCCATGGTTTATCCCAGAATCGACCTCCCTGGACGATCAACTTCAAGCCTTTCGCCGTCGTCAAGAGCATTTTGCTTTAGTCGTTGATGAATACGGGTCCCTAATGGGAGTGGTTACACTTGAAGATATTTTAGAAGAAATCGTGGGCGATATTGCGGACGAGCACGACGAAGTGCCGGTTGGTGTGCGTCCACAAAGCGATGGGAGCTATCTTGTTGATGGTCGAGTAACCATCCGGGACCTTAACCGACGCCTGAACTGGGACCTACCCGACGACGATGCCGCCACCATCGCCGGCCTTGTTATCCAAATCGGGCGGGTTATTCCAGACGAAGGTCAAATATTTACCTTTGAGGGGTTCCGGTTTCAAGTCGCAAGTAGGCGCAAAAATCGGTTAGCCCTCATTCATATCACACCACCGGGTCAACTAGAGACTGAAACACCCGAAAGAAGTTTAGAATAACGCCCTCCTCCTAAAAGTTTTCATTAAAACCCATATAAAAATTAGAGGTTACTTATGCCGCTTTCCCAACCCAGCCAACGGGAACCAATCCAGACCCGGAAAATTAAAGTCACAAGTTATCGACGAACGGACGGACAATGGGATGTTGAAGGACACCTTACGGATACGTCTGCATACGCTTTCAAAAACGAGTATCGAGGGACAATCGAGCCAGGGACCCCTATTCACAATATGTGGCTTCGCCTCACGCTAGATAAAGATATAATTATTACAGGCGTCGAGGCTGCTATGGATGGGACACCCTATGCGATCTGCCCCGGGGTGGAGCCAGCATTCCAAGAATTGAAAACCGTGAAAATCGGCCCCGGTTGGAACCGTAAAGTTCGAGAGGTATTAGGCGGTGCAAAAGGTTGCATTCATATGGTCGAATTACTGCGACCTTTAGGCACCATAGGTTACAAGACTGTTAAGCGTGAGGCTGGNCAGAGNAAAACATTAANAAATAAANCAGATGATNTCCCNTATCAGGTCAACACCTGTCATGCGATGGCAAGTCATGGTGAANTTGTCAAGAAACGCTGGCCAAACCTNTATACCGGGAAATGATTAGAGTTTTGCTACCAATTTTCTTGTGTGGAAACCTTCGTCNCCCCATACTGTAAACGTGANGAAACGCNAGCAAATTNTGGANCTTTTAGGNAGTCCCCGTNNCAGTGGGNCNCGTCGTCTGTGCGATNCNGACAACTGCTTAAATCANGGTNAATACCGGGCGCCNAAATCGAGAGAAGATCTNAACAATTACTATTGGTTCTGCTTAGAACATGTGCGNGCATATAATGCCCGCTGGAACTTCTATTCNGGGATATCGCAAGATGGAATTGANAAACAACTCAGAGCCGATGCGACNTGGTGGCGCCCTACTTGGCCCCTCGGCACCCGTTTAGGTAACGGCGACACGCCCAACATAAACTTTGGGATTTTTAGTGCGGATAATTGGGAGGATATGAGTANCCAAACCCGTTCCTCCAACCTCAAAGAAGCAGGTTGGCGNCCCCGCCCCGGTTCAGCCGANGCGAAAGCNATGGCCNTCTTTGACTTAGATNCACCNGTAACAAGAGGCGATATAAAAGAACGCTATAAAGCTCTAGTAAAAAAGTTTCATCCCGATACACATGGTGGNGACCGCAACGCCGAAGAGCGNTTAAAAATAATTAACCACGCTTATTCTGCATTGATGGCTTGTAACGANATTTAGCTNGCGTTGGTCGCGGATGAAGCTTGCTTNATTTTACGTTTCAGGCGTTGGGCTTCAGCTGTTAATTTCGCGTTTGACGTCGACAANAAATAAGCGTCAATTCCGCCNTTTTTTTCAATCGTACGAATAGTTTGTGTCGATAGCTTTAGCTTTACAGAACAGCCTAGTGCTTCCGACGGCATCGACGAAATTTGGATATTCGGCAGAAAGCGCCGCCGCGTCTTATTGTGAGCGTGACTAACGTTATTGCCAGCAAGGACACCTTTGCCTGAAATACTNCANCGACGTGACATAATTTTTGTCCANAAAAAATCAAAACAAACNAATTCGACCATAAGCCGAAGACCGCGCTTTTTAATAATCTAAANGCTACACGTCAAGGAGAAAGGCCAACTTAAATACNAGAAGAAAGGATNCTCCCAGAGTTATCNTCTCNTATCACCTATATCTTTGGCNGGTTTAACCCTAGTAGCTAANAAAAACATAACAACCATCACGACCGCGCCAGAGAAAAANGGCCAATCAGGTCCAAAATGCCCAAACGCAAAACCCGCCCATGCCGGCCCGGTAATACGCGCCATTGCAGAGCATGAATGNGATAGGCCGAGCAAGCTGCCCCGCTCGCTAGCATGCGCATATTTGGACACAAGGCTGGAAAGAGANGGATTATTAACACTGACNCCAAAAACGATAAATCCAAATGCTACACACAGTCCTAAACTACCAGTCATNTAGGGTAAGATTGAAACACCCACAAAAATCATCACCGCGCCNACACAAATCAGCCGGCNCTCNCCGAAACGNTGAGTAAGACGACCAACCAGAAACCATTGAGTCCCCGCCGCCGTAATACCCATAAANGTATAAATTTGTCCGTTCTGCCAAGGCCCCCAACCGAGCACATGCTCAGACCATATGACAAAAGTNGTTTCCACGCCCGAGAACACAAAAGGTGTCATAGTTACTACAACAAAAAGTAAAGCAAGCTGGGGAATGCGGAGGGCNCCCATGAAAACTCTCCCCAGCGAGCGCTGTCCCTTGGANGCNTCTTCTCGGAGTTCAATTCCNATNGTCTCCTTAACCTGAAAACATGCAATACAGAATGCTGTCCCCGAAAGTGCCGCTGCAATTAAAAAAGGTAGAGCCAGGTTTGGATTTACGGGATCAGATCCTGCAAACAATCCCCCAATCGCGGGGCCGACAATAAACCCCAGNCCATGTGCAGCTCCTACCTTAGCCATCGCGCCAGCGCGCGCCGAAGTANTGGTTATATCGGCTATATAAGCGTGAATTACCCCAGAGTTAGCTGCCATAGCCCCNACAAAAGCGCGCACTAGAAATAATATCACTAAGGAATTTGTAAAAGTTAGCGAGATATATCCTAAAAANAGTCCAAAAAGTGTAAGTAAAATAATCGGGCGGCGCCCNACGCNGTCACTTAGCCGTCCCCACAATGGNGCNAAAATAAATTGAGAAAAAGAATAGACAGTTGCCAGTAGCGTAACCTGAAGCGGACTAGCACCGAACCTTTCGGCAAANAACGGCAATAGCGGAAGAATTATACCAAAACCTACCGTATCGATAAAAATCGTCAGGAGTAACGCGTGCAAGATGGATCTCCATTAGAAAAAATATCATCAACTGTAGGTAGAAAAATAAAGAGACCCAGATTTATATAACAAAAAGGTCCTAGTTATTGATTTATATCTACCAGGAAAAACTATGGATCGCAGCATCAGGGAATATACCTTCTGCCGTGCAGACAGCGGCTATACGTTCACAAGCTTTGGTGGAGAAGTCACCTTCGCTAACACCGAAGGCATCGCCATGAATTCCACCAATAACTAACACTGAGAAAATATTAAGATTTTGCGCCCCGGCAATATCCGTTTTTAGGGAATCTCCAATTGCAAGAACGCGGCTAGGTTCCGGGTCGCCCATTTGGTGCAAACAGCTCTCATAAATTGGGCGATAAGGCTTGCCATAATAAAGAACATCACCCCCAAGCTCCTTATATCGTCGAGCAAGTGCTCCAGCACAAATTATTCGACGACCACCCCGGATCACTTCCACATCAGGGTTCGCGCATACCATTTTAACCCCAGCGGCAGCACCATCCTGCAATAATCTTTCATAATCGTTTACAGTCTCCTCATCCCCCCAAGGGCCTGTATTCACAATTAACCCTGCCTCCGAAACACAATCGACCTTGCGTAGATTGAGGTTGTCGAACAAACCGTCATCACGATTTGGGCCAATATGGAAATAGGTAGTTTTCACTCCACCAAACCATTCCTCGCGTTGTTCTTCCAGACCCAGGNGTGTCGCTTCGCCAGAGGACATTATAACTGGACACAAATCAGCTGGGACACCCATCTGATCCATACCCACTCTAACTGAGGCGCTTCTGCGGGGGGCATTTGTTAGCATGGCGTATGGTTTTTGAGTAAGGTGGATGTTCCTTAAACAATTTATAACTCCGGGGTATAGTTCGACACCATCATGGATTACCCCCCAAAGATCGATGATAAAAGCATCGTAATCCTGTGCGATCCCCGATAAACCAGATAAAATAGGTACTTGATCAGTCATAATTACGTGGTTCTTACATAGACGAGGGTAATTTAAAAGAGGTGGGTATAAGAACCATGCAAGTAATGCTTAATTCAGAAGCATTTGTATAAACAAGAAAAGTCCAAATTTTAAGCCGTGATTCACCGAATATCCTTTACCAATGAGCAATCTCAGCGGCTATGTCTAATTGGGTACCAGCCAATGGTATTTTAATTAATATTTTCGAAGGTCCGTACCTACAGCGTCAGATAATTTTTTATAACCATCGGCCCGCAATCGACCAATCAAACCATCTTTGATCTCACACACTAACCTTGGGCCACCATAAATTAATGCGGTATAAAGTTGTAATAAGGAAGCCCCCGCCCGAATTCGGGCATAAGCATCATCAGCGTCAGATATTCCGCCACAACCGATTAACGGAATCCTTCCATCCGTTAAGTTATAAAGATTTGAGAGCGTTTTAAGCGCCTGCTGACCAATAGGTGGCCCACTTAAGCCCCCAACCTCTCGTGAATTAGCACTTTTCAACGTTGGTGGCCTCTCCCCCGAAGTGTTGCAGGCAATTAACCCGTCAATACCAACCGTCAATGCAACCTTAGCAACTGCTGCCAAACCATCTTCATTCAGTTCGGGTCCTATTTTTACTAACAAGGGTGGCTTACGACACTCTGACAATTGAGCCAGGGTTGATTTGGCACATTCAACCATCTCAGCTAATTTATCCCCGGCTTGCCAAGCACAAAGCCCGGGAGTATTGGGACATGACACGTTAATGGTTATATAATCCGCAAATCGAGCGAGTTTTTTTAAGCAATATTCGATATCGCCGGTTGGGTTTTCACTTCCCGTATTCATTCCAATATTTATTCCCAGCACTCCCGCTAGGTCATTTCGGTTTTTTTCAAGATTTTTAATAAAAACAGCAACGCCCTCACTCGGAAACCCCAGGCGATTTATTAACGCCTTATCTTCAGGAAGTCGGAACAGGTTGGGCTTGGGGTTCCCAGCCTGAGCTATGGGCGTTACTGTCCCAATTTCAGAAAATCCAAAACCTAGGTCGAACAATCCATCAATAACCTCTGCATTTTTGTCAAAACCAGCCGAGATTCCAATTGGGTTGCGGAATTCTAAATTCCAAAGTTTGATGGCTAAAATTGAGTCATCAATTTTAGGTGATTTCGGCACCAGTCCATACCGAAGCGACTTTATCGCAATCTTATGTGCTAGGTTGGGCGGCAGTATTCGAAAGGCCGCCGTAGCACTTTTTAATATATCTACTTTGGGATTTAGCCAATTCCTTGCAGCCCTACCGGTAGCAGCGGCGATACCCGCAGAAGACATCTATAATTTTCCTCCGAATTTTTTCAGAGCATAAATTACCAGCCGATTCGCAGCGAGAAACATATGGGGGAACCCGGCCTGCAGCGGTTGATGATTGATCGGAAGACTAGCTATCTGTATACCAAGGTGGACAGACTTAAAGTTAAATATTAAGCATTTGATATGAATGAAACTTTTGCGACTATTGCGGAAGCAAAGCAAAGTATCATTGACGAGTTTAGCCTCTTCGATGACTGGGTGGATCGATACGAATACATTATAGAACTGGGAAAAGCCCTCAAGGGGTTACCCGACGATTATCATACCGAACAATTTCGCGTGAAGGGCTGTCAGTCACAAGTTTGGTTTCGTCCACAGACCGTCGACGGAAAAATTATTTATGAGGCCGATAGTGACGCAATGATCGTCCGCGGCCTGATAGCACTTTTGCTCCGCGTTTATTCCGAGCGTTCAGCTGAGGATATTCTGGGTACACCACCCGATTTTTTTGATCAGATTGAATTAGGTTCACATTTAAGTGGCAACAGGGCCAATGGCCTTCATGCTATGGTTAACTACATTCAGTCATATGCCCGCGCTCGCAAGGACAAGGCACAAAACTAAATCGGCAACCAGACACGTGAATGATTTACAGAAACAAAAAAATTATTGGACGAACCGAAGCAGTAGCTGGATCAAAAAGGCGAGCTCCACGAAGGTAAGCCAGGACATATTCACTTTGCGTCTAATTCAAGAAGCTGAAATAACGCCAACCATGGAGGTACTCGATCTCGCCTCCGGAACCGGTGATCCAGCGATCACGATCGCTGAAAAACTCAAATGCGGCAACGTCATCGGGTATGACATCACTACCGAAATGTTATCAGTGGCGGCAGCGCGTGCCACCACACTCATGTTACCAAATATGCATATTATTTCAGGTAATATGGATACCCTGCCCTTTCCAAACCAAATTTTTGATGCCATCACATCTCGTAACGGGCTAATGTTTTCGGATAACAAGCTACAATGTGCTAGAGAAGCCCTTCGAGTCCTAAAACCTGGTCGAAAGGCGGTTTGGCTAGTTTGGGGAGAAATTGAATCCAACCCGACATTTCTTGCAGTCAATATCGGACTTGAATCTTTCTTTGGCCAAAAATTTAGACCTCGAATGATTCGTCACAACCTTGGTAAGGCAGGCCTGTTAAAAGATATAATGCAACGTGCCGGATTCGCGAAAACTGAAGAAATTGAACTAAAGCAAGAACGAATTATAACCCCAGAAGATAATTTTTTTAGGCGAGCTATCGAACGTGCGGCGCCCCACAGAGTTGATTCACTATCTGAGACTGATTGGTCAGCGCTTCTAAAGTTGGTAGAAAATGCCTGTTCCGATCATCTCCAACGCAAAATTTTAAAGATTCCAATCGTAATGCGTCTTGGTATCGGCACTGCGCCAGCATAGAAGAACGGCATGGGTATGAGATCTAAAGACCAATGGATTGAGCGCAGCACAGCTTGGACAAAGACATCACTGCCAGGCATCTCCGCCGATGATACTTTCAATAAAATGATCATTACTGAGGTAAAAATTCTGCCAGGGGAAAAGCTACTCGATCTCGCCTCAGGGACAGGGAACCCGGCCATCAGTATAGCCAACTCAATGAATGGAATCGGCGAGGTTTTTTGTACGGACCTGACAGAAAAAATGCTGCATTCTGCGCGCCATAGGGCGGAAGATCTCAATTTAGATATAGTTAAGTTCATAGCCGCCGATATGGCTTCCTTGCCGTTTGCCGATAACAAGTTCGACGCAATCACCTGCCGTTTCGGAGCCATGTTCTCAGATGATAAAGTCTCCATTAGTCTGGAATCACATCGTACCCTTAAAAAGGGTGGTCGCGTGGCATACATCGTTTGGGGATCATATGACGAGAATCCACCGTTTCATATTCCGCGGCAGGCTGTATGTTCATATCTAGGCATTGAGGAGGGTTCTACGCCAGAACGTCACAGCATGAGTGCGCCGGGAGATTTGGAAAAAATGTTAACCGGAGGAAATTTTTCCCGAATTGAAGAACGCGAATTACGGTATAAAAACTCAATCGAAGATATCAAAGGCTACGTAACTCGTAATTTGAAACGAAGTTTTTTTAAAGAAACCGAAAATTTGACAGAAGCTGAATTTGAGGCGTTAAGACAAGCCGTTATTAAAGCTTGGGAACCCTATATAAAAGATGGAGTTTTATTAGTACCTAACTATGCTCGATTGGGCCTAGGATGGAAGACATCTTAAAAGAACTTCAACTAGAAATATCTTCTCCAGCCAGGACCCGTTTGATCAATTCTAAAGTTTCATTAACGCCGTAAAGCGCTATAAATGATCCCATTCTAGGCCCCTGTTCTCGACCCAAGAGCGTCTCATAAAGTGCTTTAAACCAGTCGCGTAAATTTTCAAAACCATGATCTTTACCCACTTTATAAATCTGGTTTTGAATTTCGCTTGCGTCCGTTCTTTCCTCAATTTCTTGAAGCTTCGCCGCTAAATCTTCAAGTGCGCCGCGTTCTTTATCACTAGGGGCGCGATACACTTTCTCTGGCCTAACAAAATCCTGATAATAATGGATTGCGTATTCAACTAGATTATCAAGAATGGGTGCAGTTTCCGCCGTAGCGTCCGCTGCGTAGCGAGAAATAAAACCCCAAAGAACCGCCTTATCATCTGTATTACAAGCGGAGACTAGATTGAGTAGAAGGCCAAACGTAATATGGCCATCCTCTTTAGGCGGTTCCCCATCGTGAATATGCCAAGTCGGGTTTTCAAGCTGTTTTTCACTCGATTCTTCAGAAAAATCATTGAGAAACTTAAGATAATCATCAACATGCCTTGGAATGACGTCGAAGTAGAGACGCTTAGCCTTGCGCGGCGAATTAAACATATAAAGCTGAAGGCTTTCCTGTGGCGCATAGCGCAACCATTCATCTACCGTAAGGCCATTCCCGCGGGATTTAGAAATCTTCTCTCCATTCTCGTCGAGAAAAAGTTCGTAGGTAAATCCTGCAGGCGGCCGACCGCCGAGAATTTTGCAGATCCGGGATGACAAACGTACTGAGTCGATCAGATCCTTTCCCGACATTTCATAGTCGACGTCCAGCGCCTTCCAACGCATCGCCCAGTCGGCTTTCCATTGCAGCTTACAATGACCACCCGTAACTGGTACCTCTAAGGTGCCACCATCATCCAGTCTAAACGCTAAAGTCCCAGCGTCGACATCATGTGCAATTGCAGGGACCTGCAGAACGGTGCCCGTTTTTGGACAAATTGGCAGAAATGGGCAATAGCTGGACCGACGATCGGGCCCAAGTGTCGGAAGAATTACCTGGGTAACTGCTTCCAAATTCTTTAAAATATGTAGTAAAGTAGCATCGAAACGTCCTTCTTTGTAACACTCAGTTGCACTCTGAAATTCATACTCAAAACCAAAGGTATCAAGAAACTCCCGCAGCCGTTGATTGTTGTGGGAAGCAAAACTTTCATGCGTTTCAAAGGGGTCCGGGACCGCCGAGAGTGGCTTTCCTATGTTTTTTTCCAACATTTTTTTATTGGGTACGTTATCAGGAACGCTGCGTAACCCGTCCATATCATCAGAAAAAGCAAATAGCCGCGAAGGGATTCCAGTAAGCGCAGTGAAGGACTGTCTTACCATCGTAGTTCTTACGACCTCACCAAATGTACCTATATGCGGAAGGCCCGAGGGCCCATAGCCAGTTTCGAAAAGCACATAACCTTTTTCAGGGGTCTGGCTGTTGACGCGCGACAACAATTTGCGTGCCTCTTCAAAGGGCCAGGATCGGGCGTCTTCCGCTAAGTTCCGTATTGTATCCATCATCAACTGGTTCAAGTCTACTAAACGGCGCGAAAACTAAGCGCGAGAATGTGTCACGTCAATGATGAACGTTATTATCATAAAGTCTGTATTGCACCCGAATCCTTCGGATCCTGTATAGTCCGATCATGAATTCTCCTTTACCTCTTCAAGTTAAAGAACTCGCTCGATCCCGGCATATAATTGTCGCTGGGCTGTCAGCCGGCGTCATTCTATCACCCGATGACGAACTTCGGCATATTACTCAAGCTCAAGCCGCCACAACGCTAACTTCAATTTCGTCGCCGATTCTCTGCCACTCTCCCTCAGTCGCCCGGCGATTAGGGCTTTCCCCTTTTTCTGCCTTAGATGTTTTAGAACTCTTTGCGTTTACCCGACCGAGCGAATTTTGTCTACCAACACCGGGGGGTATCGCGGCGGCGCTAAATCTCGTGGTCCCCCAGACACTTGAGGAACAAGCTCTATCTCTCAGAGATGTAATCGAAGTTCTGCTTTGTGAACTTAAAGGGTTCGACCTATCTGACGAACCCGATGTCCTTCCCATAGCGCAACGAATGCTGGATGGCGGCTGGGGTTGGGGCCAAATTGTGACCGAATGCCTAGAGCATTTAGTAAAAACCAAAGATACTAAGCAACCCCATGGAGGCCTTGATGTATGGATGCGCTTGCATACTTGGGCAGAATTTGCACCAGAGCCGCAGCCAGAAAGTCTCGGGGTCTCTGATAGTGAAACACGCACTCGTCTAGCAAATTTGGTCGGGGAGGGTGCCGAACCACGCCCACAGCAAGCGGATTATGCTTCCGCTGTGGCAGCCGCCTTCGCCCCGCGCGCAATGGCCGATGCACCCAACGTAGTAATTGCCGAAGCGGGTACCGGCGTCGGAAAGACATTAGGCTATATCGCACCAGCTAGTGTGTGGTCCGAAAAAAACGGCGGGGCGGTTTGGATAAGTACATATACTAAAAACCTTCAGCGTCAAATCGACGATGAGCTCGATAGGCTCTACCCCAACCCCGATGTCAAAGCTCGCCATGTAGTAATTCGCAAGGGTCGGGAAAATTATCTCTGCCTTTTGAATATGGAGGAAGCAGTTGGGCGAAGCTCTGCGCGCCCGGCCAGCGTTGTCGGTCTTGGTATCCTCGCGCGTTGGGCATCAAAAACGCGTTCTGGAGATATTGCCGGTGGGGATTTTCCAGCTTGGCTAACAAGCCTTGTTGGATTTCGTGATACACTAGGTTTGGCAGATCGACGTGGTGAATGTATCTATTCAGCCTGCAGCCATTACAATAAGTGTTTTATAGAACGTACAGTGCGCCAGGCACGCCGCGCTGATATTGTTGTGACGAACCATGCGCTGGTAATAACCCAGGCGGCGTTAGGCGGCCTCGATGACGCTAGTGCCCCGAACCGTATCGTTTTTGATGAAGGCCACCACATTTTTGATTCCGCCAATAGTGTTTTTTCTTCAGAGCTCTCTGGTCGTCAGGGTGCGGAACTGAGGCGTTGGTTACTGGGCGCCGAAAATGCCACCCGTTCCAGGACACGCGGCCTCCAGCGACGCATCTCCGATTTAATTGCGAGGGATCACGCTATGGAAAAAATTATGGAGGAACTTAAAAATGCCGCGGAATGCCTCCCGCGACCAGACTGGACTTCTCATTTAAACGATCTACAACGGCCAAGGGGTACCGTAGAAAAATTCCTCACTTTAGTCCACAAACAAGTCTACGCGCGCGCCAAAAACTCTCAGACCCCATACGATCTCGAAGCCGACACGCATCCACCCATCGACGGGTTGCACGACGCAGCCGTAGAAGCTGAAAACTCACTTGCCGAACTGTCACAGCCAATAAAGGCGCTGATCACTTGGCTCAACCATCTTTTAGATACAGAAGCAGATAATTTAGATACACACACCCGTCAACGTATTGAAGCTGTAAGTCGTGCTCTTACGCGCCGTGCCGACGGCGAGATCGATGCGTGGAGGTCTATGCTAGACGGCCTTCAAAATGCAGTCCCGGACGAATTTGTGGACTGGTTTTCAGTAAGTCGAGAGCAGGGCCGGGACCTTGACGCTGCAATGCATCGCCACTGGGTTGACCCGACAATTCCGTTTGCACAATGCGGCCTACTCCCGGCACATGGCGTGGTAATAACCTCCGCAACCTTGCGAGATAGCACCGGCGACAATGAAGCAGACTGGATGTCCGCCGAGACGGTGACAGGCGCAAAACACCTTGCAGCACCAGCGATCCGTGCACTCGCACCGTCGCCTTTTGACTACCCAAAACAAACAAAAGTCTATGTTGTAAACGATGTGAACCGCGCCAATAGCGATCAGGTGGCTACCGCCTATCGGGAGCTATTTCTAGCCTCGAGGGGCGGCGCGCTTGGCCTTTTTACAGCGATTACACGCCTAAAGACTGTGCAAAATAAAATTGCGATACCGATGGAGGAGGCCGGTCTAACGCTTCTATCTCAACATGTCGATGGTATGGATACAGCTAGCCTGATCGAAATCTTTCGGGCCGACGAAAACAGCTGCATTCTCGGTACTGATGCGATACGAGATGGCGTCGATGTTCCAGGTAATGCGCTGCGCCTCGTAGTGTTTGATAGGGTACCTTGGCCTCGCCCTACTATTCTTCATCGTGCCCGGAAAGAGGCTTTTGGCGGCAACGATTATGATGACCGCATTACCCGATTACGATTTAAACAGGCCTATGGCCGACTGGTGCGCCGCGCCGAGGACCACGGGGTCTTTGTCATCCTCGATTCCAGGACCCCGACACGGCTTCTGACAGCCTTCCCCGAAGGAGTAAAGGTTGAACGTACGGGACTGGTAGATGCTATAGAAGGAACTAAGGATTTTCTAAATGAGTTTTATTAGATCGACGGATAACCTTGATATAACCCGCTGAGATAACTACTCATGGCTAGAGATTTATTACCTGTTAATAACGATTTTACTTCTTAAAACAAAAAAAGGCCCCGCGAAAGCGGGGCCTTAATTATTTGGCTTTTGGTTTGCCGATATAGGAAATTGCCCTACATCATGCCGCCCATGCCACCCATGCCACCCATATCAGGCATAGGAGGCATCGCGCCACCACCTGCTTTATCATCAGGTGCCTCGGCAACCATAGCCTCTGTAGTGATTAGCAGACCAGCAACTGAACCAGCATTCTGCAGCGCAGTCCGCACAACCTTCACCGGATCAATCACTCCGGTCTTAACCAGGTCCTCATAAACGCCCTTCTGCGCGTTGAAGCCTGTTGTTGAGCCCTTGGATTCAAGCAATTTACCAGCGACAACTGCCCCGGATTCGCCAGCATTTTCAGCAATTTGGCGGACTGGGGTCTGAAGAGCTTTTCGGACAATTTCAATGCCGACGCGCTGATCATCATTAGCCGGTTCGACCTTTTTAAGGCACTTGGTCGCGTAGATTAATGCTGTACCACCGCCAGGAACGATGCCTTCTTCAACAGCAGCCCGTGTTGCATTCATAGCATCCTCAACACGATCACGTTTTTCTTTCACTTCCACTTCCGTAGCGCCACCAACCTTAATAACGGCAACACCGCCGGCAAGTTTGGCAAGACGTTCCTGAAGTTTTTCGCGATCGTAATCGGAGGAGGTCTCTTCCACTTGAGCCCGAATCTGATTGCAGCGTCCCTGTATGTCTGACTTTTTACCAGAACCCTCTACAATCGTAGTTTCTTCTTTTGTCATCATGACCTTCTTGGCACTACCAAGCATGTCCATAGTGACGTTTTCAAGCTTAATGCCAAGATCTTCCGAAATTACCTGGCCTCCAGTCAACAACGCAATATCCTCAAGCATCGCCTTACGACGATCACCAAAGCCTGGCGCCTTAACTGCGGCGACCTTTAAACCACCGCGGAGCTTGTTGACTACGAGGGTCGCGAGGACCTCACCTTCAACGTCTTCCGCTACAATGATTAGCGGCCTTGTTGACTGGACGACTGATTCCAGCAAGGGCAACAATGGCTGAAGGGTGGAAAGCTTTGCTTCATGGAGGAGGATGAGTGGATTCTCCATATCACAAATCATTTTCTCAGGGTTAGTGACAAAGTAAGGAGACAGATAACCACGGTCAAACTGCATACCCTCAACGACTTCAAGCTCCGTCGTGAGGCCCTTAGCTTCTTCAACCGTGATAACGCCTTCTTTACCAACCTTCTGCATCGCAGCAGAAATCATTTCGCCAACTTCACTATCCCCGTTAGCTGAGATAGTTCCGACTTGAGCAATCTCGCCCTCGTCTTTAACCCTTTTGGAACGCGATTTTAGATCAGAAACAACAGCTTCCACTGCCGCGTCGATACCACGTTTTAGATCCATCGGGTTCATACCCGCGGCTACAGCTTTGCAACCCTCGCGCACAATAGCGCCGGCCAAAACCGTAGCCGTCGTGGTACCGTCACCCGCTTCGTCGTTAGTCTTCGAAGCGACTTCGCGCACCATTTGGGCTCCCATATTCTCAAATTTATCAGAAAGCTCGATTTCCTTAGCTACCGTTACACCATCTTTGGTGATCCGCGGTGCGCCGAAGGATTTATCAAGAACAACGTTGCGGCCCTTTGGGCCGAGGGTCACTTTCACCGCATCGGCGAGAGTGTCTACGCCAGCCAACATTTTGTTGCGGGCGTCTGTATCAAATTTTACTTCTTTAGCTGCCATCGGTCCGGTCTCCTTACTCGATGATGCCCATAATATCGGATTCCTTCATAATGAGGAAATCCTTCCCGTCCACCTTGATTTCGGTGCCGGACCACTTACCGTAAAGGACGCGATCGCCTTTTTTAACGTCAAGTGCACTAATATTTCCGTCATCCCCCCGAACACCTGGTCCTACTGAGATAACTTTACCTTCCTGTGGCTTTTCTTGGGCCGTATCTGGAAGGATCACGCCGCCTGCTGTTTTGGCTTCAGCTTCTAGGGCTTCTACCACAACGCGGTCATGCAATGGCCTAAATTTCATTTGCACGCTCCAATTAATCGTTGAAATAAGGGGGATTTACTAAAATTGTTAGCACTCTCCCCCGATGAGTGCTGGTTATATAGGTACGCGACCTCAGCCTGTCAAGAACACCAAAATTAAAATTTTTGGATTCTTCAATGAATCTTCTTAAATCTCAACAAATTTGTTGTAATGGCGCAGTTTTTCTTGCTCTTATAACAATCCATACCTATCTGAAAACTCATAAAATCAAACTCAGTGTCCGAGAAGAGCAATTTTTACGCCTCCAATAAATAGCCAACGCCTCTTTGATCAGCAAGTTCCCAAATCTGTGGGTTACTGGCTGATTATTTGCTGCCTGATGGTCGCTTTAATGATTGTACTTGGTGGAGCAACCCGTTTAACAGAAAGTGGGCTTTCTATCGTGAGTTGGCAACCGGTGACAGGTATCCTGCCCCCTTTGAACGATCTAGAATGGGCGGCTCTATTTGCTGCGTACATGCAAACCCCAGAATTTACCAAGATTAATTTTTGGATGACTGTCAGCGATTTTAAATCAATTTATTGGCTGGAGTATTTACATCGATTGTGGGGACGGTTCATTGGCATAATGTTCTTGCTACCTTATATTTACTTTCTTTTCCGACGTGTCCTCCCAAGGGCACTAATTTGGCGGTTTGGGGGCCTATTTCTGCTGGGCAGTATTCAGGGCCTGGTTGGCTGGTATATGGTTCGGAGTGGACTTATAAATGAGCCAACCGTCAGTCAGTATCGTCTGGCCGGACACCTCAGCCTCGCCTTCGTCATCTTTGGGCTTTTGTTCTGGTATTCCATCTCTAGTTTGACCTCCCGTCCCCTAAAATGCGGGTCCGGGTGGGTAAAAGCAGGATCAGTTACCATTCTGTACTGTGTCGCGATCACTTCAGTTTGGGGAGCCTTCGTTGCGGGCCTTGATGCAGGGCGGGCCTATAATACGTTTCCTTTGATGGATGGTCAGTTGGTACCCAGAGATCTATTATTAAGCTCACCCTGGTGGATTAATTTTTTTGAGAATACTGCCGCGGTTCAGTTTACCCATCGTATCCTAGCCGTTGGAACCGTCATCCTTATATTTCTTTTTTGGATATTAACGTACCTAACGTCCCTGACTAAAGCAGCTCGACGAGCTATTGATATACTAGCACTGACGGCATTGTGTCAGCTGATCCTAGGAATTTTTACTCTGTTGTCTGGAGTCCCGTTGACGCTTGGAATATTCCATCAGATAGGTGCACTTGGCTTAATAACCGCAGCACTATGGGTCCTCTACCAGATAGGTGATTAAATAACGGGTATGGGTCCGCCCATAATCCCTGTTAATTAAAACTTATTTATATATTGGGTTACAGCTGATCAGCGTTACCCATTAATCAAATTTCTTGACGTGGAAGTACCACAAGAGTAGTAACGGGCTCTGTGGTGATTTGAGCCCGACTGGCTTGCGGCCACATTAAACAAACGGCTAAAAAGGTCGGAGCCCTTTGAAGCCCTGACCCAATCAGTCGGGGTTTTTTGATAAGGGCCATGGTACTGCTTCGTTTTTTTCAGCATGTGCCGCGAGGAGGCAGATATGACAATCGAACCAAAAGAAAAAAACTGGCGCCCCCAGACCCAAGCCGTTCGGGGCGGTTCAAGACGTTCAGCATTTGATGAAACTAATGAAGCCATCTTCATGACTTCTGGTTTTGTTTATGAAAATGCAGAAGACGCAGAGGCTGCCTTCAAAAACCAAACCGACCGTTTTATTTATTCACGATACGCCAATCCCACCAACGAAATGTTCCAGGACCGCTTATGTTTAATGGAAGGTGCTGAAGCCTGTCGTGCCACAGCGAGCGGTATGGCTGCCGTCTTTGCCTCGTTGGCTTGTCAAGTTAGCGCAGGTGATCGGGTTGTCGGTTCCCGCGCGTTATTTGGTTCCTGCCAATTTATCCTAACGGAAATATTACCTCGCTTTGGCGTGGAGGTCATTATCGTTGATGGTAGCGACCTAGATCAGTGGGAAAGTGCCCTTAGCAAACCAACTAAAGCCGTATTTTTCGAAACACCGTCCAATCCAGGCTTGGAAATTATTGATGTGAGGGCTATATGCGAAATGTCACATCGTTCAGGTGCAGTGGTAGTTGTTGACAACGTATTTGCTACTCCAGTTCTGCAGCACCCGCTTGAGCTGGAAGCAGACATCGTTGTTTACTCAACAACAAAACATATCGACGGACAGGGTCGCACGATGGGCGGGGCTATTCTTGCGTCTGAGGACTGGGTTAATGAGACACTTAGCCCATTTTATCGCCATACCGGGCCGTCAATGAGCCCATTCAATGCCTGGGTTCTCCTTAAAGCATTAGAAACGTTAGAAATGCGGGTCCAAAAAAATTGCAAAAGTGCTGCGGAAATTGCCAAATTTTTAGAAGAACAGAAAGAACCTACCCGCGTGCTGTATCCGGGGCTTCACTCTCATCCTCAACACGAGCTAGCGAAAGCTCAGATGTCAGATTTCGGCACCGTAGTCTGTCTTGACCTTGATGGAAAAAAGGAGAGAGCTTTCAATTTCATGAATGCTCTGCAACTGATCGATATTTCCAATAATCTCGGCGACGCAAAAAGCCTCACGACCCACCCTGCTACGACAACACATCAGAGAATTTCGGAGGAAGAAAGGTCTCAGTTGGGGATTACAGACGGTTTTATCCGCCTGTCAATCGGGCTAGAAGATGTTGAGGACTTGAAAGAAGATATTGCCCAAGCATTATCAAAGGTGTAACCGAACGCTCTGGTAACAAAATTTATTGGTAGCAGTTTAATTATTCGCTATCGGGAGACACAAAATGTATGAAGCAACGACGCGTCATATCCGCGTATCCGTTGAACCGGTATTTTTGGATGAACAATCATCACCGGACGAAGATCATTACGTCTGGGCCTATCAGGTCAAGATTGAAAATGATGGTATTGAGCCGGTTCAGCTCCTAAACCGACACTGGCAAATTAGCGACGCGCGGGGCCAACTGCAGGAAGTGAAGGGCGAGGGTGTCGTCGGCGAACAACCGATGCTGAAACCAGGGGAAATATTTGAGTATACTAGCGGTACTCCGTTGGCAACGCCATCTGGTATAATGTTCGGGTCTTATGAAATGGAGACTAAGACTGGCGAGCGGTTTAATATCCAAATTCCAGCTTTTTCACTCGACAGCCCCTACCAAGCTAGGCGGTTAAATTAAGTTAAAGGATTTTTGCCTCTTAAAAATTTTAGAGTCGGCAATTACAGAGATGAACGGCAAAAGGATCGGTATTGTGGAATCTTTAAAAAGCACGTCACACTGCACCCCCGTGGAGATAATTAATAAGCCTACACAAAAAGAAGCGGAGGAGGCTGTTCGCACGCTGCTTCGCTGGGCCGGGGACAATCCATCAAGAGAGGGGCTGTTAGATACTCCTAAGCGCGTAACTAAAGCCTTTGGTGAATGGTTTGCAGGCTATGAGATAGACCCTAAAGAAATACTAGCCCGTACCTTTGAAGAGGTGGAGGGTTATGACGAGATGGTTGTCCTCCGTAACGTCAGATTTGAATCACACTGCGAGCATCATCTTGCACCCATTATAGGTAAGGCCCATATTGCATATCTGCCAGACCGGCGGGTTGTAGGTATAAGCAAACTCGCGCGGCTGGTAGACGCCTATGGCAAAAGGCTTCAAATTCAGGAAAAAATGACGGCTCAAATTGCCAAAACACTCAATGATGTTCTTCAGCCCAAGGGGGTTGGTGTCGTTATCGAAGCCTCTCATGGTTGTATGACCACCCGCGGAATACACAAATCGGGGCTTACAATGGTTACCAGTCAAATGATCGGCGCCTTTCGTGAACAGTCTTCAACACGGCGAGAATTCCTCTCTGCTATCGGTAATCCAACTTCTGGCTCAGGCCATATAGATTGACCTCTTTCGCCTGCAGGCCTACGAGGACGTCCCAAGATGATCGATTTTAGACCAGCCCTATTTGTTATCGGTATTTTGCTTACTACTATTGCTATAGCGATGCTTGCACCTTTCGCCGTAGACATGGTCAACGGCCATCCCGACTGGGAAGTCTTTGCTAGTGCTGGGACGCTAACGCTTTTTGTTGGTGGTGTTCTAGTGCTCACCACTCAGGCACCTATCCGAAAACTTTCTATCCGCCAGGCGTTTATACTCACAGGCGCCAGCTGGCTAGCAATCACTATGTTTGCTGCTCTACCTTTTGTGTTCTCAGAGGTAAAATTAAGCTACACAGATGCCTTTTTTGAAGCAATGTCCGGGATTACTACAACCGGATCTACGGTAATGACAAACCTTGACAATGCGCCAAAGGGTATTTTGCTTTGGCGGGCGTTGCTGCAGTGGCTTGGAGGAATTGGAATTATTGTAATGGCGATTGCCATTTTGCCCATGTTACGCGTCGGAGGCATGCAACTCTTCAAAGTCGAGGCATTTGAAACACATGAAAAAGCTTTACCGCGAGCTGGTCAAATAGCGGCCTGGATCACCTTTGTTTATATCGGTTTAACTGCAATTTGGGCTATAGGGCTGTGGCTGTTGGATATGGATAGCTTTCCTTCCATAGTGCACGCGATGACCACTATCGCAACAGGCGGCTATTCATCATCCGATCAGTCTATCGGGGCGTTTAGAAGCACTCCAATCGAAATTTTTATCACTATCGGGATGCTGGTCGGTGCCATGCCATTTTTACTTTATCTTAGAATGATACGCGAAGGGTCTTTCGCGCTTGCCCGAGATCCACAGGTACGATGTTTTTTAGCGATAGCCGCTATTGCCTCCATTGCCGTTATTTGGTGGCTCTGGGCATCACGTGACATGCAATTCAATCAAGCCGCTATCACGGGGGCATTTAATACAATTTCTATCATGACCGGAACCGGCTACACCTCAGCCAACTATCAGGATTGGGGCACTTTTCCGATCGTTATTCTATTTTTGCTTATGTTTATTGGAGGCTGCGCGGGTTCAACCGCTTGCGGCATCAAAATCTTCAGATTTCAAGTTTTGTTTTCTGCTGTCCACTCTCAATTTCAACGTTTACTCCAACCTCATGGCGTTTTCGTACCGCATTACAACCATCGGCCGATTGCGGACGATGTCGTTCAGTCGGTAATGCATTTTTTCTTCCTTTTTATTGGAACCTTTGCGCTTGTAGCCCTGGGTTTAGGGGCTCTAGGTCTCGACTATATGACCGCCATCACCGGTGCCGCGACAGCCATCTGTAATGTCGGGCCGGCGATGGGGCCAATAATCGGTCCTTCGGGAAATTTCACATCTCTTCCTGATGCAGCTAAATGGGTTTTATCAGCAGGCATGATATTGGGACGTCTGGAACTCTTTACCGTCCTCATCCTTTTTATTCCATCGTTCTGGAGGCGTTAACGGAGCCAGCGACTGAAGTGTTGGCGAAGCTGCTTTTCCAAAGACCGATTTAAATCGGCCATCATAGACTCGACCATACGGAACCAAACTTTCTCGCGTTGCGCTAGCGTAGAATCCTCCGACACCGTCTGCGATCGTTTAGCTTCGGAGGAAACAGTGCCTAACAAATTGCCACGGGAGTCTAAAATATCAATCTTCAAGGCAAGCGTCGCATCGTATCGCTCCGACTGATCATTGGTGAAAGCGCCACGAATTCCGCTACTCCTTTTTAGCGGGACTTCTAAAACGCTAGCTTTTGTGACTGTCGCTTGAACCACATCCGAGCCGCCTACAGCGGAAATTCTATCCCGTAGCCAATTGCTAGCAACTTTTGCCGGACTGATTGGAAATTCTGATTCCACATGTGGTTTTTTTGCCGACGTATGGTAATTATTAATGACATCTACCCTTGCCACTGCAAGAGAAATAGTGGGCAAATGGGTGTAGCGCAAATCCGAGAATTGTTTTGGCGTAATAGCCGTTTCACATGCGCTGACAAGGCTCGCAATTAAGAAAAAAATGAGGCATTTTTTAAATTTTTCCATTTCGTACCCCGTGCAGCAATGCTGCTTGGCTTCTTATTAAGAACATGTAGACGTGTTAAAAATGGCATCAATATAATTTGTGTCAAACCTATAATTTGTATTGCAAAATTCGCACGTAACCACAACATCGTCACCAATCTTCATAGAGTTTACTTCCTCCCGGGGAAATGAAATTAATACATTTTGGACTCGTTCTCGAGAACAGCGGCATTTCATAATAAAAAAAGAAGGATCGAAAACGCGAACTCCGTCTTCTGAGAACAGCCGAAACAATAGATCGTGCGGATGGAGGCAGACGTCCAGTATTTCATCATTGGTACAGCTGCCTAAAAAAGCAACTATGCGCCGCCAAGCATCTTCAAATTCAGAGTCTGTTGCTTCTCCATCTATATGTTGAAACCCCGAGAAAGAGGACTTCTGAACCATTACACCCCCACCACGCCAAGAACTTCCCTCGATACCTTCGACATTCCCAACACAAACCTTGAGAGCCGCGTCAAGTTGTGCCGATTGACGGAGATAGGCGTGTGCACAGTCGGTAAGCGTAGCCCCTTCAAGGGCAACAACACCCTGGTATGGCTGGGTTTCTGAACCTTGATCAACAGTCAATGCAAAATATCCAGCACCTAACAATCGAGGAACCTGCTGCTGGGGTATATCGCCGCAATTGATAGAGACGAGGCTAAGTTTGTCTTTATTGAATTTTGCGTAACCCCGCATATGGCCATCGGTCGTCACGTCCACCAAAAGCATATTAATAGGTCCATCACCCTTAACCTGAATGGAGAGGACACCATCAAATTTTAATGTCCCGGACATTAATGCAGCGACGACCTGCAATTCTCCTAACAGGGCCGCAACTTCAGATGGGTAATCGTGGGCTGTAAGGATCTGATGCAAAGAATTACCCAGCTTCACCAGTCTCCCTTGTGCTGAATGGTTTTCAATTTCAAACGGCTGAAGGACGTCATCAACTGCCGTCATCCTATTCACCCCAGACACCAAACTAGGATACCCTTCTGGGCGTGTAGCCGATTTTCCGCCTCGTCCCATACAACAGATTGTATGCCCTCAAGAACTTCGGAAGTAACCTCCTCGCCGCGGTGAGCTGGGAGACAATGCATGAAAATAGCGTCAGAAGATGCCTGGCCCATGATCATTTCGTTTACTCGATAAGGCTCCAATAAATTTTGCCGCCACCCGCCGGGTTTATCCCCCATAGAGACCCAGGTGTCGGTTACAACACAGTCAGCGCCAGCAACCGCCTCAAGTGGGTCTTGCGTCTCAGTCAGCTTAATTCCCGCGGCCGTTGCCTTCTGCACCTCTATGCGCGGAATAGATAATTCGGCAGGGCATGCAAGGCTTAATTCAAAATTAAATTTCATCGCCGCATGCAGCCAAGTCACAGCCATGTTGTTACCATCACCGACCCAGGCTATTTTGCGTCCTTCGATAGATCCTCGATGCTCTTCAAAGGTCATTATATCGGCCATAAGCTGACAGGGGTGCGACCGATCCGTTAGCGCATTGATTACTGGCACCGAGGCGTGAGATGCAAGTTCTTCCATTTTCTCCGGCAGATTGGTCCGCAGCATGATCGCATCGACATAACGACTGAGAACACGCGCGGTATCAGCAATCGTTTCCCCGCGCCCAATTTGCATGTCATCATGATTTAGTACAATTGTTTTGCCGCCCAACTGTTTCATTCCTACTTCGAAAGAAACCCGAGTTCGCGTCGACGGTTTTTCAAAAATCATCGCCAGCGTCTTACCTGCGAGCGACAAAACTTCTCCATTACCATTCTTAAAGCCAAGGCCAAGGTCGATCATTTGCCGCAAATCGGCCGTCTCAAGGATATCGATATCAAGAAAATGTTTAATATTAGTCATTCTTGCAATTTGCCCCATGCCCGTCCCATCATTTCAACACATTCGGAAATATGTTTTTCGTTTATGATAAGTGGCGGTAACAATCTCATTACATTATCTCCAGCTGGAACGGTAAGAAGCCCCTCTTCACGACAAGCCGTTACAAAATCGCCAACCGGGCAAATACACTTAAGCCCAATCATCATCCCAGCACCGCGAACACCTTCGAAGGCTCCCTGATGATCAGATGAAAATTTTTCCATAGTGGCAAACAGCAGTTCGCCAATTTCGCGGACACCCGCGAGAAAACCATCTTCCTGGAGGGCATCAATAACAGAATTAGCCACAGCCATTGCCAGAGGATTACCACCAAACGTACTGCCATGGGTTCCTGGGGTAATCCCGACAGCGGCTTTTTCCGATGCGAGACAAGCGCCAACAGGAAAACCGCCGCCTAATCCCTTTGCAAGGGACATAACATCTGGCTCTACGCCAAAATTCTCGTAAGCGAATAA
>PBOV01000071.1 GCA_002724505.1 Rhodospirillaceae bacterium | reverse complement strand
GAGAGAAAGGGCCGACATTTCTATCGACCCTTTTATCCTGCTGTAAACCTTTTATTTATAACCCAACATTTTCTTGGTGGCATTCACTACACCGTCAGGAGTAGAGACAATTCCATCAACGATTTTTTGGACATATGCGCCTTTTGCGGTTCCGATCAGCATATTACGTTTCTTGGTTTCAGCCAGAAAATTTTTATCTACCACAGCTTTATCAAAAGCCGACCTCAACATGGCAACGCGATCAGCGGGTGTTCCCGGCGGGGTTGTATAAGCCCGGCCTACTGGGGCATACCCTGCGATAAAGGTCATAATTTTTTTCATTTCAGGGGTCTTAGCTAATTCAACGATAGTTGGGACATTCGGCAAATCTGGGTGGCGTTTCAATGCCGTCAATGCCACGGGCTTAATAAGCCCTTTCTTTATCCAGTCACCACGCCTTGCTTTCCAACTATTCCAAGCACCCGGCTGATAATTGCATTCGCCTCGTTGCATGGCAATATTTTGGCGGGCTGAACCCTGGTAACCGGTCAAGATCTTGATATCTAAACCCGAAGCAACAGAGAGAGCACGGGCGTTAATATAACCCTGAGCCGCTTTACCAGCGGTACAGGCAATAACGGTTCCAGGTTTTCGCTTTTTCAGTGCGCCAAGGTCTCTGCTTGGGAGGGATTTATAGAGCATATGGGCTGCATCCATGCTCACAAGCCGCCCAATATAGTTAAATTTAGAAGCATCATAACGATACCCTGTTTTACCCGTATTTAAACGTTGCACCAAAGCAGCTGTCTGCGACAGGAGTGCCATATAGGTTCCATCCTTCGGGGCAACTTTATACATGTAATTAGCGGCCTTAAGACCACCAGCACCAGGCATGAACTGCAGTATAATATGCGGCATATCCGGAATATACTGCTTCATACGCTTTGCCAGAGTGGTAGAATAAAGGTGATATCCTCCACCGGGACCAAATGCGATAACAATCGTAATAACTTTATCCTTAAAGAAAGTAGCAGCTTTTAAGGGCTGACCCGGAATTGTAACTACTGTAATAATTCCAATCCCAATCGCAGCAATTAAACTCCTAAATCTCTTAAAACCCATAACACCCTCCCTTGGATATATTTGCCCTTAGACCGCACTCTTTTTATGTAGAATATTATCAGACACATGCACACCCCACTCTAGGTCCACACCCTGAATTAACTAGGCAAATTAACTAGGTGCCAGCATCCAAAATCAGGGGCCTTTTCTTACAAAAATTCCGGTTTTTCTTTAACGTAATGCTCACTCATTGGTTTACGAAACGCCTCCATCATCTCACGATTGAGATCAACTGGGGGTTTCTGATCTGCGGGGATTAAGGGTTTATAGACCACATCGCCGATCTCTTTTGCAAATGTCTCTTTGGCACGTTTTACCAACTCCCGATCAGATAGCAGATCGACAATTGTTCCGGCGAGTGTCTTAGCGCCGGCGACGGAACCTTTATGGGCAATGCTGGTCGCCAGAGCAGCCCCACCTGCCCAGTGATGAAACGGCACGTTTGGTACATTAGATGGAAAGCCAACGCGTCCCATTGGCACTTTCCATGATACATCACCGCAATCATTTGACGGCGCGCGTTGCGCCGTGGGACCAAGTAAAGGCTTAACTTCCGTTTTTAGTCCTTCAGGCCTAACGTCAGCCGCCTTTTGGAGTTCTTCGGCAAAGGCCTGTTCTTCCTCTGTCCATTCAGGAACCCCAACCAATTCNAAATTGNCCTGGATAACCTCNGCAAGTCCNTGGTTGGTTCTTACAGGCCACACGGCGCTCATNACCTCNACNTTGATTTCGGTATTAGTCATCATNGCTGCNCCCTCGGCAATTTTTTTCCCTTGCTCAAANACTTTNCGTGCGCCTTCCGCCGTCGGCGCACGAAANGTCCACCAAACAGTTGCCTTTGCAGGAATTGTATTNGGCTGATCACCACCGTCCTTNATCACACGATGCGCCCTCATATCAGGTTCCATATGTTCACGAAATTGTGCCATTCCCATATCCATTAAAACTACNCCATCAAGCGCATCGCGCGCACGCCAGGGTGCAGTGGATGCATGGGCTGTCTCGCCACTAAACGTAAAATAAGCCGAAACAGCGGCGGCATGGGTCAATCCATATACCGTACTCATGTCTCCACCAATATGGTCGTGGATCGCAACATCGACGTCATCGAACCAACCATCACGCACATAATATGGTCGGCTAATTAGCTGTTCCTCTCCCGGTGCGCCAAAAACTTTTAGTGTACCCTTTAAGCCAAACTCTTCCATTGCTCGTTTGGTGGCAATTGCACCGGAGACCATTACCGCAGCATTACAATTGTGCCCTTCACAATGGCCGGGGCTATAGGTCGTGATGTTTTTTTGTACGGTTTCTCCAGATACCTGGCTATTATTTGGATTGGCATCATATTCCGTATGCATGGCTATCACCGGGCCGCCTGATCCAAAGGTGGCACAAAAACCGGTCGGAAAACCCGAAATACCGCGTTCAACTGAAAAGCCTTCTTTCTCGAGCATTGAAGTCATCAGCTTAGCACTTTCGTGCTCCTGCATGCCGAGCTCGCCAAAATAAAAAACCGAGTCACCGATTGTGGCAACAGCCTCGGCGTTTCGATCAACAAAATCGAAGACAAAAGATTTTTCTGGCCCAAGATTGCTATCAACCATGATACCTCTCCCTATGAATTGATTTCCATGATTTCACACCGGACAGGCGGGGCGGTCTAGGGTTAATTCTCAAAAATTTTATGAGAATACCGTCACCCCTGACTGCACGCCCCACCGCCGAGAACGCAAAACTTAGCGCAGTGCGGATGGTTGAGCGACACATCACTGGATGCCCCAGTTAACGTCGTACCTAGGTCAAATTCCTCATCGTAAGGTAATAACGTACAGGCTATCACAGCAGGTTTTTTTGCATTTTTTCGTTTTACAATCATCCGTGACGTCGCGCACATAATCGCACCAGGATTGATATTCAGGACTGACCAGCATTGTTCGGTGATTTCTGGCACGTCCTGANTTNCATCCATTTCCGGGAATAAAACCAACCGAGACGGATTTTTAGCATCGAGTGGAATATTATATTTAGCGAANAATTTNGCGTANCCTTCGCGGATTGNAGAATCTANTTCACCCCANGGNGTTCTACCTGCAACATCAAAATTTATTTTATTTTGGGATAGCCATANCAAACCATTGAGCATTGGTTNCCANCTGCCAACACCCCTCTCTTCTTCNTGGCGTTGCTGCGTATAATGGTCGACAGAAACACGAATGACTAACTTATCATTAAACCGCANTTTTAACGCCTCAAGTGATGATTTGTGATGCCACATAGGTTTCATGGCATTNGTTAAAACTAACACTCGGAAACCCCTGGAAAGCGTCTCTTCCAACATCTTTATGATGTCAGGATTCATAAAAGGTTCACCACCCGTGAAACCAATTTCTTCCGTGGCTAGGTTATGGTCGCGTATTTCATCTAGATATAGACATACTTCAGCAAGAGTGATGTATTCCAACCGATCATTNCTCGGGCTGGATTCAATATAACAATGCGCGCACGTCAAATTGCACAGAGTGCCTGTATTGATCCACAGCGTCCTAAGCACATCGAGTGACACCCGCGCCCGCGTTTCNCCAGACGCGGTAATATAGGGGTCCTTAAACTTNCTCGGATCCAGTGNATTACTCTTCGGTTGGCTTACGCCGCCCATTTTATCCTNCCATTTATCGNCGAAGACCTGGATCCAGCAATTTCATATTCTGCCCGGGCGGAGCGTTATCGAGTGCATCTTCCAGCGATGCNNCCGGNCGCCANTCTTCNGCGGGACGCGCCTCCTCATTTGGCCCGACCTGATCCAGAAGACAATAAATTTCAAGAAAGTGACCATCGGGATCCCGAAACTCAACCGCCACTTGACACCCTCCACGGCGACGTCCAGAAAATTCAATATGGACTTTATTTTTTTCAAGATAATNCCGCGCACGAAAAACCTCATCNAGCGTTTCAACCTGAAANGCCATATGATGCATCTCGGCNTTATCNACCGCGCGCTCCGACCCACCGACAAGCGCCAAACCGTGATGATCGTTNTTAAATCGAAGGAATACCATACGGCCNGGCATCATGCTTTCGGGGTAGGTATCCGAAACCCGAAAACCCATAACCTGAGTATAAAACTGGGTCGATCTCTCAACTTCTTTAACGTTAAGAACCACATGACCAATCTTGGTAATATTAAAGGGCATATCAGCAGGCGGCGCCATTTTTCTAAGCGCCTGCATATCGGGTGCGTCAAGAGATTCCCGATCGACAAAATCCCGTTTGAATTGTTTCGCCATTATTTAACTCCCCGATTCTATCGGTAAGTCTGGATCATTGCCCCATTCAGACCAGGAGCCGTCATACCCTTTTACATTCCCGTAACCCAACGACTTGAGCACCATATAGGTATGTGAAGACCGATGATGCGTCTGACAATGGGCAATAATCTCCTTATCCGCTGTGACGCCCCGTTCGGTCAACATCACCGTGATTTCGTCAGAGGCCTTAAACCGGAAATTTCGATCTCGGTCTACAGCCAGCATCCAGTCGAAATTAACTGCTCCCGGTATATGGCCACCTCGCGCCGAACGAACATCAGCCCCACAAAATTCAGCCGGCGTCCGGCAATCCAATATAACTATGCTGTCATCATCTAAATTTCCAAGAATATAGTCTTTTTCTGCCAAGACAGAATCTCTTATCGTCACCGAATAGTCGCTCGGGGCAAAAATATTCGGGTCTGTTTCCTCTGGATGCCCCTCGCCACGCCAACTGTGAAAGCCACCATTGAGTAACGATGCATTTGGATGGCCAACCACATCAAGTGTCCATAAAAACCTACTGGCCTTTCCGTTACCTTCAGCGTCATAGGACACGACATGGTGTTCACGTGTCAGTCCAATACTCGACAATGCCGCTGAAAGTTGCTCGGCACTGGCAATAGTTCCCATGGCTGGCGGCCTGGGGCCGATTAAAGAGGCGAAAGATAAATTAACTGCCCCAGGAATATGGGCTTCCGCGTAACGCTCAGGCTCATTCAAATCAACAATTAATAGGCCGTCGACACCCAGCGCCGCTTCAAGCTCCGCAGGTTCAACAATCAGGGGCAGTAAAGGATCGGACATATAGAAACTCTCTCGTAAAGAAGTTTTGGATTTTCATACCCTAGCGCAAGGGCAAGTAGCGAGAAAGCCGAAGAATTAGGGGCAGGCTCAAAATCCAAAATAAAAAGCAACGGTACCAAAAACAGTCGACGCTGCGAGCGTCGGAATCATCCCAAGTTTAAATCGCAGCATAGCAATCATCGCGGAAGCCGAAAGAATTATGGCAGCAAATTCAACGCTACTCCAGACAGGAACGTAAAGACGCAAAGGCCCAAGACTTTGTTGGATGACTTTTTCAAATACAACGTGAAGCCCAAACCATAACGCCAAATTGAGTATCACACCGACAATGGCGGCTGTAATTGCTGAAAGGGCGGCCGACAATGATTTGTTGCCGCGAAGTTTTTCAATGTAAGGTCCTCCAAGAAAAATCCACAGAAAGCAGGGTACAAATGTCACCCAGGTCGTAATGGCAGCGCCAGCCAAGCCAGCGAGCATCGGATCCAGCATTCCGGGATTGCGGTAAGCTCCCATAAATCCGACAAACTGGACAACCATGATTAGCGGTCCTGGCGTAGTCTCCGCCATGCCAAGACCGTCCAGCATTTCCCCTGGTGCTAGCCAGCCATATGTCGATACGGCCTGTTGCGCAACGTACGCTAGAACCGCATATGCACCACCAAAGGTGACGATAGCCATCTTGCTAAAAAACAGACTTTCTTGAGTAAAAACATTATTTCCCCCTGATTAATTGTTTAAACTTGACGTATTAAACTTGATAAAAAAGAAAACTCAACCTTTAATAAGATTAATGAAACCCAATAAATTAAGAGAATATTGCTATAATAAAATATAAATTCAATTATAAATTGAATTGAAAACAAAACTAGATAAAATAACTATACGTTTATGACTGTAGAAATTTTAAAAGTTTCTAAAAATGGTTCCGCATTAAATATTGAGTGGAGCGATGGTGAAAAAAGCAATTTTAATTATATGTGGCTTAGAGATAATTGCGAAACTGCGCATGA
>PBOV01000070.1 GCA_002724505.1 Rhodospirillaceae bacterium | reverse complement strand
GCGTCTACCAATTCCGCCAAGCGGGCACTAACCAGCGCTCTATAAAAAGAACTGCGGCAGAAACTAACGCAAATTAACCATACAGGGAAACCGAAAGAAGCTAGCTTAGCAAAAAAACTATTGGTTACTAATTGATCTTTTTCTTTCAAGCGCGGCTGCCGCGATCTTTGAACGTTTTAACATCCATAGCCAAACGACCAAACATAATATGCCCCCCAAGGAAACACCCCAGCGAATACCGGTTATTTCAGCTATTGCACCCATGGCAAGTGCACCAAGTGCCGGGGCACCCCGATGGATTACACCATAGAGACTCATCACACGGCCACGCATCGCTCCTTCAACGGCATGCTGCATCAAGGTTTGCGTCGCGGTGCCACCATAAATACCTGCCACTCCAAGAACAAATATACTTAACAAGGCAAGTGGATACCAATTGGTAGCAACGAAACCAAGGATGCTAAGACCGGTGACGAGCAACGCAATAATAGTAATCCGAGTTAACCCTATTACATCGCCGCGGCTTGCGAGCCAAATTGCCGCAATTAGGCCGCCTACCCCTGACACAGCTGTAAGTTCCCCCAAACCGGCCGCACCACGGGCGAATACTTCATCGGCAAATTCGGGGAGTACTTCTAATAATGCTTTTCCGCCTACGGCCATTGCTATAAGCAAAATCATTGCTGGTCCAATTCCCGGATGGTTGGCGGCGTATTTAAAACCTTCAATCGACTGCGCCCAGACACCCGCACCACCAGCTGGTTTCTCTTCGCTGCGCACCTGACGTATAAAACAAAGCGCTGCTATAAAAAATATAAAAGTTACTGCATTAAATAGGAAAGCAACGCCGACGTTCCATTGATCAATTATGAGAGCCCCCGAAATGGGTCCGACAACACGCCCAAGGTTAAAAATCGCCGAATTCAAAGCCACAGCTGGCGGAATAAATTTGTGTTCAACTAGGTTAGGAACCATCGATAAGCGAGCTGCCGTATTGAGAGCCCAAGCTATACCTAAAAATGTGGTCCAACCGATTAACCACCAAATATCAGATTCTTGTGTGAAATCACCCGTGAGATACATGTAGCCGAGGACACAAGCCTGAAACATTCCCATTAGCTGGCTAGCAATACTCATGTGACGCCGGTCATAACGATCAGCTAAGACCCCAGCAAACGGTGTTAAAAATAGGGTGGGGATTAAGTCCGCAAATACAACCATTCCCACCCAAAAACTAGATTGAGTTAGTTCCCAAGCAAGCCACGCTGCCGCTAACCGATGAGCCCACAAGCCAAACAAAGAAATCGTGCTTCCAGCGGTGTAAACACCGTAATTCCACTGACTTAAAACACCAATAACACCAGGCTTGGTCGTAGATACCCTATTTAGGTTGTTTCTGTTTTTAGCCATGAAAATTTTGGACTGCATGTTTAGCGTTGGCTAGCATACCACTTATCTCATTCCCCATGGCTAACTGAAAATTTTGACAAAGAGAAAACCGTTATTTGAACGCGATCATAGGTCTTTGCCTGGATTTCCTTCTAAATTTTGGATCATCAATTTTCGTCGCCGCAAGATCCAAAAAAAAACAGCAGAGCAAAGAACGCCACCACAAGCTAAAGCCGCCTGAAATCCAATTAATTCGGCCGCTGAACCCATCGCCAACGCCCCAATAGCCGGCCCGCCCCGATATACCATACCATAGAGACTCATCACACGGCCACGCATTGCCCCGTCGACAGCATTTTGCATCAAGGTCTGAGTTCCTGTTCCACCTATCACAATTGCGGCTCCAATAAAAAAAGCACAGCATAGGCCAAGTATAAAAATTTTGGTCGCGGTGAATGCAAATAGGCTCACTGTTCCCAAAGCGAGTGCCGAAATGACGATACCAGTCATCCCAATGACGGTACCTCTCTGAGCGAGCCAAACTGCTGCGAATGTCGCGCCAACAGCCGCAGAAGCCACTAGGCCGCTGAGCCCCGTCACCCCTACTCCATAGACACTTCCGGCTACGCCTGGGAGCAGCTCTAAAGTTGGCTTTAGTCCGACGGCCAGAGCAATGATCAAAATTAAAACTGGGCCGATACCTCGGTGCTTTGCTGCGTATCTAATCCCTTCTGTAGCCTGGATGAAAAAATTTGCCTTACTGCGAGCGCCGCGTTCGTCACGGATCATCCTTGCCTGTAAAAGACAAGCTAAGAAGAACATAAACGTTAGGCCATTTATAAGAAATGTTACGCCTGCTCCCGTCGCTTGAAACAAATATGCGGCCATTACCGGACCAATAAAACGCGCTAAATTGAATATTGCCGAATCCATTGCCACTGCTGACGGGACATGCTGGCGTTCCATTAGGTTTGGGACCATTGACAAACGAGCAGCAGTATTAAACGCCCAAACAGTCCCAACAAATGCGGTCAGCCCCACTAGCCACCATATATTGAGCCAACCCGCAAACGCGAGCGCTGCCAGGCTAAATGCTTGCATCATGCCAAGGAACTGGGTCACAAACATCATCTTATGGCGATTGACCCGATCAGCAACAACGCCAGCGATTGGCGTCAGAACCACCGTGGGAAATAAATCGGCAAAGGCGACGATTCCGAGCCAAAATCCAGATTGTGTCAATTCCCAAGTGAGCCAGCCAATAGTTAATCTTTGCGCCCAAATGCCGATGAGCCCAACAGCGCTGCCGGCAAAATACCAGGCAAAGTTACGCTGCCTTAAGGCAGCGGAAATGGCATCTAGGTTTGAAATTCTTGCCATAAAAATGATAGTCTTAAAATAAAACAAAAATTCAGAAAATTTGGGTTTCTATTCCTATCCCTATTCTCTCGACCCTTCTAGAGACTCACGCAAATTGTGCGTGCAAAAGAATACCCATATCAGCACTGGCACACAGAAAAGTACGGCGCCACCAATTAAGGTTGTCTGTAATCCAACCAAATCACCAACGATACCCATCAATAGAGCCCCAAGAGCCGGAACACCGCGGTGCAACATACCGTATAAACTTAATACCCTCCCACGAATATCACCGTCTACCGAATGCTGCATTAATGTCTGCACACCAGTGCCGGTCAACGTGATTGAGCTGCCAGCGATAAATGACCCTAACATACCAAGCCAAAATATATCGGAGATACACATCAGAATAATACCGAGCGGCCCCACGACTAATGCCGAAAGTGTAATCGAGGTAAGTCCATCTAAGCGTCCTCGCAAGGCGAGCCATATAGCGCAAACTACAGCGCCAGCGCCGCCAGCAGCTGCGAGCTGAGCGAACCCATTTACACCGCTATTAAAAACGTCGTCAGCTAGTCCTGGTAACAAGTCAAGAAAAGGCTTCACTGACATTGCCAATGCGGTTAACACAATCAATATTGGGCCAATACCTGGATGTCGCGCTGCATAACGAACACCTTCAAGAGTTTGGTTCCATATTCCCCCGGGTTGTCCTCGGGATTCGTTACGCACCAGCCGAATTTTCATGAGACAAACCAAGAAAATCACATAGGTAAGGCAGTTAACCAAAAAACCTCCCGTTATTCCGATTACAGTAATCAATGCTGCGGATACCATGGGCCCAACAACTCTCGCCGAATTATAAATTGCTGCGTCGCTTGCCAAGGCGGAAGGCACATGCTTCGCTTCCATTAAGTTAGGTACCATTGCAAGTCGGGCAGCTGTCGCATAAGCCATTGCAACCCCGAGCAAAAAAGTTAAGACAAATAGTGACCAAATATTGATTAAATCTGTATAGACGAGAACGGTCAAAATGACGGCCTGTAAAAAAGCAACAAATTGACTGACCAATGACAGTTTTCGGCGATCAACTCGATCAGCGATCGCCCCAGCGAAAGGCGTCAGCACAATAGTTGGAAATAGATCTGCAAAGGCCATTAGACCCAGCCAAGTTGCAGAATGTGTGAGCTCCCACGTCAACCACGCGACGGCAATTCTTTGAGCCCACATGCCGATTAAAGCAATCCCCGCACCACTCATATAAATGGCAAAGTTCCGTTGCTTCCAAGCCTCGGCAACATTCGAAAACGCCAAAGCTTACCCGCCTCTAAATTGAATAAATAGAACCATAGACACCGCGATTAAGGCCAGGCCTCCATTAAGAGGCCAGAACCCCTTACGACGAGCATCGTCGCTAAGTTCCTTGTTACGCATCGTCCTAATACCGCGATAAATGAACACGCAGCCGATACCGAGAAGAGCACCAAGGACAGTCGAAACCCAACTCATTTTTTTTCAGGCTCCGCCGAAGATTGTGCCAATTCTGGATCCTCTTCCACTGGATCACCGCCCAGATCGCGCAACGCTTGCATTGTGGCGGAATGCGCCTCATCAAGGCGCTTTTTATTCCGACCGCGCAAAACGAGAGATACCATAAATCCCCCCTCGGAGCGCATCTGCGGATAACTCCCTATATCTATATCGGTATAAACTTCCTGAAGCTCAGTTAGGGTGTCTGCAATTGTCCCCTCACCAAGATCAATACCTAATCCACGTGATAGAACCTTAGAGCCTCCCTCAAGGTGTTTTTTAGCCTCAAAAAACATCATCTGCATAATTTTTGGCACTCCCGCCATTACAAAGACGTTTTCCAACATATATCCGGGGGCTACGCTTATTTCATTTTTTAGCAAAACGGCCCCCTCCGGAAAGGTAGCCATCCGCAGTCGCGCGGAATTCATTTCTTCACCGCGCTCCTCGACGCGCTGAGTCATCGCGGCAACCGTTTCCGGATCCTGGCATAAGTCCAGACCAAATGCCGCAGCGACACATTCTGTTGTTATGTCATCATGGGTGGGGCCTATACCACCAGTTGTAAAAACGTAATCGAATTCTGCTCGCGTCTTGTTAATCAGTGCAATAATAGTTTCCCGCACATCGGGAATGACGTAAGCGGCTTCCATCTGAACCCCCACTTCATTTAGCCCCTTAGCGATAAAAGCTAAATTTTTATCCTGGGTTCTACCTGAAAGAATTTCGTTCCCAATCAAAATAAGGCAGGCTTTTACAATTCTGGATTCGGCCATAGTTTTTTTCTCGTTTGTGATGGTCTCTGTATAGACTGCTAATACGAAACTTGCACCCCTGCAAGAAAGTTTCGACCATTCCCGGAAAGCAACTTTTTCCCTATTCTTAAATAGTGAAGTCACGAAAGGACAAATTTTATGGAAAGCAAAGGCCAACGACTGCGGAAACTTATTGAGGCACCTGAAATTCTGATTTGCCCTGGCGTATACGATGGGTATAGCGCCCGCACGGCGGCAAAGTATGGCTATGATACTGCAGTGATTTCTGGCGCAGGCGTTTCAGAGTGCCACCTTGGCTGGGCAGATAAGGGTATAATGGGGTATGAAGAAAATGTCCGGGTATGCCGAGCGCTCGCCGACTGTTCAGAAGACCTTCTGCTGCAAGCCGATGCCGATACCGGCTATGGAAATGCTGTAAACGTTCACTTCGTTGTACGCGGATTTGAAGCCGCTGGAATGGCGGCCGTCATGATAGAAGACCAGTTATGGCCAAAAAGATGCGGCCATCTCGAGGGTAAATCTGTGATACCTGCCGAAGAAATGGTCGACAAGGTAAAGTCTGCCGCCGATGCCAGACGCGATCAAAATTTCGTAATTAAAGCGCGGACAGACGCGGCTGGTCCCCTGGGTATAAATGCGGCGATTGACCGCATGAACCTTTACGCCGAGGCCGGGGCTGATGTGCTATTTGCCGACGCTCTATTATCAGAAAACGATATCGCAAATGCGGCAAAAAATGTGCCAAAACCTCTAACTGTTAATATGGGGTTAGGCCTGTTATTTCGGGGCACTACGCCACTTATTCATCCCAAGAGATTAGAGGAAATGGGGGTAGCGATGGTTAGCTACCCGCGTCTAATGTCAACTGGCGCAGTGCGTGGAATGATGAACGCCATGGACGCTTTAGGTGAAATGATAGACGGCGAGGAACCCGTCGAGCGCCCGGACCTCCTGGTTCCTTTCAACGACCTTAACAAGCTTGTTGGCATTGATTATCTTGATAATCTCGAAAACCGTTACGTTGTTACTGGGGATAAAGAAAATAGAAAAACTAGCGGGCAAATTTAAAACAAGGTATTCTGTCAGGAATAATTTACCGGATGCGTCTTTTATTAAAACGGCCAGTCTGGTTTAAGATTTTGAGGCGGGAAATCCATTTTCCCGTATAATTTTTACAAAAATCAAAGGAATAGGCGAGCGGACCGGTGGAAGAATCATTAATAACAATTCATACAGAAAAAGACTTTGATTCAATGCGCCGGGCTGGAAAACTAGCAGCCGAAGTCCTTGATTTCATAACCCCTCACGTCATTCCTGGCGTTTCCACCGGTGAACTTGATCAGTTGTGTCACAATTTCATCATTGATCATGGTGCTATCCCTTCACCGTTAAACTATCGTGGCTTCCCCAAATCAATCTGCACCTCAATTAATCATGTGGTATGTCATGGTATACCCGGCGAGAAGGTGCTGCGTAACGGCGACATTGTGAATATCGATATCACTGTCACTCTCGATGGTTGGCATGGAGATACCAGCCGAATGTTCCCTGTTGGAAATATAGGAGTTAAAGCCAAGAGATTGGTTGAAATTACATATGAAGCACTTATGCGCGGTATCAAAGTTGTCCAACCTGGCGCAACGCTCGGTGATATAGGCTATGCTATCCAGAGCTTTGTTGAAGACCAACGCTTCTCAGTTGTTCGCGATTTTTGTGGCCACGGTTTGGGACGGATATTCCACGCTCCGCCCAGTATACTCCACTATGGTACTCCCGGGGAGGGAACGAAAATCCGCGAGGGTATGTTCTTCACAATAGAACCAATGATCAACGCCGGACGATACGAAACCAAGGTGCTGTCTGATGGCTGGACTGCAGTTACCAAAGATCGTTCACTCTCTGCTCAGTTTGAACATTCTATCGGCGTAACTAAGGACGGCTGCGAAATATTCACCACTTCACCTGGCGGCCTAAACTCACCCCCTTATGTGACATAAGAACTGAAATCGATCTTAATCGGTAAAAACACAGCGTTTTACATAGAATCTTAGTGTAAAACTAAGATCGGATTACAAGCCTGCCAAAACTAAAAGCTCATTCGATCCCCGCCAAATCATCGCCGCCGCAACATAAACAATAAGGAGCAGTCCAATATAACCAATCCATTGGTATTTCTGCAGAAGTCTAGCAATGAGTGTTGCCCCGATCCCCATTAGGATAACTGAGAAAGCCAAGCCAATAATCAATGCCGTCATATGATTATTAGCTGCCCCCGCAACTGCAAGGACATTGTCAAGTGACATTGAGATATCAGCAATCGCTACCTGTATCACAGCTGCACGCAGCGTTTTTTGCGCTACTGGCGAAGTATCTCCAACATCTGCCGCAGGCCCGCCACCACCTGTCTTAAGGCCAACCTGTGCCTCAGCCTCTAACCGCAGGTCCCGGTAAAGCTTCCAGCAAACCCAAAGCAATAAAAGCCCCCCCACTAGGGCAAGCCCAACAATATTAAGTAGTTGTATGGTTATCCCCGCGAAGATAATCCTCATTATCACCGCGAGGCCAATACCATAAAGTATCACCTTCTTACGATATTCAGGGGCGACACCAGCGGCGGCCATCCCAACAACAATGGCATTGTCACCAGCTAGTATCAGATCAATTAAAATGACCTGAAATATTGCAACGAATTCTGAGTAACTAACTTCAAACATAACAAACTTCGTTAGATGTCAAAAAAATGACAGCCATAATTTTAAGGACGCATTAAAAAGACCGTGAATGACATACCCTAAACAAATGATGTTGGGTATCAGGTTTTCAAGAAAAAAATAACATTGTAACTAGACTTTGCCTAAACAAATTTCTGCTCTTCGTCGAGGAAAGGACACTCAATCAAATTATTACTAGCAGCCCTTGTGGCATTACCTGTTTAATGTCATCACGCAACTCAAGCGCCTGGAGAGAGACCATGGTAAAAAAAATTCGCCGCGTAATAACGGGCCATGACAAAGATGGCAAAGCCGTTATCATCAAGGATGGCGACGCGGAAAATATTGTCACTTCCGAACACCGTCCGGGGGGAAGAACCAACCTGTGGCGTACTACCAGTATGCCCGCTTGCTATGGTGGCGACAAAGATGAGGCTGATGCAAAATTTGACGTTGAACCGCTCCCCAACGGCGTCAATTTCCGAATTTCAGAGTTTCCACCAGAAGATCCGGAAATAATGGCCCGACTAGATGGAACCAAAGCATTTGGCGAAGTTGGCGCCGCTCACCGTGTTGTTCAGGGCGCTCGGCATCCATTTATGCACCGCACTGAAACCGTAGATTATGGAATTGTACTGGAAGGCGAAATTGATATGCTGATGGATGACGAGGATGTTCACCTCAAAGCCGGCGATGTTATTATTCAACGGGGGACAAATCATGCGTGGGCAAACCGCTACGACAAACTCTGCCGAATTGCCTTTATTTTAATCGACGGCGTCGACAAAGATGGCAGAAAACGCTCTGGTTAAGTTAATAAGATGCCCCCTGANAAACCAATAGATAACTGGGAAGCTTATTATCAAAAGACAGGTGCGCGACAACCACGTGAAACATTACTTTATGCACTAGAAAAATTTGAAGTTGAACACCCTAACAATGAACAACCTTTGAAAGCAATTGACCTTGGCTGCGGCAATGGCCGTGACACTGTAGAGTTACTAAGAAGGGGTTGGCAGGTCTTAGCAGTGGACGCTCAACAATCCGCTATAGATGGTCTTNTATCCCGCCAAGGGGCCGATGAAAACGTCTTGCTAGAAACCATGACGTCGCGATTTGAGAAAATCAGCTTACCAGAATCGNATTTGATCAATGCAAGNTTTTCGCTNCCACTGGTTCCTCCANTAGATTTTCCTGACCTATGGGACCGNATGTTAATGGCACTAGCACCGGGGGGCCGTATTAGCTGCCAACTATACGGCGACCGCGACAGCTGGGTAGGGAGCCCCGGCATCACATTTTTTGCCCCTAGTGCAATTGACACGCTCTTGCACCCACTTGATATAGAATACTTCCGCGAAGAGGAGGAAGATAGCGAAACGCCTCGAGGCAGCCCAAAGCATTGGCACATTTATCACATTGTCGTAAGACGTCCCAACTAGCCGTCTTTAGAGAAAAACTCTGGAAGAGCAGCTGCTAAATTGGNACGAACCCTTTCGCCAACGGGTTGGCTATTGTCAGGGTATACAAACTTCAAGCCGGTGACCTGTTCATAAAGTGCTATATACTTACCGCTAAACTCAATAATAGTATCCTCAGGAATGTCCGGGATAGGGTCCGTGTAGGGATCACACTTCCCAGAAATCCAAAGACGTAAAAACTCCTTGTCTAAGCTTTCTGGTTCTTTCGCGTCCGCAAGACGCTCTTCATAGCTATTTTTCAGCCAGTACCGGCTTGAATCTGGCGTATGAACTTCATCGGCAAGCGTAATCGTACCAGTTTCATCAAGNCCAAACTCATATTTTGTATCAACCAAAATCAANCCGTTNTCGGCNGCGANTTCNCTCCCNCGNGCAAANATNGCAAGNCTAATTCTTGCGAGCTCNTCCCATTGNTCTTGATCTANAAGNCCTTGAGCGACNATCTCNGCTGGNGTTATCGGNGCATCNTGATCACCCTGTGCNGCNTTNGTNGTTGGGGTCAAAATAGTTTCNGGNAACTTNTGNTTTTTTTTCAACCCTTCGGGAAANTNAATNCCATATAAGGTNCGTTCACCACGCTCATACATAGGCCAAATACTAGTTTCTGTTGACCCAGTGATATAGTCGCGAACGACCATTTCAACAGGCAGCATTTCCAGATCCTTGGCTATGATTACGTTTGGGTCAGGGTAATTTACGACATGNTTAGGGCAGATATCCTCTGTTTTATTAAACCAGAACTGCGCCGTCTGATTTAACACTTGACCTTTATAAGGAACAGACGCAAGCACCTGATCAAAAGCGGACTGTCTATCAGTGGCGACCATGACACGACGCCCATCGGGCAGACTATATGATTCACGCACCTTACCCNGCTCAAATTTCGGCAGCTCATTAAATTGTGCTTCTGTGAGACAAGATTTTGAGAGATCCATAATAAAGGCCTTATTTTGATTNAATTGGACATAAAATATCTGAATCAAGANGCGAATCGGCTAGCCCTCGCCGTATGGCAATGAAACTTTCTTGTGTATAACTTTTAAGAAGAAAAAAACGGCAACGAAATAAAAATAAGGGACTTCACACCATGGTTTTAAACGAACGCAAATTTCTCGACGTTGATGGCATCCGCACCTGTTATTATGAAAAGGGCGATGGACCAATAATGATTCTGCTCCACGGGGGCAATTTTGGTTCAAACGATGCGGCAGACTGTTCTCTAGATTGGGGATTAAATTTTGATGGTCTTGCGCAGAATTATCACGTAATCGCTATCGATAAGCTTGGCCAAGGGTATACGCAAAACCCATTGCAGGATAGAGATTATACAATGGCACAGGTTGTTCGGCATGCGTGCGCAACCCTTGATAAAATGGAGATAAAGGGCGCGCATTTAGTGGGTCATTCGCGTGGTGGNTATATCACTTGCCGGATGACTATGGATCGTCCTGACCTAGTCAGNACTTGCACNATTATCGATAGTAATAGCTGTGCACCCGGTATTGGGNTAAACGAAATTGTACTCGCCAACCCCCCTGAGCCACGTCTTTCCGCAGAAAGTCAGCGCTGGATAATGGAACATTATTCTCACAGCTCCGCACACGTTTCAGATGAGTGGATCAATGGATTAGTTCAGGTTTCTAAACAAAATAGCTATATGGAGGCATGCAATAAAATGGCTTCAAGCGGTGACGGCCTGCGCTACACGCAGT
Source organism: Rhodospirillaceae bacterium (assembly GCA_002724505.1). Taxonomy (GTDB): domain Bacteria; phylum Pseudomonadota; class Alphaproteobacteria; order MPNO01; family UBA2964; genus UBA2964. The sequence goes on along the minus strand of PBOV01000070.1, from coordinate 14,707 downwards.
TCCTACCAGGTCTCGCGAAAGACAAGATTGATATGTTTGCGTGGATTCGTGATCATGGAATGGATCGGCCGACACAACTGATTTGGGGTTATAATGACCCGACCGCGCCCATTCAAATGGGAAAGGCTCTTTATGATTTGATCGCCGCCCGCGAAAGACAAGCGCAACTCAATGTCTTTAATTCATCCGGCCATTTTACATATCGAGAGCATCCGGAAGCATTCAACGCCTGTTTACATGCTTTTATTGAGGGAACTCGTACATAAGTCATACAACGGAATTTAATGCTCTATATCCTGAAATGGATTAGGGACCTGGCGTGAACTGACGTCTACTTAGATAGGTCGCAAAATTATTTCTTTTATCGAGATTTACNCTCACTCGTTTTATCTCTTATCTAAGAAATGTTTCCATCATCCACTTACCAATTCGGGCAAGTGTATAATCCTGATGTTTGTTGCCGAGAAGCTGGATACCGAGGGGTAAACCTTCTTCCTTTAACACGGGGATACTCCAGGCGGGCGCTTCCAAGCAGGAGGATGGGTCACCGAATACTGAATTACCAGTTGCCTTACCAATTGGCGGCACTGTCGGTGTAGANAGAGTTATAAAACCATCGGCTATACCCTCAAGCGAGGTAAACTTTTNGCGTAATTTATCAAGCGCATCAAACATTTTCCTATATTCGTTTAATGCCATTCTTTCACCAAACTCGAAGCGATCCACTAAAGTCTCGCTAATTTGCTCTCGACCATCATCACGCAACAGCAAAGCTGGCCACTGTATTTCCCATGCAGATAGGCTTGGTTGAAACTCTGGAATAGTTCGCAACGCCTGCTCAAAGGTTTCTATTTTTGGATCATCTGTGCGATTAACGATTTCCACGCCCTCTTTCTCTAACTTAGAAAGAAAATTCACAAACCGTTTTTGAATGCCACTCTCGGTAATATTCCACCCTAGGGTATCAAGGCGAATAAGGCGTTTGGGCTTAAAGGAACTGACATCAGCGACGCCAAACAATCCAGGATGCCCGGGGTCACCCCCGATAGTCTGGGCGATGTGATAAGCGGTTCGCCAACAGTCTATGATGTTACTGCTGTGAATTCCAACTGTGCTGTAACTTGGGGATCGCCAGAGGAGCCCACCAGAGTGTACTGCCCCGAATGTAGGCTTGAATGCAACATTTCCACAAAAGCTGGCCGGTCGGAGAACCGAGCCTCTGCCCTGACTCCCTGTTGCCAGCGGCAACATACCAGCGCCGACAGCGGCCGCTGACCCACTAGAGGAACCGCCAGGGCTGCGATCCAAATCAAACGGATTACAGGTCACAGCTGGTTTTCCTGACCCTAACTCGGGTAGAGACGTTTTCCCAATAATAACTGCACCACCNTTACGCATGGCATAAACATGCGCCGAGTCAAATCGGTGACGTTCGCCTTTTAATAAAGGGCTGTTCAGTTCTGCAGGGAAATCAGCTGTCTGGAAAAGGTCCTTAACTGCAAATGGCATACCATCTATCATTGAGAGCGGCTCACCATTTCTATAACGCTCCGTAGATTGATCTGCTGATAGGCGTGCCGCTTCGATATCNATTGCGACAAAAGCACAAATACTTGGTTCACGAACTGTGATGATTTCAACACACCGCTCTAAATAGTCGCGCGGGGTGTCATTCCCACCCAAAAATCCTGGCACAGCGTCAAAGAATGAACATAGTTCAACTGTTTTAGGGTCATAAGTATCTGGAACAATGGGAAGTTTTTGGGACATCGCCCTCTTACCTAATACGGTTTGGAAATATAAAACAAAAAAGCCTATGGTACGTAGTCCCTCACCGCAAGTTCCGGCAGAATGCAAGTATATCTTCGAAAGGAAAATCAATGACCGATAAAGCTAAATGGGAACCACCAGAGACCATTAACAAAGAGGCTTTGATCGAGTTATCCAGCCAAGTCCTTGGCCGGCCGGACATTCCATTCACGGAGACAGAACATATCTTTCGTATAAATGAGTTAGAAATGGATTGGGACGTCGGCGTTATGGTCTATGAACCTGCGGACCCCAATAGGATACCGATTGGTGCCGACGGCAAAAAGGTCGGTATGTTTGTACTCGCGGGAGGCTCAGGCGATTACCGGGCGATGGAGCAGTTAACTCGTCTAATCGTTCGCAAATTCGGGTACCGTATTACGACCATGACCTATCCTGGACGACTGTACCTACCAGACCCATCCCGTCACTGGCCAGGAGATACAATATCCTCTGAGGGATTAGTCCGCACACCAATTTGGCAAGAAGGGGAATTTATTTTACCGGAAGAATTTGATCTGATTGTCGATGAGAGCCTGCGGGCACGCTATGGTCGCCGTATGGTCGCACGAGCGAAACCTGGGACGCGCTTTTACGACCGAATGGCAGGTTGGCCAGCCGCTTTTGAAACGGCCATGAAGACGGTCTGTCATGACTATTTTCCGGAAACAGAGTTTTCAATATACGTACACGGTCACTCTACAGGTGGGCCGTTTGTGCACATGCTGACCCAGCGCGTAGAAAATATCTGCGGTGTAATCGGCATTGAGAACTCCCCGTTCGGCTATATGTTTCAAAAGATGGTGGGCTATGAATGGGAGGGGCCGTTTAACGACTTGTTGATCCGCACTTGGCGAGACATCGCCCGTTACCGTGGAGCCGAAGTCCGGAGCGAAGAGGGTGAACAAGGTTTAATGCGTCTTCCGTGGATCATGGAAGATGTTTTAGAAGACTGGGAAAAAACTCTGACACAACCACAATTTAAGGCGGAATATCCTCTTCATTACGCCGCTGATCATGCGCTTGAGGCCGCCGCACGCGCCTCCGCCTCAAGACTTAAGATGGATAAGGCCGAGACCGAGTCTTTAGTAAAACAATTTATAGGTTACGGTTACGAGTTGTCTGGGCCAAATGTGAAACCTGTGCCGCCTATTCTACTATCGATATGCAAACATAGCCGAGACCATACTGAGAAAGTATATGATGAAATTGTTATACCCATGTTTGCTGCGATGAACCCCGCACCAAGGGTCCGACTAACTAAATTAGGGACAGGAAGCCATCATTATGAATATCCTGAGGAGGGATTGCCGGAAGGCCTCGTTGGTCCGATAACGGGGATATGGCATGACGCAATTATGAAGGGCTACTACCTTGTTAACTAAGAACCTTACTGACAGTGGTCAATTTTAGGCGCAGACCAGTTTACCTCGCCGCTAGCTCCTTAGGCTGACCTGACCCCATATATAGTTGGATGTGGATCACCCTGAAACCAAAAGTGGAATGACGCGAACAAATTATTTAATCTTGGTAATCCTGCTCGGCATCCTCCAGGCAATGCCGCCATTCTCTATTGATACATCACTCGCAGCCATTCCAGCTATGGCCGGCGCTCTCACAACAAATGCTGGTAGCATACAGCTAACCCTTTCCGCCTATGTCTTTGGGGCGGCAATAGGCCAACTGGTTTTATCACCTTTATCAGACCGCTATGGCCGCAAAGCAATGATGATTTGGGGTCTTACTGCATACATCCTTGCGGCAATTGGTTGTGCCTACGCAAATAATGTCGAAATGCTAGCGGCGATGCGTTTTATTCAAGGTTCATCTACCTTTGCCGGACGGATTCTGCCTCGCGCAATGGCACGAGACCTCTACGACCGAGAAGAAGCCGCAAAGCTATTATCGTTTATTGCCGTCCTTAGCGGGATGGCCCCAATCATTGCACCGTTTATCGGCGCCACACTGCTTGAAACGGCAGGATGGCGATCCATCTTTGTGTTTATGGTTGGTTACGGTATTTTTACTTTGATTTTAGTTATCCTATTCCTCAAGGAAACACTTCCGCCAGAACGTCGAATTCGTCTAGTGCCGGCCAAAATGATAGCTAATTTCTTTCGCGTCATTCGCAACCGAACCTTCATTAGTTATGGCGCTTGTGTTTTTTGTACGATGGGTGGCCTGATGTGCTTTCTGACCAGTTCTTCTAGCGTATTCATACTATTTCTCAAACAAACTCCGCAGGAATATGCCTATGCCTTTGGTGGGATTATGATTGCTTATTCCCTGTTCAGTTTTATTGCCGGAAGGCTTGTCAGTAGGCTCGGAATAGACAAGCTCATCCACGCCGGGACGCTGATTGGCTGCCTTTCGGGGGTTGCGATGTGGGCCTGCGGCGCTGCCGGTTATAATACAGTTTGGGCTATTATCATCCCAATGTTCGGCTATATCGCTGCATTATCTTTCATCTTACCTCAAGCAACAGCCGGCGCTCTATCGCCCTTCGGAGACATGGCGGGTTCCGCGATGTCTAACCTTGGTTTTATTCAAACCTGCATAGCCGCAGCTACCGCCGCTATTTCTGGGATCCTCTTTAACAACACACAAATGCCAATGGTTACAATAATTGCCCTATTTAGTGTTGGCTCCCTCGCTTCGTATTATGGACTCGTCAAACCACTTAGAAATACCCAGCCAAAACACTGAACTTCGGTTTAACGAGTCGCTGTTTTCTGTTACACCGCCTGTAATTTTTAGTCATAGCAACTGACAGGCAGAGTCGATGATTTCCCGCTACAGCCGCCCTGAAATGGCAAAAATTTGGGAACCAGAAAATAAGTTCCGAATTTGGTTTGAAATTGAAGCACACGCTTGTGATGCGCAAGCTGAACTCGGCATCATCCCCAAGGACGCTGCGAAAGCTGTGTGGGACCGCGGTAAATGGGAAATTAATCGCATTGACGAAATAGAACGCGAGACTAAACACGACGTCATAGCATTTTTGACCAATCTTGCTGAGCATGTGGGCGATGAAGCGCGGTTTATCCATCAAGGGATGACCTCGTCAGATGTACTGGATACCTGCCTGGCGGTTCAGATGAAACAGGCAGCCGATATTCTTATTTGCGATATAGAAGGCTTACTTGCCGCCCTGAAAACGCGGGCACTTGAATACAAAGATACAATTTGTATCGGCCGAAGCCATGCAATTCACGCAGAGCCCACTACGTTCGGTTTAAAGCTAGCAGGCCATTACGCAGAGTTCACACGCAATTTAGAGCGCCTAAAGGGAGCACGGAAAGAGATATCGACCGTCGCAATTTCGGGCGCAGTTGGCACCTTCGCCAATATTGACCCTGCCGTCGAGGAGCATGTTGGAAAGAAAATGGGGCTAATACCGGAACCAGTTTCAACGCAAGTCATCCCCCGGGACCGACACGCAGTATTTTTTGCAGTTCTTGGGGTTGTTGCAAGCTCCCTAGAACGCCTGGCTATAGAAATCCGACATTTCCAACGGACCGAATTGCGAGAAGCAGAAGAATATTTTGCTCCCGGGCAAAAAGGCTCTTCTGCTATGCCTCACAAACGGAACCCAGTATTAACGGAGAACATCACCGGGCTCACTCGTGTCGTCCGTTCTGCGGTTACTCCAGCTATGGAAAATGTTGCACTATGGCATGAACGAGATATCTCGCACTCCTCTGTTGAGCGGATGATCAGCCCTGATGCTACGGTCACACTCGATTTCGCTTTAGCGCGTATGACTGGCGTTATCGAGAAACTTTTAGTCTACCCCGAAATGATGCAGCGAAATCTTGACCAGCTTGGTGGGTTAGTCTTCTCACAACGGGTTCTTCTCGGCCTAACACAGGCGGGAATGAGCCGCGAAGACGCCTATAACGCAGTGCAGCGCAATGCGATGAAGGTTTGGGAACAAAATGCTGATTTCCTAACCGAGCTGCAAGCAGACGATGCAGTAACACAGTTGATGGGTAAGGAAGACCTTGCGAGCCTATTTGACATCACCTATCACACAAAAAATGTCGATAAAATATTAACAAGGGTGTTTGGCCAAATCTGATCGTGCGGCAATCACCCCGCAAAAACAGCAACCCTCGCCTTGCCGTCGACGCCGTTATTAGCCGCTATGGTGGGCTTTCGGGGAATAAAGCTGCGTTTAAAGCTTCTTTGACAAAGTCTCTACCCGTGTGTCTTTGGGCTAATACATTAAGGATTGCCGCAAAGGATCTGGTGGAGCACCTGAACTCGGAAGGCATTCAACCTGACCCAATCCCATGGAGTGACGGCGCGTTCCGCATACCCGCAACTAATCGCCCGGGAAGAAGCTGGCTTTATAAGGCCGGGCTTTTTCATATTCAGGAGGAGGCCGCCCTTTTATCTGTAAAGCTCCTCGCTCCACAATCAGGCGAACTAATCCTCGATTTATGCGCCGCGCCAGGCAACAAAACCGCTCAAATTGCTATTGCACTTAATAATTGTGGTTCCGTTATCGCTAACGACAAGTACGCCGGAAGACTTGCACCCCTCCACGCTGCCGCCGCCAGACTTGGCCTCGTCAATGTAACAACCACAGCAATAGATGGGGTCAACTATCCGCTATCCTCTGGTCCATTTGATCGTATCCTGGTTGACGCCCCTTGTTCCGGCGAAGGCATTATCCGCAAGGGACCGGGCAAACATACTGAGGTGCCAGAAAATTTTCGTAATTGGCTGCGTGGGACGCAGCGCGCCCTGCTTCGGCGTGCGATTTTTCTCTGCCGTCCTGGTGGGCGCATCGTATATTCGACATGCACTTTTGCACCTGAAGAAAATGAGGAAATCATCGACAGAGCCCTAAAGGAAAGTCGAGATATTCGATTAATTCCGCCAGAAAAACCTATCCCAGGGGCATCACCCGGAATTACTAATTGGCAGGGACATAATTACTCAGATGAATTATCGAAAACGGTCCGGCTCTGGCCCCACAAAACTGACACCGGCGGGTTTTTTGCCGCTGTCATCGAAAAAACTGGCAACCCCATTAAATTACCGCCCGCGAAAACGTCCGACGTAGAGATAGCGGGGCAAAGAATTATAGACAATTTTATTAGGTATTTCGGGTTCCCGGAACATAGTTTCAACAACCTCCATATTTTCCGGTCTGGTCGACGTTTAAAACTAATTTCAAATGATCACCAAAGGTCTGAGCTAAAATGTATACGGGCTTCAGGGCTTACTCTCACTAAGGACAAAGCAAAAATCCCGAAATTCTCCACCGAGGCGACACTAGCTTTTGGACATTTTGCAACCCGCAACGCTATTGAAATAGAGGCCAATTCACGAATGGACTATCTCGCCCGTAAAACTCTAATCCTTTTGCCAAAACAGATTAAGAACTGCGGCGATAATGGTTATGTAATAGTGAGGTCAAGCGGTATCGCACTTGGTATTGGCATCCTTAAACGTCATAAAGACGGGGGAACATTGAAAAGCTTATTCCCCAAAAACTGGATATGACCCCCTTTCAGTATTAAAATGAAAAGCTATGATGAATAAAATCGATTTTAGCAGGCAGGCAGATGAACACAGTTACCGATCCGCAGAAGTACGACGAGACCTTTGACGTAATTGTGATCGGTTATGGCTTCGCAGGCGCAATGACGGCGATCACAGCAGCCGATAACGGCGCCACCGTCTTACTCGCAGAAAAGGCTGAAAATCCTGGAGGCATTTCAATATGTTCAGGTGGTGCTATGCGCGGGGCAAGAAATGCAGAAAAGGCATTCGCTTATCTCAAAGAGACTAATGGCGGACGCACCCCAGACGATGTAACCAAAGCTCTGGCCGACGGGATGGCTCAGATTGAAGCTGATGTTATTGAGCTAGCGCGAACTAGCAATGCAACCGTTGAGACAACAGACAAAGCAGCGAACTATCCGCTCCCGGGAACTGAGACATTTTATCATTCTAACATCACCCATGTGCCCGGGCACGAAACGCAAGAAGAAACATACCCTCATATAATGGCACGCCCCTCAGCGAATGGCTGGCGCGTATTCCGAGTGCTGGAAGATAACATTGAACAGCGGGCCATTGACGTCCGCTATCAATGGAATGCAACTCGTTTAATCACTGGCACTAACCGGGAAGTAATTGGCGCTAATTTTATAAAGCCAGACGGCAAGACCATAAATATAAAGGCACGCCGCGGTGTTGTTCTATGTAGCGGCGGATTTGAAGCCAATGAGGAGATGAAGGCGCAGTTTTGGGAAAAATCGCCTGTGCTGACAGCGACCTCAACGATGAATACTGGTGACGGAATCCGCATGGCGCAAGATTTAGGCGCTGACCTTTGGCATATGTGGCATTATCACGGGTGCTATGGGTTTAAGCACCCTGATCCTAAATATCCTGTGGCAATAAGGGTTAAGCGTCTACCCGACTGGTTCCCCGGAGAGGAAGACAAAGCTGAAGTTCCGATGTGCTGGATTCTCGTCGATCAAAATGGGCGACGCTATATGAATGAATGCACGCCCTATACTCAAGATACTTCTCATCGCCCAATGGAATTTTATGATACGGCAACTCAAACTTTCCCGCGGATTCCATCCCATTTCATATATGACGAAAACGGTCGGAAGATGTATCAGATCGGAGCCCCAACTTATAACCAACCTGGCCTAAAGTTCTCTTGGAGCGAAGATAATTTAAAAGAAGTCGAAATGGGGATTATTAAGAAAGCCGACACGCTCGAAGATTTAGCTAAAATAACTGGCACCGAGCTACCCTCTATCAAGGAGACACTTGATAAATGGAATGCTGACTACGACACCGGTAAGGATAGCGATTTTGGCCGCCCGCCCGGGACTATGGTGAAGATTGACACCCCACCATTCTACGTGGGTGAGGTGTGGCCGGTGGTATCAAACACCCAAGGTGGCCCTGTTCATAATGCAAAACAGCAAGTAATGAATGTTTATAATGAGGCCATTCCTCGGCTTTACTCGGCGGGGGAGTGTGGCAGCGCGTTTGGCTTTCTTTATTTATCCGGCGCAAATTTATCTGAATGCCTTATTACTGGTAAAATTGCAGGCAGAGAGGTAAGCAATCTTAACCCCTGTGGAAAATAAATAAGATCAACTGCGCATCTCAGCCCGTCTTCATAACTCTACCTATAAAACAACCTCTTTTAGCCTAGTGATTGAGTTCACTATCTAAGCGGTTGCTTCGGATGCGGGATCCGGTCATAACGCTCAAATCATGTGCACTGTTGTTTTCCTGCGCCGTCCTGATCACCGTTGGCCTCTTGTTCTAGGTGCCAACCGCGATGAAATGAAAAAGCGTCCGTGGCATGCACCAGGACGTCATTGGCCCGATCGTAACAACGTCGTTGCAGGAAAAGATGAACTAGCAGGGGGCTCTTGGCTGGGCATTAATGATGAAGGTGTTATTGCAGGGGTACTCAATCGGAAAGACTCTCTAGGGCCGGACGATAATTTGCGTAGCCGGGGGGAGCTGGTCCTCGAAGCGCTTGATCACAACGATGCTACCTATGCCATAGAGGCCTTGGGAGAAATTAATCCTTCTGCCTATCGTAGTTTTAATTTGTTTATAGCTGACAATCGTGATGCCTGGTGGCTGCGAAGCCTTGGGCCACACGCAAAAAAGGTAGAAATTTTTGATATTCCCGAGGGTATCTCTATGCTCACTGCATGGGACTTGAACGCCGAAAATTCTATGCGAACGTCTTTCCATTTGCCACGCTTCCAAGGGACACGCCAGCCTGATCCTGATAGTCAAGATTGGCAACATTGGGAAAAACTAATGGGGTCGACAGAACGAACCGACGGCGCCGTGTCCGGGGAAGCAATGTTTATAGAGACTGAACGAGGTTTCGGAACGCTATCAACCAGTCTAATAGCACTCGAAACTTCTGAAATTCTTAATTCCCGAAAAGTTTGGCGATTTATTGATCATACAGAAGAAACGGCAGAATATATTAATGTGGAGCTATAGAAGAATTAGGCCTTAACCTTTTAGGGCTTAGCATTGTTGGGAATCTGCAAACTTGCTATATGTCTGTCCCTTAGTGCCGTTCTAAAATATTAGGAATTTTTTGTGAAAATACGCGTCCACGTTGCGCTTAAGAATGGTGTACTAGACCCGCAGGGCAAAGCGATTTCCAACGCACTAGGGTCCCTCGGGTTTGCGGGGATAAATAATGTCCGCCAAGGCAAGTTTATTGAAATTGATGTGGCTGAAAATAATCCGGATAAAGCCCGTGAGGCTGCAGAGGCAATGTGCCGCAAACTATTGGCAAATACCGTCATCGAGGACTACCAGATAGATTTAGACCTATGAAATCAGCCGTCATTGTTTTCCCGGGCTCAAACTGTGACCGTGACGTTCAAGTCGCGCTAGCCGCTAGTACTGACGCCCCCCCTGTTATGGTATGGCATGGAGACAACGGCCTTCCTTCGGTTGATTTAATCGTCGTTCCGGGGGGATTCTCTTATGGTGATTATCTTCGAGCTGGCAGTATGGCCGCGAACTCGCCGGTGATGAGGGAGGTTGCCACCAAGGCTAAGGCTGGCACACCAGTGTTAGGGATCTGTAATGGGTTTAAAATTCTCTGCGAAAGCGAGTTGCTTCCCGGAGCACTGCTACGAAATGCCGGTTTGCGGTTTGTCTGCCGAGACGTCTTGTTGCGGGTAGAAAACACCTCAACAGTTTTTACTGACGGCTATGAGAATAACGCCGTTGTCAGAATTCCCATCGCCCATCACGACGGCAATTATTTTTCTGATGACGTCACCTTAAAAAGACTTGAAGACAACGGACGAATAGCTTTCCGCTATTGCGACGCTGCCGGCGAGGCCTCCGACGAAGCCAACCCAAATGGATCTGCAGCCAATATTGCTGGCGTCCTAAATGAAAGAGGCAATGTGCTGGGCATGATGCCACATCCGGAACGGATGTCAGACGGTGCCCTTGGCGGTCTTGACGGCAAGCGCATGTTTGATGCCCTTGCAAATAACCTCGCGGCATAGGAGTGGAAAATAGCAGTGGCAGACACTGAAAAAGAAATCACTCCGGAAATTATTTTAGAACACGGATTTACCAAGGAAGAATACGACCGTGTACTAAACATCATGGGACGCACACCCAACATGATCGAACTCGGTATTTTTTCTGTCATGTGGTCAGAGCATTGTTCTTATAAATCATCGAAACGCTGGCTACGTGAGTTACCAACGGAAGCCCCTTGGGTCATACAAGGGCCAGGAGAAAATGCGGGAGTCATCGATATCGGCGACGGGAAAGCGGCAGTCTTCAAAATGGAAAGCCATAACCACCCGTCTTTTATTGAACCTTATCAGGGCGCGGCGACTGGTGTAGGGGGAATCTTACGTGATGTCTTCACAATGGGTGCAAGGCCAATTGCTAATCTTAATGCGCTGCGCTTTGGGCATCCCAGAAATTCTAGGACTCGCCATTTGATTTCAGGTGTCGTTGCCGGGATCGGCGGCTACGGCAATTGTGTTGGCGTACCAACGGTAGGAGGTGAATGCGATTTCCACACGTCTTACGATGGTAATATTTTGGTCAATGCAATGACAGTGGGACTAGCTGATACTGAAAAGATTTTTTATTCTGCAGCTGCCGGTATAGGGAACGCTGTCGTATACGTTGGATCAAAGACTGGGCGCGATGGCATTCACGGTGCTACCATGGCCTCTGCTGAGTTTGATGATGATTCCGACGAGAAACGCCCGACAGTTCAGGTCGGCGACCCTTTCACCGAGAAACTACTAATCGAAGCCTGTCTCGAGCTAATGGCTACTGATGCCATTATCGCTATTCAAGATATGGGTGCGGCCGGATTGACGTCTTCCTCGGTTGAAATGTCATCAAAAGGGAACGTTGGTATTGAGCTTGATATGGAACGAGTTCCAGTCCGCGAAGAGGCAATGACGACATATGAGATCATGCTCTCGGAAAGTCAAGAACGCATGCTCATGGTCCTTAGACCCGGTGCCGAAGACGAAGCCCGTAAAATTTTCGAAAAATGGGAGCTGGACTTCGCAATTATAGGGCGTGTTACAAAGGACGAGCAACTTGTTCTGAAAGAAAATGGCTCAGTCGTGGCTGCCATCCCTGTCCCGCCTTTGGTATCTGAGGCTCCTGAATATGACCGACCGCAAGGCGCACCGCCGCCGCCAAACCCATTACCTGATCCTATTCCTGCGTTAGATACGCCCATTGAGGAGGCCCTTCTAAATCTTATCAGCTGTCCAGATCTGTCTTCTAAACGCTGGATTTGGGAACAGTATGACCACATGGTGATGGCAGATACAATTCAACGGCCTGGTGGCGATGCCGCAGTAGTCCGGGTTCATGACACCAATAAGGGTCTAGCTATGACGTCCGACTGCACGCCGCGCTACTGCTTTGCAGATCCTCGAGAAGGGGGCAAGCAAACAGTTGCAGAAGCGTGGCGTAATTTAACAGCCGTTGGTGCCCGGCCTCTTGCAGTGACTGACAACCTTAACTTCGGCAACCCCGAGAGACCTGAGATCATGGCACAAATTGCAAGTTGCATAATGGGTATGGCGGAAGCCTGCGAAACACTCGACTTTCCCGTCGTCTCCGGTAACGTTTCTCTCTATAACGAAACTAATAGTAGCGCAATCCTGCCAACGCCAGTCATCGGCGGTATTGGGGTCATAGATAGTTTAGATTTGATGATTACCACTGCCTTTCCAAGCGCCAATCAAACTATTATTTTGATTGGCGAGACCAAGGGTCACCTTGGCGCCTCGCTGTGGTTGCGCGAAGTTGCCGGACTTGAAGCCGGTAAGCCACCTCCCGTTGATTTAGCACTAGAACGACGGAATGGAGACCTAGTTCGGTCTCTTATTAATAAAAAATTAGTCTCCGCTTGTCATGACCTTGCAGGCGGCGGACTGCTAGTAGCTCTTACAAGTATGGTACTAGCGGGTAATATTGGCTGCGAGATTTCATTGCCCGACGACCTCAAAGTGAGCTCCGCAACTCTATTTGGTGAAGACCAGGCACGTTATTTAATTACCACTACTGATCTCGAAGCTGTTCTTTCACGTTCCAAAGAAGAAAATGTTATGGCAACTGTCTTAGGTAAAACAGGCGGCATGACATTGACTGTTGAAGGCCAGCCACCTATATCCATTGAAGCAATGCGTGATGCCCATGAAGGGTGGCTGCCGCGCTACATGGCAGCCTCCTAGCAAACATTAAGCACATCAGACGAAGGACCAAAATATGCCAATGGACCCCGGTGAAATTGAACGCATGATTAAGGAAGCCCTTCCTGACGCGGAAGTTAAGCTTGAGGACCTTGTCGGTGATGGCGATCATTGGTCTGCTACCGTTATTTCTTCGGCCTTTACTGGAAAGACCCGTGTTCAACAGCATCAATTGATTTACTCGGCCCTACAGGGTCGAGTTGGGGGCGAATTACATGCGTTGGCGCTACAAACCTCAGCGCCGGAACCTAACACGGCCTGATTCGATTTTCCTTTCGCCCTCGCGGCGAGCAACAACAGGTTAATAAGATGAGTGATAATCCTACCTTTGACCGTATCAAACAAAATGTTTCTGACGACGACGTTGTCCTATTCATGAAGGGAACACCGGTGTTTCCTCAGTGTGGTTTTTCTTCCACAGTTGTCCAGGTATTGACCGTTATGGGGGTCAAATTTAAAGGCATTGATGTCCTTTCTGATCCGGAGCTGCGCGAAGGAATCAAATCTTTCAGTAATTGGCCGACTATACCGCAGCTTTATGTTAAGGGTGAATTCGTTGGCGGCTGCGATATAATTAGGGAAATGTTTGAAAGCGGTGAACTCATTGAATTCATGAACACAAACGGTATCGACGTTAATCTGCAAGCTACGGAATAATCTATGAATAGCGGGAATATCCCGCCAAAAATAAAATATGGTCATATAAGAGACTGGGAGGTTTCAATGGCATTGGTAAAGACCAAAGGACTTGCGCATTTTACAATTCCGGTAACAGACACCGAGCGGAGCCAAAAATTCTACGAAGAAGTTCTCGGAATGGAAGCCGTGCAGGTCAACCATAAACGCGGTATGGTATTTATGGACTCTGGCGGAGACTGCGTAATCCTGACCAAGACCCAACATCCAATTAACCAGGCTGGTGAGCAGGATATCCACCATGCCTGGATTGTCGAACACGATGAATATGCAAACGCAGTAAAAGAGCTACAAAGACGAGACGACATTAAATTTCATTTTGAAGAAGATCGTCAAGGTGGCGCCGTAAATGGACCACGAGCTTATTTCGAAGATCCCGATGGCAACGTTCTCGAAATAATTGACCTCACCAGCTACAAGGGGAATTAATATGCCTGCTCCAAAGCTTCAAGGTGTCGCCCATTTCAGTATCCCCGTAAGCGATGTCGCTGCGAGCCGTGACTTTTATGAAAACATTGTCGGGTGCAAGCATCTTTTTAGCACACCGCAGGGTAATATGTCCTTTCTTGATGCAGGAGGTATGTGCATTATCCTTTGCAAACACGATTCGCCAATTAATCCAAAGCTCGATGACCACAACGGTGTGCATCATTCTTTTATGCTCGACAGTGAGGACTTTGATTCAGCCCTGGAAAATCTTCGTGCCAATGATGTAGAGATTTTCTTCGAGGAAGATCGTCAAGGGGGGGTGGTTAATGGGCCTCGATGCTACTTTCGTGACCCCGACGGTACTGTTTTAGAATATATCAATTTAACGAGCTATTCTGGAGCAACCGCATAAGACGAACCGTTATCCATCTAACATTTCAAATCTCAAATCGGAGTAATTTTTACGACCGGGATAACACGTAAATTGC
>PBOV01000069.1 GCA_002724505.1 Rhodospirillaceae bacterium | reverse complement strand
TGTTGATAAATCAGCCGCCTGGCTTGCGGCGATGGGACGCTCCCCCCTAATAGTTACGCGTTCCATTTTTCTGTGCTTAGGATAATAATCATGGAGTGCGGAATGTTGGACACATCTATTGTCCCAAAATAAGACCATATCCTCCTCCCAAGTATGGCGATATTGGTATTCATNAATATATGTTTTGCGGAACAATANATTAAGAATCGTGTTNCTCTCGTCTTCTTCCATTCCTTTAATTTTTATTGTGAATTGCGGNTTCACNAATAGTATNTTTTTACCGGTAAGNGGGTGAACTGTCACAATNGGATGAACTGAAGTGGGGTACATATCTTCGAATTTACGCAATCGTTCTATNCCTTCACGTGTCTCNGGGAATAGGGTNTTGAAGGGCTTAAAGTCGTGGACTGCTTCCAGTCCGGAAAGAAAAATCTGTAATTTGTCGGACAGGCCTTCATAGACTGCAGACATACTAATAAAAGCGGTATCGCCTCCTACATCAGGAATTATTTTGGAACAGAGAACCGTACCCATTGGTGGGCACTCTCGAAATGTTTCATCGGTATGCCAGATATCTGTGGGCGGCGGCGGNTTTCCCTCTTTTTGATCATAGACAATCAACTCTGGAGCATCTTCAGTGCTGCTTGAGAAGGGGTGTACTGTTAATTCACCGTAGTTACGCGCGAAGCGTTTAAGGTCTTCTGATGAAATTTTTTGATCGGGAAAAATCAGCAAACCAAATTCAGCGTGTGCCTGGCCGATTTTAATGACTGTGTCCTTATCCAACGGCTTNGTCAGGTCAACTCCAGAAACTTCCGCTCCGAGGAAAACACCAACTTTCTTGATGGTGATGGAAGGTGCCGTATCAGTATTTAGAATCCATGCGTCNNCCATGGTCGTCTCCTAATNACCCTAT
Organism: Rhodospirillaceae bacterium; assembly: GCA_002724505.1. GTDB lineage: Bacteria > Pseudomonadota > Alphaproteobacteria > MPNO01 > UBA2964 > UBA2964. The sequence continues at coordinate 19,400 of PBOV01000069.1, read as the reverse complement.
TCTTTNCCGTTAGCCTCACGCAGTCCCGAAAGGGTAGCCCTTGGTGAAATTTGGTCTTGTTCGATTCGAACCTCAATCATCGCAGGACCTTTAGAGTTTAACGCCCTTTCGAAAGCGGGAGCAAATTGTTCTGTTTTCTTTACGATTTCNCCTGTTAGTCCATAGGCCTTTCCCAGCGCTGCNAAATCTGGGTTGACTAAATCAGTGCCACTGACCCGTCCCGGATAAAACTTTTCTTGATGCATTCGGATGGTTCCGTAGGTTCCATTATTAACAACAACGAAAACGATGGCTAAATTGTATTGCCGCGCTGTCGCGATCTCCTGTCCGCACATTAAAAAATCACCGTCACCATTAAATGAAACAACAATACGGTCGGAATGAACAATTTTTGCGGCAACAGCGGCTGGGACACCGTAACCCATAGAGCCGCTTTGAGGAGCTAACTCAGTTGGGTAACTTCGGTAGGGATAAAATCGATGAACCCAGTTTGAGAAATTACCAGCTCCATTAGCAATAATAGAATCATCTGGCAGCCGTTCTCCTAGCCACTGAATTATTAACCCGAGGTCCACATCACCTTTCATTTTTGGGATAGTAATATTCTGGTTCTGGTCTGAGCGGGCGCCCTTCGTCCAGGTTGACCATATAATCTTTTTTGGAGGTGAAAGAAATTTTGCAGCAGCAGCAAAGTGTTCCATTCCCGAATGTATTGCCAGTTCTGGTTTATAAACGCGGGCTAACTCATCTGATCCTGCGGCGACATGCACTAGTGTTTGGCTAGGGCAGGGTATCGAAAATCGNTCATAACCGTCTGTAATGACTTCTGTCATTTGAGCTCCAACAACAAGTANTAAGTCTGCATCTTGCAGTCGTTTGGCTAATGCTGGATTGATACCAAGTCCAACATCGCCAGCATAATTTGGGTGCCTGTTATCGATTAAGTCCTGGCGCCTAAATGCTGCCCCGACCGGTAAATTAAAGTTCTCTATAAATTTCTTAAAATCTCTACAGGANCTTTGTGTCCAGCCGCTNCCNCCAAGGATCACGAATGGTTGCTTAGAGTTTTTTAGCATTTTTTCGAGNCGAGCCATAGACGCCGGCGGNGGGGCGGGATTAATCGGCGTATAGCGTAANGCGTCATTTGCCGACGCTTTTTCCTTTTGCATATCCTCAGGAAGGGCAATTACAACCGGTCCGGGGCGTCCTGAGGTGGCAACGTGAAAGGCTCGGCTCANAACTTCTGGAATTCGGTTAGGGTCATCTATTTGCGTTACCCATTTTGATAAAGGCGCGTACATCTCACGAAAATTTACCTCTTGAAATGCCTCTCGATCCATCATGGCCCGACCAACCTGGCCAACTAATAAAATTACTGGAGAAGAGTCCTGGTGCGCCGTATGGATACCTAAACTCGCATTTGTAGCCCCGGGACCGCGGGTCACAAAGCAGATACCCGGTCTGCCGGTTAACTTGCCATAGGCCTCGGCCATATAGGCCGCGCCACCTTCCTGCCGGCAGACAACCAACTTTATTTCATTTTGAAAATCAAAGAGTGCATCCAGCGTAGCCAGGTAGCTCTCACCGGGTACACAAAAAATGGTATCAGCCCCGTGAATTCGTAGTTGATCGACGAGGATTTGGCCGCCAGTGCGCAGATTTATATTGTTAGTCATAATGTTATAAGGTTTCCAATAGATAAGGTATAACGTTTACCTTCCAGTTTTGGTACATGCTCAGTTTCCCATATAAATTTCGACCTTTGTTAACCTGATATTCACGAAGAGCTTTGGCTATATCAGGGATGGGCTGTGGGTGACCAGGGGGCGGGAATAAGTGATTTGTTTTCCTGTCGAATGATAAGTGGAAGAATTTTAGGTAAAAAGGCTTTCCACTCTGGGCTTTCAGCGAGTTTTCCTCGACGTTCGTCCCGATCGGCGTAAGAATCATAACTCCACATATGAATTATCTGGTTTTGCGGCCCGAAGTCAGTGTAATGCCAGGCTATTAGATTTCCGAGGATTGCTTGCTGAATAGCTAACCCTTCATCCTGATAATACTTCATATACACCGGAACCTTTCCGGGATGGAGTGTATAGATACGTTCTTCAATTATCATAAACTGGGCTTTCTGAACCGTGATTTAACACCATCACATCACAGAGGATACGTTGGAGCAATAGCGGGGAATGTCGAAGGTAAAGCTTTTTAATAGGCCTCGTTGATCGTTTAACGGAATGGAGTATGATCTGAGGCAATTAGATCAGAAGGTAAACAAATAAAGATATGAAAAATCATAATGTTAGAGTTTATACTTCCAAAGAAAAATTAAGAAGGGAAGATCAACTTGCGTGGAAGTTAGCAGAGTTGGCTGCAGATCCGGTTCCGGCTGAAGACCAGGTTGTAGATATGGTTATCAACCGGGTTATTGATAACGCCTCAGTTGCTATTGCGGCAATTAACCGTTCGCCTCCCGCCGCGGCGCGTGCGCAAGCAATCGCACATCCTCGAGAAAGTGGCGCAACAGTTTTTGGTATCTCCAATAAACAAAAATTCGATGCGGAGTGGGCGGCCTGGGCAAACGGGACAGCGGTACGTGAGTTGGACTATCACGACACTTTTTTGGCGGCTGACTACGCTCACCCTGGTGACAATATACCACCCCTGCTCGCGGTCGCGCAACAAATGCAAAAAAGTGGACGAGAGTTGCTAGATGGCGTGGTCACGGCGTATGAGATTCAAATTAATCTTGTGCGCTCAATATGTCTTCATGAGCACAAGATTGATCATGTTGCGCATTTGGGCCCCTCAGCTGCTGCCGGAATAGGTGCGATGTTAAGATTGCCCGCTGAGATCATTTATCAGTCGGTCCAACAGGCGCTGCACGTCACGACCTCAACACGACAATCGCGTAAAGGGGAAATTTCCAGCTGGAAGGCATTCGCACCATCTCATGCAGGAAAGTTAGCTATAGAAGCAGTTGATAGGTGTATGCGAGGTGAGGGTGCCCCGTCACCTATTTACGAAGGTGAAGATGGGGTGTTAGCGTGGTTGTTATCGGGGCCGGAGGCCTCCTATACAGTTCCTTTGCCGGAAGTTGGCGAACCTAAACGAGCAATTCTTGACTCGTTTACAAAGGAACATTCTGCAGAGTATCAAAGTCAGGCTTTGATTGATTTAGCCTTCCGCATGAAACAAAAAATTAGCGATTTTGAGGCTATTGACCGTATTGTAATCCATACCAGCCATCATACCCATTACGTAATCGGAACGGGTGCTGGTGACCCGCAAAAAATGGATCCTTCCGCAAGTCGGGAGACACTGGATCATTCTATAATGTATATTTTTGCGGTGGCGCTTCAGGATGGCGAGTGGCACCACATTCGTTCATATCGTCCCGAAAGGGCATCACGGAAAGATACAGTGCGTTTGTGGCAAAAAATCGAGACTGCGGAAGATCCGAAATGGACGGCGCGCTATCATGAGTCAGATCCCGATAAAATTGCTTTTGGTGGCCGCGTTGAGATCCGAATGAAGGATGGATCTGTTATCAATGATGAGTTGGCTTTGGCTAATGCACACTCAAAAGGGGGGAAACCATTCGCAAGGGAAAACTATATCCATAAATTTCGTAACTTGACGGAAGGATTAGTATCTTTAGGAGAGCAAGATCGTTTTCTTAATCTAGTCCAACGCCTTCCTGATTTAGGAGCGAGTGAAATTGAAGAAATAAATGTTGTTCTCGACGAAGCTACGTTAGAGAACGGAACCCGAGATAAAAAAGGAATTTTTTGATGTTGTTTACCACAAAACCAGCAACCGAAAAGAGGGCTGATTTCAGAGCGGGGTTGAATTCTGGGAAAATTCTCAAGTTTCCGGGGGCATACGCCCCTTTGGTCTCGATGGAAATTGAACGACATGGTTTTGATGGAGTTTATATTTCAGGTGCGGCGCTGTCTTATGACCTTGGGCTGCCGGATATTGGCCTCACTACATTATCGGAAGTAACGCAACGGGGTCGCCAGATTGCCCGGGTCACCTCATTGCCGACTATTATCGATATTGATACTGGCTTTGGCGAGCCCATGAGCGCAGCTCGGACAATACAAGAATTAGAAGAATATGGGATAGCTGGGTGTCATTTAGAAGATCAAGAAAATCCTAAACGCTGCGGCCACCTTGATAATAAGTCATTGGTTAGTGTTGATGAAATGTCACGAAAAATCATGGCCGCTGCAGATGCAAAAACTGACCCAAATTTCGTATTATTTGCGCGGACTGATGCGAGAGCTTCTGAGGGGATGGATGCGGCTATTGATCGAGCTAAGGCCTATGTTGATGCTGGCGCCGATGCAATCTTTCCAGAGGCCATGGAAGGAGAAAAGGAGTTTGAGGCTTTTCGTAAAGCAATTGACGTACCCATGATGGCAAACATGACCGAGTTTGGAAAATCCCCCTTGTTGTCGGCGGGCCAACTCGAGAACCTCGGCTACAATTTAGTAATTTATCCAGTAACTACGACGCGGCTTGCTATGGGAGCGGTACGCGACGGTCTAGCGGAAATTTCTGAGACTGGAACGCAAAACGGGTTGATTGATCAAATGCATACTCGCAAAGAGCTTTACGAACTGATCCGGTATGAGGAATACAATAATTATGATCAGTCGGTGTTTAACTTTAAGGTAAGATAATAGGAATAAGCGGTATGGCGAAAACAACGAAGATTTTTAAGGGGCTTGACGGTGTAGTTGTTGACGAGACCGCTATCTCACAGGTGATGCCGAGGACGAACTCCTTAACCTATCGAGGATACGCTGTTCAAGAACTTTGTGAGCGTTGTTGCTTTGAAGAGGTTGCCTATCTTCTGTGGTACGGGGAGCTACCAACCCGTTATCAATTAAGTAATTTTAAAAAAAATGAACGTCGCCGCAGAAAAATATCTCGTAATCATTTGGCTGTTATTCAGAGGTTTCCAAAGCGTGCCCATCCGATGGATACGATCCGCACCTCCGTTAGCTATCTTGGAACTACCGAGATTGCCTGGGGTGGAGAACCGGCTGAGGCCGATATGGAGCGGTCGATGAACTTGTTCTCCAAAATTCCAACCATGATTGCGACCGACTATCGTCTCCGCAAGGGAAAGAGACGTATCGAACCCAGGTCAGACCTATCCTATTCAGAAAACTTTTTATATATGTGTTTTGGTCGCGTTCCGCCCAGACGCGTGGTCAAGGCGTTTGATATTTCTTTGATCTTGTATGCAGAGCATAGTTTTAATGCTTCAACCTTTGCGACACGTGTCGTTACCTCCACTATGTCTGATATTTATAGTTCAGTTACCGCGGGTATTGGCGCCCTCAAAGGGCCGCTTCATGGCGGCGCTAATGAGGCTGTTATGAATATGTTATTGGAAATAGGGCATCCAGATAGGGCAGAAGCCTGGTTAAGAGACGCATTTAGATCTAAAAAGGTTGTAATGGGATTTGGGCATAGGGTTTATAAATGGGGTGATAGCCGTGTGCCAACTATGCGGGGCTGTTTAGAGGATCTCGCTTTATGGAAGAATGATCATAAATGGATTGAAATAGAAGATGTTCTAGAAAAAATCATGGCGGAAGAGAAGAAAATATACCCTAATCTCGATTATCCCGCAGGACCGGCCTATTATATGATGGGTTTCGATATTGATATGTATACGCCAATTTTCGTCATGAGCCGAATTACCGGGTGGACAGCTCATTGCATGGAACAAAATGCGGCTAACCGTTTAATTAGGCCGCTTTCGTCCTACACCGGCGTTAAGCAACGGCGGGTGAAGCCGATTGCCAAACGCTAAAATTCCAACTTCTTTTAAATAATTAGTTTCCGCCATTTTCTGGCCCAGAGGACTTTTTGAGCATCGCCTCACGACGGACAATGTAACCGCATGACAGAATGACGATAGCGCCACCGAAGATAGCCCAGATATCAGGAATTTCGCCAAAGAAAACAAACCCAATACCGGTAGCTATTATGATCCTCATATAATCTAGGGGTGCTATAATTGTCATTTCACCTGCTGCATAGGCTCTTGTTAGACAATACTGTCCTGTGGACCCGACAAACCCTAGTCCGAATAGCCAAACCCACTCAATGCCCTCCGGGACTTTAAAATCAAGACTTGCTGGGATGGCGAGAATGACCAGACCATAGAAAAGAAAATAAAATACAATCCTATTTGAAGGTTCAGTTCGAGTTAGTTTTTTCATTGTGGTTAGGGCACAGGTCGCAAGAATAGCGGCGAGCAAGGCAACAAGTGCCGCAGGTTCAATGCCTGTTTGCGGCTGGACGACTAAAAGAATTCCCCCAAAACCAATAATGGTCGCTAACGCACGACGAAACCTGATCCGTTCTCCCAAAAAAACTGCTGCCATAATGATCGACCAAAGAGGGATGGTGAATGTCAGCACGGTTGCGTCTGCAAGCAACATGTGATGAACAGCATAAATCCCAGCAAGGAGCGAGGTGGCGCCAAAGAAAGCGCGCCAGAAGTGAGCGAAGGGACGTTCTGTTTTTAAGACACCTAAGCCATTAGTGGCTAACCAGGGTATCAGGAACAGCAGGCTCGTAAGAAACCTGAACATGCCGACTTCTGCTATTGGCATAGTCTGCATAAGGACCTTAGCTATCCCAAACATACCTGTCAGGAGTGAAACCGCTGCCATCATCCAAATGACACCTAAGACATTTGAACTCAAACCGGCACGGCGTGCTGCATTCTCGGATTCTTCTGACAAAAATAAAGACCTGTGAGGGTAGGAAATTAAGTAGATCGATTATGCCGGTCATACTGTATCGCGGCTAGTTTGAAAACCAATATAGCGGGTACGCTTTTCGAAAGTGGTTCATCCTGTTTAAATGCTTTGCGGTGCCAATTGTGGATCTAGGGAGACAAGAATGATTTACGAAGAACGTATATATACAATTCAACCTGGTAAAATGGTCGAGTATTTAAAAAATTATGAAGAATTGGGTCTGCCAGTACAAAAAGAGGTTCTTGGTCGACTAGTAGGGTTTTGGCACACAGAAGTTGGCGGTTTAAATAAAGTGGTTCATATCTGGGGGTACGACTCACTTGATGATCGTCTGGAAAAGCGACAAATTTTAGCCTCACATCCAGATTGGCCAACATATTTAGACGTAGCGTTGCCACTTATTATTGAACAAGAAAATAGAGTTCTTATCCCTGCGAGCTTCTCACCCTTAAAATAGAGGAAAACATTATGGAAAGATTGAGAGGGGCGACGGTGATTGTAACTGGTGCCGCGCGAGGCATAGGTGCGGCCTATGCTATGGCGTTAGCTGCGGAGGGTGCCAATGTTGTGATTGCCGATATTCTTGATACGTCTTCTGTAGTTGCTGAAATTACTAGTATTGGCGCTAATGCTATTGGTATCTCTTGTGATGTCACAGATAACGCTTCCGTTGACGAGCTTGTCGCGAGGGTGGTTGCGGAATATGGAAAAATTGATGCACTGATTAATAATGCCGCTATTTTTGCTGACATTTCGCATAAGCATTTCGAGGATATCCCGGATGCCGAATGGGGCAGAGTAATGCAAGTTAATGTTGAAGGTGTGTGGAGGGTCTCAAAGGCGGTGGTACCACATATGAGGGCCGCCAAATATGGAAAAATAGTAAATGTTGCGTCAACAACGGCATTAAAGGGTACCCCGATGATGTTGCACTACGTATCGTCTAAAGGTGCGATTTTAGCCATGACAAAGGCGATGGCGCGGGAAGTAGGAGAAGATAATATTTGTATAAATGCAATTGCACCGGGTCTCGTGATGAGTGACGGGCTTGTTTCGGGAGGTAATTGGAGCGATGAGTGGTTTGACAATAATACTAATAGCCGTGCGTTTAAGAGGCGTGCGATGCCAGAAGATATGGTGGGCACAATTGTCTTTTTAGCTTCTCAAGAGGCAAACTTTATAACCGGCCAGACAGTAGTTGTTGATGGTGGTTCAGTGCCTCATTAGTTTAATTTTTGTCGTGACCATCTGCTTTAAATGGGAATGATAGGATTTAAAAATAGGAGCAAGAAGATGGCTGGAAATATGGTTCAGGTAGAAATTTTTACCGACTATGTTTGACCGTGGTGTTTTCTCAGTACCGTGCGTATTGAAAAGCTGAAAAAGAATTTTGATATCAATGTGAAACTGGTTCATTTCCCCCTTCATCCGGATACGCCGCTTGAGGGCCGGTCAATGGAGGATCTTTATGCGGGGCGTGGCGCTGATCCAGATGAAATGTATCGTCAAATGAAGGGGCGGATGGATGCCGAAGGACTACCTTACGGCAAACGGACCCACACATATAATAGCCGTAAGGCTCAAGAACTCGGTAAGTGGGCAGATACTATTGAGAATGGCGATCTTTTGCATGACGCTTTATACCGTGCTTATTTCGTTGATGCGAAAAATATCGGCGATATCGAAATCCTGGTCAAACTTGCAGAAACGAATAGCTTCGATGGTGACGTGGTTCGTAAAATTTTATTAGATGGCGAGTTTAGTGCGGCCGTCGATGAAGATTGGGCCAAGTCACGTTCCTATGGAGTGACGGGTGTTCCCACGTTTGTTGCGGGTGGCTATGGGGTCGTTGGTGCGCAGCCATATGAGGCACTCGAAAAACTTATGAAGGAGGTGGGAGCGGAACCAATATAGTAAGGACAACTATATTGGTTTGCCTTTAATCGTGGCCTAGGCTTCTTACATATTTCTTTTAGGCGCCAAGAGCCCGGCGAGCTTCAGTGTACTCCTTTCCTTGTTCTTCAGCGATAGCCTTATAGGTTAATTTGCCCTGAAATACGTTAAGCCCATCTAGCAAATGGCTATTGGCTAGCATGGCATTTTTAGGGCCCTGTTCGGCTAGCGCAACGATATATGGCAGCGTGGCGTTATTAAGAGCAAATGTCGATGTTCTTGCTACGGCTCCAGGCATATTGGTTACACAGTAATGTACGACACCTTCTTCGATATAGTAGGGATTGGAATGGCTCGTTGGTCTGCTTGTTTCGATGCATCCGCCTTGATCAATGGCTACGTCGACAACGACTGAACCTCTTTTCATCTTTTTGATCATATCACGGGTTACTAATTTTGGGGCAGCGGCACCTGGAACGAGGACAGCTCCTACCACTAAGTCAGCCTTTAGAACCGCCTCCTCTATACTATGTGCGGTAGAATATAAGGTTGTGACAAGACTTTTGAATTGAAAATCAAGCTCGGCCATGCGTCGTTGAGACATGTCGATAATGGTTACGCTGGCACCCATGCCATTGGCTATAAAGGCGGCGTTAGTNCCNACGACACCACCGCCAATNACCACNACGTTGCCTTGTGGAACCCCTGGTACTCCGCCAAGAAGTACACCGCGGCCACCACGNTCAATTTCGAGGCCGGAGGCCCCTGCCTGNACNGACATACGACCNGCAACTTCACTCATTGGCGCNAGTAANGGTAAGGCNCCGTGNTCNTCGGTNACGGTTTCATATGCNATNGCGACGGCGCCGCTATCAAGTAAGCCTTGTGTTTGTGCTNNATCAGGTGCGAGGTGGAGGTATGTAAAAATTACCTGGCCTTCACGCAACAGGGCAATTTCAGATGCTTGGGGTTCCTTGACTTTGANGATCATATCGGATGTTTCAAAAACGGCTGCAGGNTTAGCTGCNATGGTNGCGCCNACCGCCACGTAATNTTGGTNNTCGATGCCGATGGCATGNCCTGCATTACTTTCAATAATNACTTCNTGTCCAAGACGGNTTAGTTCAAAAACACCNGGCGGGGTCATTCCGACACGGTATTCATGGTCTTTGACTTCCTTGGGGACNCCNATCTTCATGGCTTGCTCCTNGTGGTGAGACTGCATACTAATGGGANGAAAGAGAAAGAACACNAAGGANTTTTAAAATGCGTGGNTTAATNTTAAATAAANTNGGNCAGCCGGAAGATTTGGTTCTGGAGGAAATACCGTCTCCAACACCTGGGACAGGAGAAGTTCTGGTAAATGTCCACGCTGCCGCTGTAAATTTTCCTGATTTGCTGACNATTCAAGGCAAATATCAATTTCGTCCGGATCTCCCGTTTGTCCCTGGTAANGAAGGGGCAGGTATTGTTGCGGNAGTGGGAGAGGGTGTAACCCGAGTTAAGCCAGGCGANAGAGTTATGATACAGGTTGAATATGGAACTTTTGCGGAGCANGCGATAGCACCTGAGCATGAATGTTATTTAGTNCCAGAGGCTATACCTTTCGATGANGCCGCCTCAATAGGTATCGCATTTCAAACCTCCTACCTGGCCTTAATTGATCGTGCATCAATNCAGTCNGGAGAAACTGTNCTNGTNACAGGTGCNAGNGGGAGTGTCGGTATTGCTGCAATGCAACTTGCGAAACAAAAAGGCTGCAAGGTTATTGCGGGGCTTACAACCCCCTCAAAGGAAAGCATCGCCCGTGATAATGGCGCAGATCATATTGTCGACCTTTCGGTTGGCAATNTAAAGGANAGCNTACGTGATCAAGTTCATGCAGTAACNGATGGCCAAGGCGTTGATGTGGTAATTGAAGTGGTCGGCGGAGAGGTCTTTAGTGGCGCGTTAAGGTGCTTGAAATTTCGNGGGAGAATGATCGTTGTTGGCTTTACTAGTGGCGTTATNGCCGACATGAAAACCAATTACGTATTNCTTAAAAACATCTCAGTTATTGGCGTCGACCGAGGCCAATACCGCGACAATGAAGTCGATTGGATGCATCGGGTTCAAGATGAAATTTTTCATGCATGCGTGGAAGGTAAGGTGGGTATGCCAGTTCAAGCACATTTTTCAATGGAAGATGTCGTAGGCGCTTTCGATTTAATNCGTGCCCGTAAAATTCAGGGGAAGGTAGTCCTCGAAATTCTTAAATAGGGAAGCCAATGAAAAACGAAATTTGGGAAACGGTATACGTNGATGGAACACCGCGTATCTGTTGTGACGTCGCTGGTGATGGNCCGTTAGTAGTTTTATTGCATGGGATTGGCGGTAATAAGCTTAACTGGCATTTGCAACTTCCAGAATTTTCTAAGCATTTCAAAACAGTGGCTTGGGATGCGCGTGGCTATGGAGGTTCAGACGATTATGAAAGCGATCTCGACTTTAGTGATTTNGCTAAGGACCTCGAACGTGTTTTAAANTATTTTGATACAAAGAAGGCCCATATTTGCGGTTTATCGATGGGAGGTCGTATTGCCCAGGATTTTTACGCCTTATTTCCAGATCGCGTTGCAACATTGATTTTATGTGACACTTTTGCCGGAGACGATGAGAACGATGAGCGGGCCAGTCGTTCCCAAACGGTCGAAGAGTTTGTTGAAAGTCGTATCCGACCCTTCCTAAATNGAGCAAATCCGGCTGAACTCGCCAAAAAGCGTGGCGGGAGNCTATTGGCGCCTGGCCATTCCGCTGATTCAAAGAAACGCGCGATAGCTGCAGCTGCAGAGTTACATGTTGAAAGCTATATAAAGACTGTTCGTGCTTCGGCAGCCTTTACACGTGTCGAAAATTTGAAAAATATTGATGTTCCGACTCTCCTGGTATTTGGGGATCAGGATCCGCTGACGCCGCCAACGGTTGGTGAGTATATGCAGGAGCGGATNNCAGGATCCGAGTTGGTCATCATTAAAGATGCCGGCCACATGACGAACTTAGAANGACCGACNGCCTTTAATAGTGCCGTTCTAACGTTNCTGCAAGAAAACCGANGTTTAGCGACTTAATCTCTCACCATTTTTTCGGTGGCAACGGGTTTGCTATAGCGTCTTCTAAAGAATTTACCCTATGAAATTGCGTTTCCGGCCTCAGCATGCCGTCGTCNTCAATCTGGTCCATATCACAGTAGAGTTCAAACTCGAACCCATCAGGATCACAGAAGTGTAGTCCCATGTTGCCACCAGCCCCTTTGCGGCCCTGAAAAACGACGGGAATTCCGTTCTGCTCGAGATAATCNCGGGTTTTAAGTAGGNTGTCAGCGTTATCGACTTCCAAAGCGAGATGTTCAATTCTTAGAGCCTCTCCAACTTTGGCTCGAGNCTTGGCCTTGCTTGGTTTAAGGCCGATTGCATGATGATCGGCGCCGCAACGAAAGAATACCATCCCAATCGCGTTGCGATCGGTTTCTTCAAACCCCATAACTTCGCGCCAGAATTTAGCTGTCCGTTCAACGTCGGTGACTTCGTATACCATGTGGCCGAGTTTATTTACCTTTATCGGAGACTTTCCGACATATTCTTCGGGGTGGTCGTTGCTAGCTGATTGAGCAGCCTTCTCACGAAAGTCTTGATCTATAGATTTCTCTATTTGATTGTTGTCCATCTTTCCCTCCTAAAGGCAACTATCAGGCCGTTGGCCCAGTCCATTCAGACACAATTTCCTGATATTCAGGCCGCAACCTATCTGTCGGTGGTTCAGTCATTGAGCCCAGATAAAGGAACCCTGCTACCTTGTCAGAAGGCTTAAGTCCGAGACCGACTTTGACGTCTTCGTTATAGGCGTACCACTCAGTAATCCACTGAGCAGCAAACCCCATACCAAGGGCCGCGGTTAGCATGTTTTGACAGGCGGCACCAGATGATAGGACTTGTTCCCACTCAGGAATTTTATGTTCCGGATTAGTTCGTGAAATAACTGCTATCACCGTTGGCGCGCGGGCAAACCTTTCTTCTTCAATTTCTACCTGTTCATCAATGCACTCCGGGTTAGCTTTGCGAAAGGCTTCACCAAGGATTTTTCCTAATTTTTCGCGTGCGCCACCACGAATGACAATAAAACGCCAAGGTGTCAGTCGTCCATGGTCTGGCACGCGCATTCCAGCGCGCAAAATATTTTCGAGATCATCAGAAGATGGCCCTGGCTCCTCCATGTTTCGGACAACAACGGAGCGGCGCTTAAGCAAGAATTCAGATAAATCAGACATATTTTAGTTCTTCTCTGGCAAAGGAATATAATTCTGAAAAGATATAGCATTATTAGGAATTTTGTCACGGGTTTGGTTCTTGGTTGCTTGACGGAGAAGTGGGAGGAATGCGAGAACAGACTCGCTATATGGGGTCTTAAAAATAAAGGAAATCGTAATGCCAAGCGGTGTTCTCGACGGTAAGTTTGCATTAATTACTGGTGGTTCGCGTGGGTTGGGCCGAGAAATGGCTATTGCCTATGCTAAGGAGGGCGCCGCAGGGATTGCAATAACAGCAGCCCCAGGACAGGACGAACAAAAATCGGAAATAGAAGATGAGCTGAACGAAGTGCTTACTGCTATTGAAGGGGAAGGTGGAAAAGGTATGGCTCTGATAGGCGATGTGGCGAATGCCGACGACTGCACCCGCGTTGTCGAAGATGCTGTTAAGGAATTTGGATTACTCCACATTCTCATTAACAATGCAGGCAAATCCGGTCGTTATGTGCATTTCGGCGATGGGTCAATGTCTATCTCTGATGTTGATCCTGCCGGTTTCAAAGATGTTATTGATACTAACATTCTTGGCCCTTATTTGATGACACATGTTGCCTTCAAGTATCTCAAAGAGGCCGGTTGCGGGAGGGTAATTAATATATCCAAGCGGACCGATTCTATGCATCGTTCGGCGATTACACCCTACGGGCCTTCAAAGGCGGCAATTGAAGCGGCTACTATCGCCTGGGCAGAGGCCATGTTTGGCTCTGGTGTTACCTTTAACGCCCTCAGTCCAGGCGGCTTGGTCGACACCAAATTTGCAACTGGTTCCATTGATGGCAAGGGACTTGATCCCAGAATAATCGGCCCGATGGCTGTCTGGCTTGGCTCGGAATCTTCAAATAATACAACGGGTTGTCGGTTTGTCGCTGAAAACTGGGATTCTAGGCTGCCTGTCGATGAAGCGGCAGAAGGGTGCCGTGAGCGGGCAATTTTTACTCCACCAAAAAGGGAAACACCGCTTAAGAAGGCCTGGCGGGAACCTGATAATTAATAGACCTGTTTTTCTTTAAGAAACGCGCAACGGAAGATTTGCCGCCTAACGGCAAGGTTAAAGTCCCGTTTGTAGGCCGTTGGTGGATCAGTCGTTACCCTTGCCCAGAGAAAACGCGGGCCTGGTGCATCGGCTATAAAGTTAGCCGCTTCCAAAAATTGGTTTGGTGAACTAATTTCGAGTATCGAAGGAATGCCAGCCCCGTCGGCCATAACGGCGAGATTGGTTCGTCGGGATGTGTGACCAAGCTGGCCACCTGTTTCGGCATGCATNCCGTTNTCAATGCATATTATAGTATAATTCTCTGGCATCANTGAGGCGACNGTTGCCAGGGAACCTATACCCATCATTAATTCGCCATCGCCNGCGACGGCCAAAATCGACTCCTTTGGAGCGGCTAGCGCAACACCAAGCCCCATAGCAACTGTCGATCCCATTGCTCCGGCCATTGTGAAAAGATTTGCACCGTCATCTGTCAAACCTGCGGTGTCTTTTGAAGCGCCGGCCAGACCAGAAACGATTAAAAAATCACTGGGTTCGGGTATTATATTTGGGAGTAGATCTTTTCGGTTTATTGTACTCATTTCAAAAAGCCTTGGCGCCAAGAAATTTCTGTGACAGGACCAGTGCGACACCCTGTCCCCCGGTAAAGGCGGCTGAAATTGCGGCCTCTGTGGCGTGTTCGAGTTCGTCCTGACGGTCCACCTTAATAACAAGGACACCCATCGCCTCGAGAATTGGTGTGACGGCCTGACCCATGGGATACTGCCAGTGGTTCTCCTCGCCGTAATCGCCACGCATTGTGATGATCATTAGCATTGGAAATCTACCACCTTTAACCAGACTAAGGTAATTGGGGCAGTTACCCACGCCGGAGGACTGCATACAAACAACGCCTCGTTGTCCAACAAGGTCAGTGCCAGCACAAATGGCTATGCCCTCTTCTTCGCTCGTTAGCAAGACTGTCTGAGTTTCATTATGTTCATCAGCCATTTTTATGATTTCGGTATTACCGAAATCAGGAACATAGCTGTACAAGGTAACGCCGGCGTCTAACAATTTGTCAAAAACTAACTTTGACCAGACCTTCCTGTCGGGAGCTTGCATAAACTTCTACTTCACTTGCATGTTGTGGTCCGAAATTCGTTCGGGGTTTCTATTTTTTGTTAGAGATTAACTGTGAACGGCCTCTGCGTATGCCAGACCGTCTTCCAGCTTTACATTATCAAAAAGGTTGCGCTCATGCATCCAACTTTGAGTGCGCTCGAACATTTCTTGGGTGTAAGGCTGAGGGACGACACGTTCGCCATTACCAAACCGGCGAACGTCCACTTCCTTTCCGTAGCGGTCTGGTATTTCTGTCAAAAAATATTTTTTATATTTTTCAGGTTCAGAATCAATATCAGTTTGTGCACGGATGAGCCCTCGCATGTACTTCTCGACGTTTTCGGGATCTGCGTCATCAGCGAACATGAATGCCATCATGAATGTAGTGGAGAGGATACGACGAAATCCCTTTTGTTCCATGAGATAAAGTTGTGGTCCCCAGACATTCACCGCAGGAATTTTACGAGCTATCGCGGCATCTACACGTGACCAACTAGTCCCAACAAATTTAAGACAAATTTCCTCTGAATTTAGAAAAGGCTCCAAAGCCTGTTGGGCGGAATAATGACTGCCGGAATGATAACCTACAGCAACATCGACGTTTGCTAGGTCGTTCGGTAAGAAAATTTCAGATTCTTCCGGAACGACGATCGCTGCATCACAAATACTATAGGCCTTGCCGTACATTACTCCGGTATTAAGTTTGGCGGATTGGTTTACCGTCCAGTGACAAGCACAGCTAACGTCACCGGCATTTTCTGCTATTCCTTTTCGGCCGCCTCCGTCGGCGTAACGTTCAAAGGCGCCATGTAAATTGTCTTTAACCGGCTCATCAGAAGCGGCTTCTGGCAAAATATCGACGGTTTTATAGCTTGCGTTGATATTGAGGAAGTAATCTAGCCCTTCATCTGAAAAATAGCCCTTTTCATCGGCTACCCAGTCATTGAGCCTACCATGAGGTTGAATAGTAAATGGTGCCATTAAGTTCCCTTTAGATTGGTATCACGATTAATGTATCAATCCGCTCTGAATCACACACTACGATACGCTCCTTGAACCGCAGAATACCGCCGTCGTCAATGATCCTGTCCAAATACTTTCCTGTGCAAAATATCTCTGGCCCAGATGCTTGTACGGTACGGAAGCATACGAGACTAGTTTGAAGAGAGTATTCGTTTCCGCTTTTTTCCTTGATGACAGGCGCGTCAATTAAATGCCGGTAAGTGTGTGGTTCAAATAAATTGGCGATCCTAAGAGCGGATATTCGGTCCTCCATCATTGCTCGGTTTTCGCAGAGAATAAGTCCGACTGGCATACCCGCCTCATGGTTTTGTCGGGTGGTGACCATGTAGCGGCCATCATCGGTAAAGAAGGTGGGCCATTCCTCTAGCTGGTCTTCGTCGATAGTATTTCCATAATGTCGGTTCAACGTATCGATTTTTTGTAGCAGGTTAGCGTCTGTATCGATGGAGGCGGTGCTATTATTTTCCATTAGCTTAGTTTTCCATCAATCCGTGCCAGCCCTTCCAAAAACCGCGCACTGCCAGTTCGTTACATCGGCTCTCGGATATTCTTTCGATATCACGGCCTCCCATCGCAAGAACCGATTTCTTTCCCTCTGCGCCGGCGACGCCACGCCTAACCCAACCAACCACGGCGCCATCTTCCATAGCGATATAGCCCCCTGGTCCAACGAGATTGGATTGACGGATCCGCATTGCTCGTTGTTCCGAAGTGTCTTCGACAGCCCCGAGAACCCACCAAGTCAATTCACTCTTAAGTGGTCCTTTGGGTACAATTAGCCGCAGAGTAATGACATTAGAAAGTTGCTGAATTGAAAAATTAGGAAACAGACTTTGGATTGCTAAGGTCGTTCCACAATCAAATTCCTGCCAACTTTCCAAAAGTTCGGGGGCCTTTAAAAAAATTTCATCATTTTGGGCCCGAATTTCTTTGGCATTATACTGCCCTTGGTCATTGTCCTGGCTCCTGATCGAGTACGTAAGGTGATGAAGTCCGCCTTCGCTAACCTCAACAGCACCCTTCATGGAAAGCCTATTTAGGCGAAATGTCGTCATAAATGAATGGAGGAGAGTTGCGTGATAGGTATCACGCACATTTTCCATATATAGTTTCCAATTTCCGTCCAAACCATGCTGAAATCGGCCGAGAATTTCCATATCTCGTCCTAGAACTCTCTGGATATTTTTGCACATTTCCGGCCCAAAATATTCGGGTAGGGATGGAATTTCTTCCGAAAAACTTCCAAAAACGAGACCACAATATACCTCAACTTTCAAGCGCTGAAGGGCGTGGCAAGATTTGTCAAAATCCTCCGCCATTCCGCCCTGTCCCTGAATACCTTTCTCAAATGCGATGGTCGCGAGTTTGCCCTCAAGGTCATAAGTCCAGTTATGGTAAACACAGGTTAGGCAGTCGAGATTTCCATGATCTTCAACGCAAACAAGGTTCCCGCGATGGGCGCATCGATTAACCATCGCGTTGAGTTCGCCATTTTTATTTCGGACAACAATCACCGAGGTGTCACCTACCGGCATCGTTTTGTAATCGCCGTGATTAGGCAACTCAATATCTAGCCCTAAGAAATGCCATGCTTTCCCTTGAAAAAGATATTTTTGTTCGTGCTGGTATATTTCCTCATCGGAATAAACAGCGTAAGGAATTTCACTAAAATCGTTTGGCTTAAAATATAGAGGAGCCATAATGATTGGGTCCTTCACACCTCTTGAGCGGTTGAATGGTTTTCTGAGCAGTGTTGAACTCAGATTTAATATTCGGTACCCCTAAGTGTACTACCAAATATCTATGAATGGGAGGCCTCTGTGAAACTAAACTTGAGTATCGCGACAGACGTAAATCCAAGAACCCGTCCTATCATAGATGGCTCAGTAGAAGTGGACGGGGTCCGTTTAATTCATACGCCATTACATCCTTCAGAAATGTTCTGGCGTCAGCTTAAATTTGGGGATTTCGATATTTCGGAGATGTCATTCTCTTCACTTATAAAAGCTGTTGCTCGAGGAGACGATACCTGGGTCGGCATACCGGTATTTACTACCCATCATTTCTTTCAGAATTGGATTCTGATTCGGAAGGATTCTGGAATTAAAAAACCAGAGGATATGCGTGGTAAGCGTATCGGCGTTCCGGAATTTCAACAAACTGCTGCCGTCTGGTCGCGTGGGATCCTGAAACATGAGTTTGGAGTAGACCAAACCGATATAGAATTTTTCATGGAGCGCTTGCCAGAAAAAAGCCATGGCGGTGCTACGGGGTTTAAGCCTCCGCCGGGTGTGACAGTGAACCAAATACCAATTGAAAAAAATATAGGGCAAATGTTGTTGGATAAGGAACTGGACGGGACATTGCTATACCTCTCCAACCCAAATCTTGTTGATCGGAGTTTCGCTGACCTTTCTAAACATCCAAATTTTGGTCCTCTATTCTCGGACCCAGAAGCGGAGAGCCTTCGGTATTACCGTAAGACCAATATTTATCCGATTAACCATACGGTTGTGATACGACGGACTTTAGCGGAGAAGCATCCCTGGTTATTGTTGAACATTCTTAAAGCTTTTAATCACGCAAACGAGCTGGCCGATGCGCAGCGGTTAGAACATATCGACTATTACAGAGCTTCTGGTCTTATTTCTAAGGATTCCTATAATGCTCTGTGCGAACCCTTGGTGCAGCATGGAGTAAAAGCCAATCGCGAAACGTTGGAGGCTGCGGCACTATACTCCTTCGAGCAAGGGCTGACGCCAAGACAGGTTGGGTTGGATGAGGTGTTTGCCGGAAACACATTGGATCATTAAAGTCTTCAACGCCCGTATAGAATTGAAATCTCTGGCCTCTTTTAAAAAGGGTATTCAAAAGTGACCCTCAACAGGTTTTATATGATTTTAGAGGATCCAACCTATAGTGGTTATCAGTTATGCTTGACCTTTAGACTTATAAAAAAACGAAACAAGATGCTCATGACGGCATAGGATGCGACTAACATTGGTCCGGCGGGTAAGTCGAGTGCTAACGACCCCATTAAACCAATAAAGACTGAAGTCAGGCCGCAAAATAGACCAGTTAAGGTTTGATGGTTTGGTAGTTGGCTGACTGCGAGCGCTGGGAACACCAGACTTGCGAAGACAACATAGACCCCAACTAGTTGGACAGATGCTGTGATTACGAGAGCAAAAATTGCATAAAATGCAAATCCGTTGCGTGCACGTGGAATAAGGAACCAGGAGATCCCAGC
>PBOV01000011.1 GCA_002724505.1 Rhodospirillaceae bacterium | reverse complement strand
TAATGAACGCATTCATTACTCTCCCAATTATCTACTTTGTCAAAATCAGAATAAGTTAACACGGGCCTACCCTCTTTAAAATCTAAAAGCGAAAAATTATTTCCGTTATTTGCCCTCAGAAATTGTTAGGAGTTCAAGAAAATGAAAATAGACGGTAGCTGCCACTGCGGTGCCATTAGCTATGAGGCAGAAGCTGACCCTGATTTAGTGGGAATTTGCCATTGTACGGATTGTCAAAAATTTTCTGGTGGGGCTTTTAGGATTGGCGTCCCAGTGTCGGAAGAAGAGTTCATATTATTATCTGGCAAACCAAAAACTTATATAAAGACTGCCGAAAGTGGCAGGCAACGAGCCCAGGTATTTTGTTCGGATTGTGGCACACATATTTATTCAACTTCAATTGGAGACGAGCCAAAAGTTTTAAGAATTCGGACACCGACAACTAACCAATGTAATCAGCTTCCGCCTAAGTCTCAGGGTTGGTTTCGTTCAGCGCAAACATGGGTAACCGGGATACCCGCTATTCCAAGTCGTCAAAAACACTAAAAATCACCGTACTCCGCCCCTGAGGGTTTACTCTTTGTCAAACTGTAGGGCCGCCAACCGAGCATACAGACCACCTTCAGCGATAAGTTCTTCGTGGGTTCCAGTGGCGACAATTCGTCCATCATCCATCACTACAATCCGGTCCGCCTTGAGCACTGTTGCCAAACGATGTGCGATCACTAACGTTGTCCGGTTCGCCATCGCCTTATCCAGCGCCTGTTGAACACTGCGTTCACTCTCTGCATCCAGCGCACTGGTAGCCTCATCGAGCAATAATAGTGGCGCATTTCGTAGAATAGCCCTTGCTATTGCAATCCGTTGCCTCTGCCCCCCGGAAAGCCTAACTCCCTTTTCGCCAAGAAAAGAATTAAAACCATCCGGCAGTGGATCAAGAAATTCTGTTGCCATCGCTGCATCAGCAGCAGCCCGAATTTCTTCCCGAGATGCACCCGGTCGCCCATAACCTATATTTTCCCAAGCATTCGCTGCAAAGATAACCGAGTCTTGCGGCACAATTGCCATACGGGATCGCAAAGACTCTAGATCAACATCACACAAATTTAGCCCCTCAAACTTCACGGAACCTTCAGTAGGGTCATAAAAGCGAAGCAACAATTGGAAGACTGTCGACTTCCCAGCGCCACTCGGGCCAACGAGCGCTACAGTTTCCCCCGCTTTTATTTCTAATGTAAAATTACTAAGTGACGCTATAGCCAGGCGAGACGGATAGAAAAAAGTCACATTTTCAAAGTTCACTGCGCCAGTCGTAACCTCTGGTAACGGTTTTGGTTTGTCGGGGGACCTCAACGTCGGTACTGTAGCCAGCAATTCAATTAGCCGCTCATTGGCTCCTGCAGCGCGCTGTAAATCTCCAATCACTTCACTAATAGCACCAACCGAACCCGCAACAACGATGGCGTAAAATACAAAAGCTGACAGTTCGCCCGCTGTAATACGACCGGAGAGAACATCATGACCACCTAGCCAAAGAATCACCCCGACTGAACCGAAGACCAGCATCATTACAGTAGCCGTCAAAAATGCTCGCGCTCGAATTCTACCAATTGCTGTTGATAGGGCTTCTGTTACGCGGCTTCCGAAAATTAACCGATCTATTTTCTCGTGACCAAATGCCTGAACTATTCTCACAGCATTTAGTGTTTCCTCAATAAAGGCCCCAACGTCAGCAACACGATCCTGACTAGCGCGGGAGAGCCGCCGAACACGACGTCCGAAAAATATTATAGGGACGACAACTAATGGGACTACAAGAAATACGAAACCTGTCAAGCGCGGGCTTGTTATGAAAAGCATCGTCGTGCCGCCAAGAAATAATAATAAATTCCGTAACGCTACTGACACCTGTGATCCGACGACGGATTGTAATAATGTCGTGTCAGTAGTTAAACGGGATAAAACCTCCCCTACTCGGGTCGTTTCGAAAAACTTTGCGTCAAGATTGAGAACATGCCCAAAGACGTCGCGTCGGATATCCGCAACTACCTTTTCACCAATCCAAGAAACCAGAAAAAACCGTGCATATGTTGCAGCCGTCAATATCATTATTATCACTAACAGCCCGACCAAGGCATCATCGAGCAGCTCTTCATTTCCGCCACTGAAACCATGATCAACTAGCGAGCGAAGACCAACACCCATTACGAGAACGGCGGACGCAGCTACTGTTAGTGCCACCAACGAGGCTGCAATTGCCCCCTTATAAGGTTTTAAATAGGGGATCATACCCCGTAACGCCCCGATAGACCCCCTCGGACGTTCCGTTGCCCCTGGTGCTTCATTCACAATCTTAGGAGATCGCGCCATTTTTTATAAAACCCTTGAAGTAAACAAGCTCCTAAGAAGCATTAGAAACACCCCTCAGTCAACGCACGCGCAGTAGTATCCCCGCAACTTATTATAAGGCTTGCTCTTAATACCATTTCTGATATATAACGCGCGCCCGTTGCGGAGGAAAAGATGAAAACTGATATCCACCCTGAATACCATGAAATCACCGTCGTTATGACCGACGGTACTAGCTATAAGACACGTTCAACCTGGGGAAATCCTGGCGATACGCTTAAACTCGATATCGATCCAAACAGTCACCCGGCATGGACCGGCGGTGCCCAGCGAATTAATACTCAAGACGGGCAAGTCGCAAAGTTCAATAAAAAGTTCGAAAACTTTGGTTTGGAATAAATAGAATTCATTAATTTTTGCCATAAATCGTTTAGCAAACACTATTTCTTAAATAGATTTTCCGCATCATTTGCGTGAGACTGTTTTGCTGCTATATCAGCTTTAACCCGTTTGATTTCTGCCTCCAACTCAACGATATAATCTTCTAAATGTTCAATCGATAACTTCTCAATATCCCGCTGCACCCAGTCTTTTGGCCTAACAATATCTTCATCATCATCCATGATTAACACCCTCCTCTCCCCAGGTTTGAACGGGGGGACTAAACCTTCACCTGTATCCAGCAACTATACCATCGGCTTTAGCATATGACTAAAAATCTGACTCAAAAAATGACCGCGATCAAGATCTCACAACCAGGTCCACCAGAAGTTCTAATTCCAGTGCAAATTCCNATTCCTACACTGAAGAAAGACGAGGTTTTAATAAAAGTCGCCGCNGCGGGCGTAAATCGACCAGACGTAATGCAGCGTCAAGGTAAGTANCCACCTCCAAAGGGCGCGCCCGATACGCCTGGCCTAGAAGTTTCCGGAAAAATCGTTGCTATCGAAGACCACGTTAGAGGTTGGACGATTGGCGATAACGTTTGTGCGCTGGTGCCTGGCGGTGGATATGCAGAGTATTGTGCAGCACCAGCCTCACAGTGTTTGCCAAACCCCAAAGGGCTTTCCATGAAAGAAGCTGCCGCCATACCCGAAACCTTCTTTACGGTTTGGGACAATATTTTTACGCGTGGGGGGCTCCAAGCTGGCGATACCATCCTAATTCACGGTGGATCTAGTGGGATCGGTACAACGGCAATTCAACTTTCCGTTGCCTTTGGTGCAAAAGTTTTCGTAACAGCCGGCTCTGAACAAAAATGCCGGGCATGCGAGAATATCGGGGCTTCTATGGCCATTAACTATCAGGAAACAGATTTCGTCAAAGCCATTGAAGAGGAAACGGATAAAAAGGGAGTTGATGTTGTGCTCGATATAATTGGTGGCGATTATGTTGCCCGCAACCTACAAGTGCTCGCAAAGAGAGGCAGACTAGTACAAATTGCTGTACAGCATGGCACTAAAGCCCAAATCCCTGTTCATTTGCTCATGATTAAACAGATCATTTTTACAGGCTCAACGCTGCGGCCGCGACCCGTTGAAGAAAAAGCATTGATTACTGAGCAACTTCGTGACAAAGCATGGCCGTTAATTGAGTCTGGCACGGTAAAGCCGCTGATATACGAATGTTTTCCTTTAGTAGATGCTGCAAAAGCCCACGCTTTGATGGACAGCGGCGCGCATATCGGTAAAATTGTATTAACTGTTTAATGGCATATGCCGAACCAGTAACCGCAGGGCTATTTCGCTCCAAAGTATGCGATCCACTTTACGGCTTGCATATTTCAAGTTGGCGATGAGGTCTTTACGCAAGTTGTGAAACAAAGGAGAGACCATGAGTCAGGTCCTTATGCCAAAAGCCACGGCTGTTTGGCTTATTGAAAATACGGCGCTTACTTTCGATCAAATTTCGGAATTTTGTGGATTACATCCGCTGGAAGTACAAAGTATCGCTGATGGTGAAGCTGCTATTGGTATGGTGGGCTACGATCCAATAACCAATGGGCAGCTAACGAAGGAAGAAATCGAACGCTGCGGCGCTGACCCATCGGCGAAGCTAGCTCTCGCTGAGATTAATGTGCCGCGCCCAGCGAACCGCACTAAAGGGCCGCGTTATACACCAGTTGCCCGTCGTCAAGATCGTCCTGATGCAATTGCTTGGCTCGTACGAAACTTTCCACAGTTATCGGACGGACAGATTTCAAAACTTGTCGGCACAACGAAGCCAACTATTAACGGTGTTCGTAACAGAACTCATTGGAATATAAACAATATTAAGCCGCGCGACCCCGTCGCGCTGGGACTAGTTGCCCGCGATGACCTGACCGCCGCTATTGAAAAGGCTAACCGTGCTTTCGAACGTGCTGAAAAGCGCAAAGCTAAAGAGTCTAAAAATAATCAACCAGTTGAAGCGCCAAAAGCACTAATTGAAGAACAGAATCCCAGCGATACAGAAGCGATAGCGAAGGATAGAGGAATTGCGGAAAAAAATCTGACGGCAGAAGATGTTTTCGGGGCAGCTAAACCTGTACCAGAAACAACGGCCGATAACGTGGTAACGGAGAAAAAACCCCCGGTCACTGTAGATGACGGGAACCCTTTTGCCGCCTTGGGTCAATTAATACCTCAAAGCAAGGAAAACGGAGAGGAAAAATCAAAAACCGATACTGATGATCATCGGGANTAAAATAGGCAAAATTGATTAGAAAAATAGTTGACGGGATNNGCTAATCAATGTCGGGAAAGCCAATCTATCCCTTTCAACCNCTTGAGTATGGTGAAACAAAANAAGTCATACCTGGCATTTATTGGATCCGGATGCCCCTCCCCTTCGTTCTCAACCATATCAATTTATGGCTAATTGCCGACGGTGACGGCTGGACAATAATTGATACTGGGTACAACTCTGACGATACGCGTAATTTTTGGAAAATTATCTTCGCCCGTCTATTGGATAGAAAACCCATAAAACGCATAATCGTAACTCATTTCCACCCTGATCATGTATCGCTAGCGGGATGGCTAATTAAAAAATGGAAGGCGCCAATCTGGATGACTTATTCAGAATGGATGCAGGCCCAACTCAATCGATATGGCGGGCCCACGGCTGATATCGATGCAAGGATGGCCTTTTATACTGAACACGGCATGGAAAAATCGGGGATAGATGGTTATCGCGAAACTCGGCCCGATTTCTCCAAAATTATTTTGCCATTGCCCACAAGTTTTAGACGTATACTCGATACAGAGGAGTTTTCCATTGGAGACCATAGTTGGCGTGTTATCACCGGTGCGGGGCACTCTCCCGAGCACGCGGCCCTATGGTGCAAAGAGCTCAACATTCTGATCTCCGGTGATCAAGTACTACCGCGCATATCCACCAATGTTAGCCTTCAGTGCAATGAGCCTGATGGAGATCCGTTGCGGCTATATCTAGAAAGCTTGGAAAAATTTCGATGTTTGTCAAAGGATGTCCTTATTCTGCCATCACATGATCAGCCATTCTATGGATTACATCAACGGATTGATGCCTTAGGAAAACATCATGCGGAAAGGCTCGAGGCCGCATTCGAAGCTTGTAAAGACGCTAAAACCTCTAGGGAATTAATTCCGATTTTATTCAAACGACAGCTTGATAGCCATCAGCTTGGCTTCGCTATCGGCGAGGCCATGGCCCACGCCAACTACTTAGTTACGGAAGGTCGTTTGCGCAAAACGCGGGGTAACGATGGGATTATCCGTTATTCACAAGCTTAAGGATTTGCTGCACTATTCTCTCCGGGCTTGCGCCTCGAGTTCACGAAGCGCTCGGCGATCTATTTTCATCAACGTTGTTCGCGGCAGCATGTCGACAAAAGCCATTTCTTCCGGCACTTTGTAGCCGCCAATTTTGCGCACACTCTCCTTAAGCTCAGAAACTAACACATCATCTACATCGACACCCGGTTTCAAAACTACAAAGGCCTTCGGCTTTGTAAGGCCGTTCTGGTCTTCATATGAAACGACGGCGGCTTCCAAAACGCCATCATGTTCTGTGATCGCTGCCTCTACCTCGATTGGCGAGACCCAAAGCCCTTTGACTTTAAAGACATCGTCGCTGCGACCAGAGAACCAGAAAAATCCATCTTGATCAAACCGTAATGTGTCACCAGTACGAGCCCATTCTCCAACGAAAGTTTCTCGACTTTTTTCAAGTTTCCGCCAGTAGAAGAAACATGTCGTGCTGCTTCTAATCCATGCTTCGCCATCAGTATTTGGCTCGGTAACCTCGTTACCATAATCATCCATTAATTTTACATCATATCCAAAGACCGGCTTACCAAGACTACCGCGCCTATATTCTTTCGGACGATTGGCAATCCACTCATACGTTATTTCTGATGATCCTATTGAATCGTGGATTTCAAGATCAAAGAGTTCTTCAAATTTTTCAAATACTTCTGGTGGCATTTTTTCTGACGCCGATGTCACCAGTTCAAGAGATGAAAAATCTGGCAATCTCTCTTGTTCAGCATACAACAAAAGGTTTTTTATAATAGTTGGAACAGTAATAACCTTATTAGGTTTAGCTTTCTCGATTATACTAACAACGTTTTCTGCTGTTGGTGGAAGGCGGGAAATAACGCTCGTCGCGCCAAAATAAAACGGAATGAGAACCGCCGGCCATATGCCGTGGGTGAAGTACTTCTTAGACGTGGCATGAACAATGTCATCTGGTCCGTATTCCATAAAGGTGCCGTGGCGTTCGGGGACCAGACAGAAATCATGCGCCAAATGAGTAATACCCTTAGCAGGGCCGGTCGTACCACCAGAATAAAACATATATGCAACATCATTGTAATGCAGTGGTACTGGGATAAAGGTTTGAAATTGACCCTCAACCATCTCAGCGTAGGTAAGGGTATTACGATCTCCAGATTCAGGAGCGTCACTAATATTGGGACCCCGGACGATTACATTTTCTAGGGTCCATGGCATATCATCGGCAATTTCCGCAAGTTTATTGGTTTGCTCTATATCAATAAATAAGGATTTAGCTGCTGTATCCTTTAAAAAATAGAGCAAATTGGGTGACTTATATGCATCAGAAACTACTACGGGAACGATTCCAGCGCGGATAGCTCCGAACCAAATAGCGAGAAATTCAACGCTATCGGTCCCAAACAATAATATCCGAGATCCAAATTCGACCTTGAGTGTCTTAAGGCCATTAGCAGCCCGACATACCAATCCTAGGAACTCTTCATAG
>PBOV01000001.1 GCA_002724505.1 Rhodospirillaceae bacterium | reverse complement strand
CATCGGGCCGGTGTTGACACTAAAAGCATAGGAGCAGATGGATCCAGGATTTCGGTTAATAAACTCGATTTTCCAAAAGTTGGGGGAAAGCTCCGCCGACGCCTTACCGTAGCTAAGGTCTATTGCCTCGTCGGAGGACGTTGGCGTTAAGCCCCTTCAGCGCTTGCCGGTGCCGCATCCGGGTTCCACTGCCCTCGCCGCATCCTTACAACCGTATAGGATTCAAACACCCCTGCTTTCCTCAACGGCTCACCATCAGCGAAAGCGTCAGCGGCCGCTCTATTAAGAACATTGATAATCAGGCAGCTTCCGAGACGAGTTTCACTATCATCCTCCAAAGTTGCGCCGCCGAGCACAAGAATGTCTTCGTGAGCCTTAAGATAAGCAAAATGCTCATCTCTGGCTGTTTTTCGCCTTTCAGCACCATTTTTTCCATCGACGCCATAACACATGTAAAGCATAAAATTTTTTTCCTTAGATTAGATTTTCAAGGCGAACTTAATTGAGTTTTATCAGCACGTTAAAAAAAGAAAGTTTATTTTTTTTTTTTTTTTCAATGACTTATTAAATTTAAAGGAACAACCGCAGTCAAGGCCGTTTGATAAAAACTTGCGATTTTTTAATTTCAAAAACCCTAAATTTTTGTACCAACAATATAAAATTTTTTGTTTATCTGATTCGTAGAAATAAAGAATTTTTTAATTACTATAATTTTTTTCCGAAGACTTTTATAAATAATGTTTACTAAATAAATAAATTATTACATTAATAAATAAAAATAAAAACTGGATATACAATATTCTTTTCAAATCAACATTTTTACGTATAGGCTCTCCCTGCCTTAACAAGCAGAGGTAGTTATGGATTTTTTAACAAAGAGCTTACGGTCGTTATTGGAGTTTGGAATACTCACGATAGCGCTACTAACGGTACTTCAAGTTATTTTTGGATCAGGCATCGTCTCTTTCTTCGGGATAGATGTTATTAGCAATATAGGACAAATTGCTTCTGCATTCGGAAAGGAAGGGCTTATCGGAATTATCGCGGCTTTATTAGCGGCGTGGCTGATTATGAGGCAGCGCCCATTCGACGACGATTAATTTACACAAAATCTAGCCATTAAGAGAGCTGGAATAAGTATAAAATTTTAATTCCGGGAACTGAAGACATCTTTAAATCTGATGTAAAACGTTACTATTATTGAAGCAAACTAAGGAGAGAATCTAGTGATTGATACTGTAAGAGGCTGGCTTAAGCAATTAATTGAATTTGCCATGGTTTTGATTGGCCTTGGTATAGTTTTACAGGTCCTTTTTCCCAAGGCATTGATCTTTATTAATTCGGATGTTGCGGGCAATTTGATAGGCCTAATCTCTCAATTTTCTGGTGCAGGTCTGGTCGGTGTAATTGCTGTCTTCATCGCAATTTACTGTATAAGACGTTAAGCGCTTAAAACCTTTAGAATAAAATTAATAGCGCGCCCTCTTTACAGAGGGTGCGCTATTATTTTTTATCTGAATTCGTTACATTTGACCTAGGAAATTGGTTAAAAATTCACTTGTTGTGGCGGAGAACTAATATTTAGATCAGGCGCCGATCCTTCAAACTTTTCTATCTCCACTAAAGCCGTTGTTGATGTAGGCGCTTGCCCAATTTTTGAAGTTCCATAATCTCTGGTCAATACGTTCGGATTACCGTGTATTTCTAAACATCCCGGCTTACCATTGTCGGAGTCATACCAAGCACCAGCAGACAGACGAATAACATTTGGGCGAATGTTGTCGTTTATGACAGCGCCAGCAAGACATTGTCCCCTATCATTAAATATTCTGACAACATCGCCAGGATTAATTTTACGTTGAACGGCATCTAATGAATTTATTTCCACTGGTTCCCGGCCAGCAACCTTAGAAGCCTTACTTACTGGACCACCATCCATTTGGCTGTGAAGCCTATCTTTTGGCTGGCTAGACATGAGGTGCAAGGGATATTCTTTCGTTTTTGCTGACCCTAGCCATTCTGCGGGCTCCATCCAAGTTACATGAGGAGGGCAATCGGCATAGCCAAATTTTTCAATTTTTTTCGAATACAGTTCAAACCTTCCAGAACGAGTTTTGAGCCTGTTTAATTTTGGGTCTTCTCGAAAGTCAGAAAAGAGTGTGTATTCATCTTCACGATTGGGAATCTTGAACCAGCCTTTTTCCCAAAACTCATCGAAATTTGGCATCGCCGCTTTATTAGTTTTTGCGCCGTCACGACAGCTTTCATACAAAAAACGTAACCAAGCGTCCTCATCGCGGCCTTCAGTAAATTCTTTTTCACAACCTAGGCGTTTTGCTAACTCAACTAAAATATCAAAATCATTCTTCGACTGTCCCACAGGATCAATCGCTTTTTCCATCACAACGAGGTAGGGGTCGCGCGCAGCCGACCCAAAGTCGTTACGCTCCAATGATGTTGTCGCCGGCAAAACAATATCTGCATGCCTGGCGGTAGCAGTCCACCATGGCTCATGGACAATTACGGTTTCCGGTCTTTCCCAACCAAGCCGTAACCTATTAAGGTCTTGATGATGATGGAAAGGGTTGCCTCCAGCCCAATAGATCATTTTGATATTGGGATAGGTAATCTTTTTACCATTATAGTCAAAAACTTCCCCTGGCTTGAGCAGCGCATCGACAATCCTGGCAGCCGGTATTGCGTAATTAGTAGGGTTACGGCCAGCACTCATTGAGGGCGGCCTAAACAACGGGGGCGCATTGCCCATACCACCAGTGGATCCATAACCAAAGGTATAGCCCCCACCTGGCAATCCAATTTGACCAAGGACACTCGCAAGTAAAATCAATGCCCAAAAAGGCTGTTCACCATGGTCACCACGCTGTAATGACCAAGTTGCCGACATCATCGTGCGTCCGGATGCCATCTGACGTGCAAGCTTACGCAATACCTCGGAGTCAATACCCGTTATTGATGAAGCCCAACTAGCGTCTTTTGGCTGCCCATCTGTATCCCCCATAAGATAGGGCTTAACGCTTTCAAAACCTTCACAATAGTTGTCGAGAAAGTTCGCATCATGTAAATCTTCCAATATCAACGTATGAGCAAGCGCCAACATCATCGCCGTATCGGTATTGGGACGAATTGCTATCCATACCGGATTTAAGAATTCCGGAGCATCATCGCGACAAGGGCTAACATTGATAACATTCACACCTGCCGCCGAAAGTTTTTTCATAGACGGCAGAAATTCATGGGCAACATTGCCGCCGCGGGCGGCCTGAGTGTTTTTCGGATTAATCCCCCCAAAAACAACAAGATTTTTAGCGTGTCGTTCCACAGCCGACCAGGAAGTCAGTGGGCCAGTAACCGATCGCATATCCCCAGCGACATGGGGNACAAAAGCCATCGCAGCGCCAAAGCTGTAATTAGAGGACTGGTCAACACAGCCACCTGCNGCGAATAAAAATTTTCGTATCAGCATCCGCGCGTGATGAAACGTACCCGCACTAGACCAACCATATGATCCGCCAAGGATTGAGTCGTTACCGTAAGTTTCTTTAACTCGTTTTATTTCTCCAGCAACGAGGTCNTAGGCCTTTTCCCAGCTGACNGGTACGAAAGGTTCGCGGCCACGTCCCTCTCCATTNCCAGGNCCACTTTTTAACCAGCCCTCCCGAACAAATGGCTGCATAACNCGGGTCTCGGTATGAACGGAATGCGGGATGGATTCTAACATCGGTGATGGGTTTGGGTCCTCTTCAAAAGGTTTAACCCCAGTCACACGGCCGTTCTCAACCTCAGCCANATAGGCNCCCCAATGAGATGAATTACGATAAAGTTTTGTGGCCATAATCAAATCCTTAAAGCTTGNGANNCGATGTTAAGGCCAAAGGNCTGAAAGCGCATCCCTTTTTGGTTAGACATATTATTTACCCCTGGTTGCCCTGNTTCAATCTGCTCTTTAGTTTATTTCCATGTCTAAAANNATTGGNCAATCAATCATCCGGAATGAAGATCTTCGCCTATTAACTGGAAAAGGCGNATTNAGTGACGACCGTAATATGCCCAACCAAGGATTTGCCTCGGTTCTTCGTTCACCATATGCACATGGAAAAATTATAGAAATTGATCAAACCAANGCAAACAGAATGCCNGGAGTTCTTCTCATTCTTACNGGGAAAGATTGGCANAACGCCGGCCTACCGCCACTACAAAATAATCCCATACCGAGTTCTAAAACCGATCCAACGCTGTTTGCCCCAGGAGGTGGTTTGCCGCATGCACGCGACCAATTCCCATTGCCGATCAACCGCGTTCATTTTGTAGGGGAACCAGTTGTAATGGTTGTCGCGGAGAGTTTTGAAAAAGCGCGTGATGCCGCTGAAGCGGTCGACGTAGAATATGAAATTCTTGATGCTAATGCCAATACGGCAAGGGCAGAACAGGCTGCACTATTATGGAATGATTTAGAGGGCAACCTGTGTGTTGACAGTGACCTGGGTAGCCCCAGCGCAACGAAAAAGGGTTTTGAGACCTGCGATCACGTGATCAATCTCGCGGTTAATATTGGAAGAGTGACTGGTGTNCCGATGGAACCCCGCGCAGCACTAGCTGCTTACGATCAAAACACTGATAGCTACACTCTCTTTGCCGGCGGCGGTGGNGCCCTTCGCCATCGATCCGAGTTAGCCCTACTTGTCGGCGTTCCGGACGAACGAATGCGAGTAGTCTGTGGTGACGTCGGTGGCAATTACGGAACTAGAAACAGGGTCTACCCAGAGTTTCCGTTACTGCTTTATGCCGCCAAAATACTCAATAGACCTATCAAATGGACGGCTGACCGCAGCGAATGCATGATCAGTGATTTACAAGGCCGAGATCTAATCAGTGAACTGTCCCTCGCNTTGAATAAAGATGGTCGTTTTCTTGGTCTCCGAGGAATTAACACCAGCAACGCTGGGGGCTATACGGTTTCCTTCGCGCCGCTTGCCAAGGGTGCTGGGATTTCCACAGGCCCCTATGACATTCGTCCGGCAAGCTTACGGCTAAAGGCAGTCGTTAGTAACACACCACCAACCAATCCTTATCGAAGCGCGGGGCGTCCCGAGTGTGTNTTTGCCCTTGANCGCCTTATTGATAAAGCNGCGCGTGAGCTNAACATTGATCGCGTCAAATTAAGGCGCCAAAACCTTATACGCCCNGAACAACTTCCATANCAAAACCCNCAGGGTATGCTATACGATAGCGGNGAGTTTGAACGGANNCTGGATATTGCGCTAAACAAATCTGATTACGCNAATTTTAAACTGCGACGANCCAAATCAGAGGCTCGCGGTCTCAAACGGGGTATTGGTATTGCCCCNTATATTGAGACTTCCTCTGGGGCCGCAATGGAGTGGTCCGGGGTTTCTATATTACCGGACAGCGTAAAGGTTGCTGTTGGAACCCAATCAAGCGGTCAGGGCCACGAAACAAGTTTTGCGCAAGTNGCAGCAGACTGGCTTGGTGTACCTTTCAAAAGGGTATCTATTGAACAGGGCAGCACTGATGTTGCAAAAGCGGGCAACGGGTCGCANGCGGGNAGATCAATGCGCATGGCCGGTACCGCCATTATAATCGCGTCCAATAAAGTTATANAAAAAGGCAAAGCACTCGCTGCATTTGTCTTTGAGACTTCAGTTGAAGATATTGAGTTTGACGAGGGAAAGTTTCAGATAAANGGCACCGACCGAACGATTGACTGGTTTTCTTTAGCNAGCGAAGCACAGCGCGGNGANCTTCCGGCAGATCTCNGCGGCGGACTTAATGCGGATATTAAAAATAATATGCATGAAGCCGTTTTTCCAAACGGCTGNCATATATGTGAGGTAATTGTTGACCCAGAAACCGGNACCGTNACGCTGGATCGATACACTGCGGTTGATGATGTTGGACGAGTCATCAATCCGCTNATCGTTGATGGACAAATTCATGGAGGAATTGTTCAGGGGGTTGGCCAGGCACTGATGGAACGTTGTTTCTTTGATGAAGTAACTGCGCAACCTTATGCTGGATCTTTGATGGATTACGCTCTTCCGCGTGCCGACGACGTTCCCTTTTTTTCAGTTACCTTTCACGAAGTGTTAAGCCAACAAAATCCGCTTGGCGTAAAATCCGGTGGAGAGAGCGGCACCACNCCGGCTCCCGCGGTTATCATCAATGCCGTAGTGGATTCACTATACGATTTAGGGGTCCGCGACATCGAAATGCCAGCGACGCCCCAACGCGTGTGGCAAGCGATACAGGAGGCCAATAATGTCTCAACCTAAGCTCGATTATATAAAAAATCTGGATCAAATCTGCGAATTCAGGGTTTTNGACTAAAAATTTGAAAAACAAAGGGGTGAGAACAAGTACAATTTTTTTCTTAAACTTTTTTTAAGTTCAATTTCCCATCATACCCTTAGATGTATTTACAGCTGAATGCATGTTTCGAGCAAAATCTGAAGCCTGTTCGACTGACATAGTCAGTGCATTTGTCGCATATTCTTTAACCGAAAGGACAGCTGGCATTGGGGCTTTGTCCATAGCCGCACATACTAATTCTAATTGTGTATTCAACTTTTCATCTGGAACCACTCGACTGACAAGGCCATACGCTAGAGCTGTTTGTGCGTCGATTTCTTCCGTCGAATAAGTTAAATAAAGCGCTCCCTTTCGTCCAACCCGATCCACTAATGATGACATTGCCATGGTTGGCATAATATTGTGACCCATTTCGGGGAGGGCAAATCTCGCACTTTCAGCCGCAATGGTGATATCGCAAACTGATGCAATAGCGCAACCAAAGCCCAGGGAACGACCCTGTACTGCAGCAACAACCGGTATTTTTGACCGTCTAAATGAACCATAAAAATTAAATACAACCTCGCTCCGGCGTCGAGATTCTAACGCATCCAAGGGTCTCCCAGGCTCGCGGCCTTCAGGGTCACGCCCCAGACAAAAATCGGTTCCATCGCTTCGAAAGATTATATACTTAGAATTNCCATCATTCGCGGCATCAATCATCTGAGCCATCTCAACCGCCATNGGGTCGCTCACTAGCCCCCCGCAGTCCGCGCGTTTTATAGTAATATGTGTCGCGTCTCCATTTTTTTCACATAAAATCTTACTAGCCATGATTATCTCCCTTATTGAATATTTTTCGTTAGTCAGAAGGGTGTTCCAGGGAACAGCTACTTACTCACCACGTGACCGATATCCCTATAAAATACACTCGCGGTTTTAATTTCAAAATCAAAACTACGCAAAATTTATATCGTTAAATCTTTGGATTTACCCCTGTCCCCTTATTGATCAATCGCCAAATTTTTTCTGGCGTCGCAGGCATTTCAATGTGTGCAACACCAAAGCCGGACAAAGCATCGACAATGGCGTTTATTAGCGCGGGCGGGGCCGCTGTCGTTCCCCCTTCACCGCCTCCTTTTACACCGAGAAAGGTATTCGTCGCTGGAACTACGTTATTTTCCAAATTGAAGAAGGGGACGTCACTCGCTCGCGGCATACAATAGTCCATGAATGAGCCCGCAAGCAGCTGCCCGTTCCCCTGATCATAGACACATTCTTCACAGAGTGCTTGCCCTACACCTTGGACAATACCCCCTTGAGTTTGCCCATCAACGAGCATTGGATTAATTACACGCCCGACGTCATCAACACCGCCATACCGCAAAATTTTTACAACACCTGTATCTTTGTCGATCTCAACTTCAACAGCGTGACAACCGTTTGGATATGCAGGCAATGAATCCATAATCTCTACTTCTGATCGCAATGGACCAGNTAAATCACCGGGTAACGTCCCGCTCACAGCAGCGGCTGCGGCTTCAAAAATAGTAAGACTGCGGTCGGTTCCCTCAACTTGAAAGCTTCCTTCGACGAAGGAAATATCATCAAGCGCCGTTTCAAGCGTGAAAGCTGCAATCCTTTTTCCCCTAGCAATAATTTCATCCGCTGTCTGACGATAAAGGTGACCTGCTAAGCGCATAGAGCGCGATGAGTGCGACCCGGAGCCCGCCGAAACGAAATCTGTATTACCCGTCCGCAAAACTATACTATCGAAGGGAACCCCAAGCCATTCGGAGACAACTTGAGCATAAGAAGTCTCATGGCCCTGACCTGACGATTGAGTCCCAATTACAAGATCGACCTGGCCGTTTGGGAGAATTTCCATTTCAGCCCGCTCGTGGGGGTAACCGGTCGCGGTTTCGATATAATTGGCCAAGCCAATCCCAATGAGACGGCCCTCTTTCTTTGCGGCACGCTGCCGCAATTTAAACCCGTTCCAGTCAACTAGGGCCATAGCGCGCGCCATACTCTCCGAAAAAACGCCACTATCATAGGTAACATCGAATGCATTTGTATAAGGAATATCAGTTTCTGGGATCATATTAAGTTGACGCAATAATATCCGGTCAATGCCGATTTCCCGTGCGGCGATGTCAACCAGTCTTTCTATTAGAAACATCGACTCTGGCCTTCCGGCTCCACGATAGCTTGCTGTCGCCGTTGTATTGGTCAGCACGCCCTGCGACACCGCATACCCGACTGGTATATCATAGACGCCATTGTAAACCGTTGGTCCCCGGGCAAGGGGTACATAGGAAACTGTGTGAGTCCCCAAATTTGCGATATTTTCCGTTTTTAGCGCAAGAAACTTACCGTTCTGATCAACTGCTAATGCCGCACGGATCATGAGGTCTCGTCCTGCATAATCACTGAGGAAAGCTTCGCTGCGGTCACAAACCCATTTGACTGGCCTCCCGGTTCTCTTCGCTGCCCATAGGACAAGTGCAAATTCGGGATATGTATGATTGCGAGTACCGTATCCACCGCCAACATCACAAGACACTACCCGCATTTGGGAGACATCTACTCCAAACGTCGCCGATAATTCATTACGAAAGCGGATGACACCCTGACCACCTGCTTCAAGTGAAAAACTATTTTTATTAGCGTCATATTCTCCAAGCGCCGCACGAGGCTCCATGGGTACTCCGGTCACCCGCTGATTAAAGGTCTCTAGTTCAATGATATGAGGCGCCGTCGCGAAGATAAGGTCACAAGCTTTTTCGTTACCCTTAATGTCATCCACACTCAGATTATTCGGAACTTCCTCCCAAAGTTGTGGCGCTCCTTTTGTCATCGCTGCTACGCCCACCGTCACACTATTCAGCAATTTACAATCTATCTCGATAGTCTCAGCTGCATCCTTCGCCTGTAGCTCGGTTTCAGCGACGACAACTGCAATAATTTCTCCAGCACGCCGAATACGATTTACTGCAACCGGAAAAAGTGGGGTGTAAAATATATCAGAGCCGTCTCGATTTTTTAGCTCCACATCTTTAGGGTTTCCCCATGCTGGCATCGGCTTAAGGCCATCACTCACCCAGTCTGCACCGGAGAGAACGGCCAACACCCCGGGCATCCGAACAGCATCATGGATATTCACACCAAATAGTTGAGCATGGGCATATGGTGAGCGCACCATCACGGCATAGACCTGTTCAGGGTGGCTAAAGTCGTCGCTATATTGTCCTTTTCCTGTCAGTAGACGGTAATCTTCAATACGCGGAATCGCAGCTCCAATTCCCTTCCTAATGCCAGACATGGCTAATTATCCTCAAACGGATAACCAGGGAATTCTCGAATTGAGGTATTCGGAAAGGCATCGCTTCGGCGCAATTGGGCACTACGCCGCCCATTCTCCATATAATTTCCTTCAGCGGCACGCTTTGCCATTTCATCCCACTCATCCGTCCAGTCACCCAGCGAATATCCATGCCATGGAGACTCTGGCGTCAGCGGCGGAAGTTCCAGTTCCTCCCACAGCTTAGCGGCATTTTCCATATACTCTCTCTTGGGTAATGC
This sequence comes from Rhodospirillaceae bacterium, assembly GCA_002724505.1. Lineage (GTDB taxonomy): Bacteria > Pseudomonadota > Alphaproteobacteria > MPNO01 > UBA2964 > UBA2964. Next base: position 12,573 of record PBOV01000001.1, on the reverse strand, counting down.
TATCGGTGGCATATCCGATTTTAGAGTAGCATCAATAAGCAACGTTGAATCCTCCCCGTTATGGGAGCGCTTGTCACGAGGACCGTACGGAACCCGATGTTTCAATATCTGTACATCAAGTGCTGGATTGGCGCGATAGGCCAGCGCCCAGAACACAGCATCGCCATTACTTGGATCAATATCTTCATTAACAGCGACTACATATTTCCCAATCGCCGCTGCGAGAGAAGACGCCCCATAAAGCGCCCGCCAAACTTCCGTGGAGGGAATACCCCGTTCAAATTGAACAAATAAAATCCGCCGAAGGTTAGTAAGGTTTTCATGCAGATAAACCTTTTTTATCCCTTTGATACCCAAGCCGTCGCGCAAATGAGAAATATAAAGCGGCTCATATGCAACCCGCTTGATCACGCTGGATTCAGATGGGGTCAACTGGGAGATAATCGACGTAAAGACTGCGTCTTTTCGCATGGTGATCGCCGTCACATCCATTGCAGTATTAAAATCTTCCAACGCGACATGACCATGACTTTCGGCAAACGGCGCCTCGGGTTCGAGGTACTCCGTATCGATAAGACCTTCAAATACAATCTCTGACTCCGCCGGCACCATAATATCGATAGTCCTACATTTGACTTGACGGATTGGCTCGCCAACAACACCACCAGCGACGGATAATTCTTCAACGCCGACAGGTAACTTTTGTGGTCCCATATAGGCAACCGCTGGAGGACACCCAACGACAATCGCACAGGGCATTTTCTCATTACGCTTTTTATACATTTCCCAATGCATATGTCCCTCCGCCCCGCCCGGGCGCGACACCATCCGCACAGCCATCCGATCTGATGCTTTAAGACCAGCGCGATAAGTTCCCATATTTTGGGTCCCAGTCTCAGGGTTACGTGTGGTCACATTAGTCGCCGTCAAATAAGGGGCGCAATCATAACCAGGCGTGGAAATCGGCACTGGCAAGCCATCTAGGCCTTTTCCGTCCCCTTTCAAATCATCGCCGGCAATTACTATTTCATGACATGCCGCTCTCTCGACCGTCACCGGATCAATTGGGTTAGCCATAGCGTCGTTCCACTTGTTACCAATTTCTTCAACTGGTACACCCATGCCAATCGAGTACATTTTCGCGTTAGTAGATAAAGCACCGACTACGACTGGCATTTCATACGACCGACCAAGACTGTCCGTAACATTAGTGAATTTAAACGCCTTACGTTGTTCCTCCGGTATCCCTCCGCGAAACTGCCAGCGCACAAGAGGATGCAGTTGAGTGTCCTTGTTTACCGGCTCATCGATTGTGGTCAGCAAGCCAGCATCATCAAGTTTTTGTATATGTTCGTGAAAGTCGGGATAACCGACTTTTCTTGGGGGGATAGCCATGTCTACCTCTTTAAATTAATTACATGCAAATTACCTTGTCACCATACTGGGGTACAGGGCTACGCAAACTTTCTTGAAGAATAGTTGCAACGGCTAACTGAAAAGTTAAAAATTAGCTTAATGAAAACCGCAACCAAACAAAAATTTAACCCATTATGATTGATAAGCGAGTTTATGACTTCGATACCGCACTAGAAGGGATGAAAGACGGTGCGACAATTATGTCCGCTGGGTTTGGGCCTGCGGGTGCACCGCAAGAACTGCTGGAAGCCGTATTGGAACGCGGCTACCGCGACCTCATAATCATCTCAAATAATGCGGGAGAAGGAGACCGGGGTCTAATCCAACTGCTGAAGGGTAAACGGATTGCAAAGATTATTTGCTCCTTCCCAACATCATCTAATTCCGAAATTACCAAGGAACTTTATTCTGCCGGGCTGCTTGAACTTGAGGTTGTCCCGCAAGGTACTCTTAGTGAACGCATGCGTGCCGGTGGCGCCGGAATTGGTGGTTTCTACACCCGCACTTCAGTGGATACGCCATTATCTGAAGGCAAAGAGGTACGAATGATTGACGGTGAGAACTATGTTCTAGAATACCCACTGACAGCAGAGTTCGCTTTTATCAAAGCACGAGAAGCGGATCGCTGGGGGAATCTAACCTATAACTTATCTGCACGTGGTTTCGGTCCGACTATGGCTATGGCAGCCGAAACAACGGTTGTCCAGGTCGATAAGTTTGTTGAACTAGGGAATATTGACCCTGAACACGTCATTACACCAGGGATATTTGTCGATCGGGTGATGGAGATCGAGGCAACCTAACAATGGGAAAATTGAACCGAAAGCAAATCGCCTGGCGCGTTGCACAAGACATACCAGAAGGTGCCTATGTAAATCTTGGGATTGGAGCACCGGAAATGGTTGCCAATTTTGTACCTGAAAACCGAGAGGTGATTATACATAGTGAGAATGGGCTACTCGGGATGGGTCCAACCCCAGCCCCCGGGGAAGAAAACCCTGACCTCATAAATGCTGGCAAAAAGCCCGTCACCCTTATTAAGGGTGGCAGTATTTCCCACCACACCGACTCCTTCGCTATGATCCGCGGAGGACACATTGATATCTGCGTTTTGGGTGCATTTCAGGTTTCACAGAAAGGTGATCTTGCCAACTGGGCCACCTTAGACAACTCGCGCCCACCGGGCGTGGGTGGTGCGATGGACTTAGCGGTCGGCGCAAAAGATGTTTTCGTTATTACCGATCACTGCACAAGGGACGGGCAGCCCAAGCTTCTCGAAGAGTGCAGCTACCCGCTTACAGGTACTGGAGTTGTTACCCGTATTTATTCAGATCACGCGGTCATAGATGTCCGAGACAATAGTTTTATCGTTCGAGAAATAGCTGACGGTATTTCTCGATTGGAGCTAAACAGGATAACTGATGCTTCGCTAGTTTTTTCTGAGGACTGTTCACCGATGCAAACGCCGAAGTTGTAGAAGAAAATGAACGCTTACGAACTTCTTGGTGTCGATCGTCTAGCAGATCTCGATACAATAAAACGAGCATATCGTAGTTTAGCGAAAAATCTGCACCCTGACGTTAACACTGGTGATGAGGTGGCTTCCGAACGTTTCAAACAAATAACTGCAGCCTACAACGTTCTTGCTACCGCTAAAAAACGCGCCGAGTATGATCGCAATGCTCGACGGCAAGTAGGGCCGCGAGATTTTAACGTCCACCGAAAAGACAGCGGTGTATGGTACGATTTTGAAATAGACGAGACCTCCGGGGAGCGCATTAGCGACCTTTATGGCGACGTTGCCGGCACTCGGCTCGGCAGGGTTAAGGGTGCTGCCGCAACATCAATGCGGGTAAAAGGCCAAGACGTTGCCGCTAAACTAAAAATCACAGAATCTGAAGCATGTCATGGAATATGCAAACTCGTTACCACGATGACCGGACTGAGTGTCGCGGTAGATGTACCGCCGGGCCACATTAATGGCAAAGTCATCAAAATCATTGGTTTCGGTATAGAAGGTTTCGGTGGCGCTGACCCCGGAGATCTCAACGTCATTGTTGAAATCATCCCAGACCCATCAATAGAAGCCTCTAAGCCATAAAAGATTTATCCTGCCGCACTAGTCTCCTATAGGCTGCCTGCCAGTCAGTATCCCCAATCGGTAAATTGCCTGACCGACCAGCTAATTGTGAAACCGTAAACTCACAGACTTCCTTTGATAGCGGCAACGCCGTCGAATTTGTCGCCAATAAGCGCTCCTGAGTTTCACAAGCCCGCACCAGACGCCCCATATAAGCAATTGCTTCAGCAATAGTGCGGCCTATCGTTAAAAGACCATGGTTTCGCATGATCATCGTGTATTTGTCACCAAGATCGGCGAGTATACGCAGCGCCTCGTCTGCCTCTTCCGCAATACCCTCAAAATCATGATAAGAGACCTGGCCATAGACAGAGCATGAACCCTGGTCGAAAAACATCAACCCCTCTTTCATGGCAGAAACGACGACACCTGCCATCGGATGTAGATGCAAAGTACAATCAATGTGTGACATCTCACGCTGAATTGCGCTATGAAAATTAAGTCCTGCCGGCCTCGGTTTACGATCTGTATCGCTCAGCACATTGCCATTATGATCAAGTTTTAAAAGGTTCGAAGCTGTAATTTCATCCCAGGAAAAGTCAGCAGCATTCATAAGGAAGTGCTCGGGTTCATCCGGAACACGCGCGGTCATGTGATTAGCGGTTGAAGAATTCCAGCCTCGGGAATAACAAATACGAAACGCCGCCGCGAGCTGCAAACGCGTTTCCCATTCGGCCTCGGAAACCCTTTCTCGAAGAGAAACCTCTTCTTGTAATGAAATCACTGATGTTGCCATACCTACCCCCATTCGTTCCTAATATTTTTGCTCTTCACTTGGCAGACCCTATCAACCCTTCAGTCTCTAGTAACGGCAACACTCCTCCTGCCTTCATTGTGGTCAACAAGACATCAGGCACTAGCCGCCCCTGTAGAATTTCTTCCGTCCGGCGGTTTTTGACTGTGAAGTCTACAAAAGAGACTGTTGCCTGGTCACCCTCTTTAAAGGCTTTAAAGATACCCTCGCATTCCAATGCGAGAAAACCCCAATTGACACAATTCCGATAAAACAAACCGTTGATTGATTCTGCCACCATACAGGCCAAACCTGTATTGCGGAGCGAACGAGCAGCCGGGCGAGAAGAGCCCATCCCAAAATTATAGCCTCCAATCAAAACATCGCCTTTGGCGACCTCATCAACCCAGCCTGGACGGTTCGCTTCAAAGACACAACGAAGCTGTTCCGCCTCCGTAAAAAGCTGCGCTCTGCCAGGCAGAATAAGGTCGGTATTGATGTTGTCACCGAACTTCCATGTCTTTCCGGTAAATTCCATAATACCTACCCTTAATTAAGAAAATCGCGGGGATCGGCAATTTTCCCTTTTATTGCGGAAGCCGCCACTGTAGCAGGCGAACCCATAAATACCTTAGAGTCTGGATCACCCATCCGCCCCTTAAAATTTCGTGTGCTTGCAGTGATACAGGTTTCGCCTGAAGCAAGAATTCCAAGGTGACCGCCGCCACAGGCACCACATGTCGCATTCGTCACGACTGCTCCTGCCTCAATAAGAGTTTCAATATATCCACGACGCAAAGCCTCCAAATAAATATTCTGGGTGCCTGGGGTGATGATAAGCCGCACATCTGCCGACACTTTATTTCCATCTAATATCTCTGCCGCAATCGCAAAGTCATCCAGGGTGCCATTGGCACAGGAACCGATGAATGCTTGATTGATTTGCGTTCCTATCACTTCACCTACTTTCTGGGAATTTTTTAGAACGGTATCGGGCAAGGCGACCAACGGTTCAATCTCATCGAGATTAATGGTTCGACGGTCTAGGTATATTGCGTCTTCATCTGGGTATTGTTCTTCAAATGATGTGGGATTTCTCTCTCTAACATAATCCAGCATCACCTGGTCCGGTTCAAAAGTTGCGAACTCCGCCGATAACTCCGCACACATCGTTGTCATTGTCCGACGGGCATTGATAGAAAGTTCTGGCAACGCAGTGCCCCCAAATTCAACATTAAGATTGGCGTGCGAACCATAAGTGTCAGCGATATGTAAAAACACATCCTTCATCGACACCGCTGGCGGAAGCAAACCCTGAAAGTCATAACGAATAGTCTCTCCCACCCGAAACCAAGTTTCGCCTTTGGTAACTGCGTAGAACATGTCTGGGGCACCTGTTCCCCGCGCTGCACAATTGAAAACACCAGCACTACAGGTATGTGAGTCGCCACAAACCAAAACAGATCCAGGCAGGGCATAGCCGTAGTCGGCAACTAGGACATGGCTAATACCTTGTTTTGCTCCAACATCATGGAAGCGTTGGATGTCAAATTTTTTAACAAAATTACGTCCGGTCTGCTGTGCTGTCGCGCTAATTATATCCTTTGCAGGAACACGATGATCAAATACTACGACAATGTTTTCAGGATTATGGACCTTCAAAATATCGCGCCAAATGGATGGAGCGAAGTTATTGTCATAAAGGACTGCGGTACCAACTTTAACAACCACAAGATCACCAGGTTTTACGACATCCATCCCAGAGTTTTTCGCAAGAATTTTTTCAATTGCTGTCATACCCATTTTGGCAGCCCCCTAAAGCTTGATTGTTGGCATAAATCCGACAGACCCCTCGTATTTTGCCATAATACTTTCTGTTGGTAAAAACTCTTCCTCAAGTTCTCTAATTTTATCAAATCCCATAAAAGCATGAATATCCCCTACGGGATGATCTTTGACTTTATCCAAAAATGCTGTTTGGCAAGCAACATCGTTCTTTTTAAATTCATGCATGAAGTCCCACATGGCCCTTGCTCCACTCCGCAAGGCCCCCGTTGCAAAACTTACCATAGCTATGCCCATCTCATTAAGTTCATCTAAAGTTAGCATTGGTGAAACCCCGGTACGATTATAATGAATGGGAGCTTTAACTTTTTCACAAACCTCCGCAATTTCCTTTTTGCTAGTCAGCCCTTCAGGAAAAATCATATCTACGCCCGCGTCGATATAAGCCTGGGATCGTTCAATGACGGCTTGGACAGAACCACCTGCGACACCCCGAGCGTCAGTTCTTGCGATCAAAACAAAGTCAGGATCAAGCTCATCTCTAATCTTCGCCGCAGCACGAAATTTTCCAGACGCCTCCTCAATGGGAATTATTTGTTTTCCGGCTACATGGCCACAACGCTTTGGTGCGACTTGGTCTTCAATATGAATACCGGCAACACCTGATCGAATGAAGTCTTCAACAGTCCTGATAACGTTTATTGCGTTTCCATACCCCGTATCGGCGTCTGCTATTGCAGGGATATTTACTGCGCTCGCGATATAGCGCGACATCATTACCATCTCATCTAGAGTTACCAATCCGACATCTGGCTTCCCCAATAATGTTGCTGAAACGGCATAGCCGGACACACCGCAGGATTGAAATCCGGCTGCTTCAATAATCTTCGCACTCAAAGCATTATGCGCGCCCGGTTTAACAATCACCTCTTTATCCGCCAAAAGCCGACGAAACTTCTTACTCATTTTTTCTCTTGGCATCATAACCCCCTATTGTTATTTCTCTCCTTGATCATAGAATATGAGACGATAACAGCATAGATCACGACAAATTCTATCGCCTGCCCCAATTGACCCAGTCGCCCAAAACTCGTATCAAATTAGTTTAAAAAAAATCTCGTGAAACCGATGGGGAGGGATAAAATATGCCAATAGTCGCGGCTAACGGAATAAATTTTAATTACCAGATCGATGGCCCCGACGGCGCCCCCTGGATCACTTTTTCAAATTCACTCGCGACCAACCTAACCATGTGGGACGAGCAAACAGCGCTGCTATCAAATGACTGGCGTGTCCTACGCTATGACCAACGCGGCCATGGTAGCACCGATGCTACAAAACCACCTTACACCTTCGATCTTCTAGTCCAGGATCTAATCTCTTTATGGGATGTTCTCGGAGTAAAACGCAGCGTTTTATGCGGCCTTTCCATGGGTGGTACAACGGGCCTGGGCATTGGGATCGACCATGATGAACGACTCACAGCCTATATTGGGTGTGATCTACCGCATCATTCTCCTGATGGATTTATACAAGCTTGGAACGAACGTCAGGCAATGGCAAAAGAAGGAGGCATGGAGGGCATGGCTCAACCCACCGCTACACGTTGGTTCACGGACAAATTTGCCAATGACCCACAAAATGCCGTCACCATGAAAAAAATTACCAACATGATAAGCAGTACAAAATTAGATGGTTTTCTCGGATGCTCTGGAGCCCTCAAAACTATTAATTATCATGGCCGCATCGAGAAAATTAAGTCACCGACTCTATTTATTTCTGGTGCGGAAGACCCTGCTGCCGGCCCGCATGAAATGGCGCCTTTATTAGATATGCTGCCGGGAACAAAAATGCACGTTGTCCCGGATGCCGGTCATATCGCAAATATGGAAAACGCTGATAACTTCAATTCAGCGCTCACCGGTTTTCTTAACAGCCTATAGGGAAAGAGATAAAAATGAGCGACAAACAACCAGTTGGTATTCGCCGAATTGTCACAGGCCACGACGAGCGTGGCACAGCCGTAATAATCGAGGATGGTCCGACCCCGGGTGTTAAAACCACTCCTAATCGTCCCGGCGTAATTTTTCATAATATGTGGACTACTCAGACAACCCCTGCAAACTTTGACGAACCAACAGAAGCCACCAGCGTTGACCTTCCCTTGCCGCCGCCAAAAACTGGAACCACTTTTCGCTTAATAGAATTTCCACCTGAATCTCAGGTTGGACAAGTCGATGAGGAAACGGCAAAAAAGGCATTCCAAGAATATGGTGCCGATGGAGCGCTACAGCACGGCGAAAATGATACTAAAACAAAGCAGCATTCCTTTATGCATCAAACCGACACGGTCGATTACGCTTTATGTCTAAAGGGAGAAATGACTATGTATCTCGATGATTCGGAAGTCGTTATGAAGGCTGGAGATGTTATGGTCCAACGCGGAACAAACCATGCATGGGTCAATAAATCGAATGAATATTGTACCATGGCTTTTATCTTAATTGGCGGAGAAGGCAAGCAGGGCAGAGGATAGAATGGCCGCGGCTTTTACTGCTCAAGTCGAGATCCAGCTTTTTCTATAGATACTTAGCATTTGCGAGAAAAACATGAATTAAGCCAACAATTGTGAGTGTGATTTTGAAAAATCCAATTTTAAATGGGTACTCGATTGTTCAGGGTCATGACAAAATGCGTTGGCCCGCGTAACGGAAAACTTACTTGATACCCTCTGATAAAAACACTTTCGTCCCTACGGCGGACCGCCGCGATGATATAACAAAGCGGTTTGACTGCACCCTGAATGATCCATACTCCTGGCTCCGCGATCCCAATTGGCAGCAAGTTATGCGTTCACCAGAAACGCTTGATCAAGGTATTCGAAAACATCTCGAAACTGAAAATTCTTACACGAGTTCTTATTTGAAGCCGATTGATTCCCTTCGAGAGGAGCTTGCTGAAGAGCTAAAGGCAAGGATCAAAGAGGATGATTTTTCAGTTCCCAAAAATGATGGGGATTGGGCCTATTACCGGCGTTATACAATGGGGGGGCAGTATCCAGTACTTTGTAGGCGGCCGCGTAACGCTGATGTCGCGGTCGACGAACAAATTTTAATCGATGGCAATAAAGAGGCCGAGGGTGAGAAATTCTTCTCAATCGGCGGCGCGGTGCACAGCCCCGACCATTGTCTTCTTGCCGCAGCGATAGATCGTAAGGGCTCTGAATATTACACCATTGAAATTCGCGATTTAAAAAATAGAACCACCCTCCCTGACCTTATAGAAAACGCTCAAGGTGACATGGTGTTTTCCGCCGATGGTAAAATGCTGCTTTATACAGTTCTGGATGACAATCATCGTCCTAATAGGATTTACCGACACAAAGTTGGCCAAAACTCAACCAAGGACACGCTAATTTATGAGGAAACGGACCCTGGTTTTTTTATTGGTGTGAGCAAAACAGAGAGCGGTCGATTTATTCTGATCAACGCCCACGATCATTCCGACACTAGTGAGGTGTGGTTAATTGATGCTCAAATACCAGAAGCAGAGCCTCAATTAATATCCAAAAGGAACACAGGTATAAGTTACGACATTTGCGATCACGGAAATAAATTCTTTATTCGAACCAATATTGATGGCGCGGTTGATTTTAAGATCTCCGAGGCCCCAATTGACAATTTAACTGCCGAGAACTGGTCCGACATTGTTCCACATCGTCCAGGTTGCTTGATCCGATCAACTCTCCTTTTCAAAAAGTTTTTAGTTCGTCTCGAGCGAGAGGCCGCCTTACCTCGTATTGTAATCCGTGATCTTCTTACCAATGAAGAACATACAATCAGCTTCGACGAGGAGGCCTACGATCTTACTCTTAATCCTGGATATGAATATTCAACCACAGTGATACGCTTTGCCTATTCATCTCCAAAGACACCGCAACAGATTTACGATTACGACATGGCAACTCGTCAACGAATTTTACGCAAAGAACAGGAAGTCCCTTCCGGCCACGATCCAGAAAAATATGTCTGCCGTCGGATAATGGCCCCCAGCCGGGATGGCGCCGAGATCCCAGTGACAATCCTTTATCACAAAGATACGCCAATTGACGGATCAGCAGCTATGCTACTATATGGCTATGGAGCCTACGGCTACGCCATGCCAGCCGCCTTCTCACCCAATGTCTTTAGCCTAGTAGATCGAGGAATGATCTATGCCATCGCCCATATTCGAGGAGGCACTGATGGCGGCTATAGTTGGTACCTTAATGGAAAACTCAAAAAAAAGGAGAACACCTTCCTTGATTTTATTACTGCCGCTGAATATTTGATTACGAAAAACTATACCGCCAAGGGTAATATCGTCGGTCAGGGGCGGTCGGCGGGAGGGATGCTTATGGGCGCGGTTGCCAATATGCGACCTGATCTTTTTAAAGGAATTCTAGGAGAGGTTCCATTCGTAGACGTGATCAATACAATGTCCGATAGAACTCTCCCCCTCACCCCACCAGAATGGGTGGAATGGGGTAATCCGATTAGTGATGAAGGTGCCTTCAAGAATATGGTTTCATACTGTCCCTACACCAATATTATCGATCAGGACTACCCTCATGTACTCGCCACAGGTGGTTTAACCGATCCACGCGTCACCTATTGGGAACCGGTAAAATGGGCGGCAAAACTGAGGCATCACAACACCAGTGACACCAAAATCCTTTGCTGGATCAATATGGAGGCGGGGCACGGCGGCGCCTCCGGACGATTTGATCGTTTGGAAGAAGTCGCTTTATCATATGGTTTTGCCCTTTTTATCACTGGTAAGGCGGAAAGGTGAAGCTCCATTTCAAATCCAAAGAAATGGCACGCCAGCATGTCTGGGACACCCTCAAGGAGCAAAGGCAGGCACGTTTTCCTTTTCCAATTCACGGTCGTATCCCCAATTTCAAACGTGCCGAAGCCGCTACAGCGAGGTTATTTGAAGTAGAGCCCTGGAAAAACGCAAAATACCTAAAAATTAATCCAGATTCACCACAAAGGTCGGCGCGAATGGAAGCCCTCAGGCGTGGTATTACGTACTTCATGCCGACACCCAGGTTAAAAGCTGGATTCAAAAAATTTGACCCGGCATACATCGGCGCTGAAAATTTTGCCAAAGCTACGGCTCTTTCAACATCCGAAGAATGGGCGGAAGAAATTCCGTTAGAAACTATACCGCAGGTCGACGCCATCATAGCTGGTTCTGTGGCTGTAACACGGACCGGAAAAAGGTGTGGCAAAGGCGAGGGCTATAGTGACATCGAGTTTGCAATTTTGAGCGAACTTGGCCACGACCCTGTACCTGTCGCAACGACAGTACATCAGCTTTCAGTCGTTGATGACTTCCCCCGAGACGATATTGATTTGCCTCTATCACTTGTTGTCACACCCGATGAAACCATTGAGATAGCAACCCCATACCCATCACCTAATGGCATTAATTGGGATCTTCTTGATGAGAAGGACCTCAAAGACATGCCCGTTCTTCGGGATTTAAAAAAACTGGCTGGAAAATAGGAGGGGAGGATAGGCCCGAAAGTTTGACCACCCCTTTGATGGCCCTTAAATTAGGCGTATGAAACTCTCCCACTTAAAAATTCTTTCGTTAAAAATCCAAAACTTTAACTTCTACAAAAGGTTTTAGGATTTGACATCCAACTCTGAACTCATCGCGCTTGACGTTATTCCCAAACGTGGGCCTAGGATATACGGGGCACTGCGGCGTGGGGGGGACACCAAATGTGCGGCATTAATCGTCCACCCATCTAGTAATTTCTTTGATCATTACCTTATGGAGGAGATGCCAAAGTTTGGCATAACGCTGCTAGCTCTAAATACCAGGTACTTAAACGATAACGCTCATTTAATTTTTGAACATATTCTCGACGATGTGGGAGCTGGCGTTAGATATTTGCGTGGGGAAGGCTTTGAAAAAATAATTCTCTTAGGTAATTCAGGAGGCGCATCAACCGTCTCACTATACCAAGCGGAAGCAGAAAACCGGACCATTATAGATACACCTGCGGGTGATCCTATTCGGCTCTCCTCCGGGACCTTACCGGCAGCAGATGGAATCGCATTATTCGGCGCACACCCTGGCCGTTCCTTACTTCTACTTAAGTGGATTGACCCTTCAGTTACCGATGAGAGTGATCCACTCTCCAACGATCCGTCACTTGATATTTTTAATCCCAAAAATGGTCCACCGTTCGACTCCCAATTCGTCTCCAGGATCCGCAAAGCACAGAAAAGGCGGTCTGTTCTGATCACGAACCGAACCAAGAAACGCCTCCTTATGTTACGAAAAAATATCGAAGGACCACGCGATGAGGGCTTTATAGTTCATCGGACGTGCGCTGACCCAAGGTTTTTTGATCTTTCCCTTGATTCTAATGACCGAAGTTTGGGTATGGTTTGGGGAGATCCCCGCCGGTTAAATTATGGCGCACGAGATATTGCACGAT
>PBOV01000068.1 GCA_002724505.1 Rhodospirillaceae bacterium | reverse complement strand
GGTAAATGAATTATCATGATGGAACCACATTTCGCCGTCACCAAGCGCTCCAATCGGTTCACCCGCCTCATCCAAAATATTTGACACATTTTGAATTTCAATATCATCATCGCCGCGGCGATCAGTCGGCATAGAAATTTGAGATGTCTCGCCAAGCCATGCGGCACTATTCTTTAGTCGTTTGTTATCCATTTCCTGATCCTGGAATACCAGCAGCACATTTTCATACCAGGCAGCTAGCAGACGTTCAGCCAAATCGAGCTCAATGGGTTGGCCAAGATCCACTCCACGGACGAGCGCCCCCATTGTCGTGGAACAAGGGATAATTTCAACATTCATTTTTATAGGTTAAGGATATGTCAAACATACTGCAACGCGGTCTTGCGAGGTAGTTTAGTCAATGCCATTCTGCATTGGAAACTAGCTAGAGAAGAATACGAAATGGAAATAAAACAGCACGGTCGTTACGACTATTCGCCAATCATTGACCGTCCTGATTATTCCTGGCCGGAAAACAAACGACTTGCTCTTTATATTGGGCTCAATATTGAGCATTTCAGTTTTGGCGAAGGATTGGGACATACCCCGACTAGTCCCGGAACCCAACCTGACGTTCGGAATTTTGCCTGGCGTGATTATGGCCTCCGCGTGGGGATCTGGAGAATATTTGAGTTGCTAGAAGAGTTTGATCTGCCCGCCTGTCACCTAATGAATACATCTATTTATAATTACGCACCGGAAATTCCTGCCCGTATTCGTGCACGTGCCGATGAATTTATTGGGCATGGGATCACTAACTCAGAACAACAGGGTGACTATCCGGAAGGGGAAGAACGCGCTTTAATAAATGCAGCGACAGACGCATTCAAACAATATGAGGGTGATGGGCCCGGCGGTTGGATGGGACCGTGGATTTCAGAAAGTGACTGCACGCCCGACTTGCTGGAGGAGGCTGGATATAAATTCATCATGGACTGGTCTTGCGACGATCAGCCAACTTGGATGCGCACCCGTAATGGGCGTTTATTAATGATACCCTATCATATAGAAATCAACGACTCCCCGGCACAACTATCACGTCGTCATACGGCGAACCAGTTTACCGAGATGGTTTGTGGGCATTTTGATGAACAGATGCGGCAAAGCCAGAAACAGCCGTTGGTCTTTTCTCTCGCATTGCACACCTTTGTCGTAGGCCAGCCCTACCGTCTCGCAGGTCTCCGGGACATCCTAACCCATATCGTCAACCACAGGGACGTCGACAGAATTTGGTTTACCAAGCCTGGTGAAATATATAATTATATCAATGATTTACCGGATGGTACCGTCCCAGGGGACGGAATTTAATAGGGGTGTTCACACGCCGTGTGAGGCAGCAACTAAAGGGTCCCATTCAATATCGTCATCGCGGACGGCCCCAATCAGCTCCGATATGTCTTTAATACCGCGCTCCTCACACCATTCCTCGAGATCATCGATAATCGTAGTCAGTGCCGTTGGATTACGAAAACCAGCATAACCAATCCCAACACCCGACGCGCCGGCTAGCATGTATTCAATTACGTCCTCGGCCTTGGTTACCCCACCAATACCAATAACCGGAACGGAGCATTCTTGGGCTACTTGGTAGACCATGCGCATCACAATGGGCTTCAAAGCGGGCGAGACCAGGCCGCCAAACTTATTACCTAATGCGGGGCGGAAATTGTCAGTCCTTATCTTCAAGCTAAGGAAGGTATTACAGAGTACTAGGGCGTCAGCGCCGGCTTCTTCGGCGGCAACCGCGATTGAAACAATATCACCAGCGTTTGGAGAAAGCTTAGCCCATACCGGCTTATCTGTAGCAGCTCGAATACCCTCCATCACCATCTTTGTATGTTCGGAATGCATTGCGAAATTTCCGCCACTCGGTGCTTTGGTTGGACAGGAAATATTAACTTCTATGACATCTACGCCATCAACGCTTAAGTCACGGGTCATTGCCGCAAAATCCTCTGCAGTATCAGCAGAAACGCTAACGATTAGTGGCGGCTCCCATTTATTGTATTCCGGTACAATATTTTCTAAAAAATAATCTATGCCTTTACCGGGCAGGCCGATTGACTGAATGATCCCAGCTTCAGTTTCCGCCATGCGCGGTGTAGGGTTTCCTAAACGTGGTTCGCGGCAAATAGTTTTTGCAACCAGACCACCAAGACGGTTGAGGTCAATAACATCACCATAATCCCACGAGAATGCTCCTGAAGCGGGCATAATAGGGTTCTGAAGCGTAACGTCCCCAATTTTAACAGAAAGATCTACCATCCAACGGCCTCCTGAATATTAAAACATGGCCCTTCACGACATACCCGGCGAAGTATCTTCTCGCCATTAACTTCAAAAGTCCTCATACAAATATAACAAGCGCCTAGGCCACAGGCCATATTCTGTTCCATCGCCACTTGACCACCAATTTCGTGTGATTTACCAAGACCTTTCATCAAGGTCAGTAAACGGTTTGATCCACAGGTAAAGAAAGCATCGGCCTTACCCGCCTTAATCAGCCCCTTTAGGATCTGTTCCACATTATCAACATCGCTGCTGCCGTCTGTATCGACGACTTCAATTACTTCGGCGCCCAACCCTTCAAACAAATCACGCGACATAACGACTTCTGGATTGCGCGCACTTAAGATTGCGGTGACATCCACATTATGTTCCGCCGCGAGTTGCGACAAAGGTGCTAGTGTAGCCAAGCCGACGCCACGACCTAACACAACTATACTCTTCCAGCTCTCTTCAAGCCAAAAGCCCACGCCCAATGGCCCGACGATATTAAACTCTTCACCCGGTTCAAGCATCGCCATCCCCTGAGTGCCACGGCCTTCTTTTTTGTACAAGAATTCGAGCCGCTTATTTTCTTTATCAACTCGATAAATACTCATGGGACGCCGCATCCAGACCTCAGCACCATCAGGAGTTGGACATAAAAGGTGGAAGAACTGGCCAGCCCTAGCTATCAGCGCCCGATCGGGCACGTCCACCACGATCTTCAGGTACTCTTCATTAACATAGTCGTTTGACACCACGATCGAAATGAATTCACCCGCCGGTTTATTCGGATGAGGGTCCACCTCACCAATCCGGATTGGTTTTGCGGAATAATTCTCTTCCGGCGTTAAATCTGTCATAGGAATTGCCTTTTTAACTCTCTTACTAAATTTTTATAGCATCTATTTGTAACAAAATAAACACATGTTCCATTTTTGGTACGTTTGGTTACAACTATCGCCGCCCAAATAGCATGGTAATATTTATTCTGTGGCTTTCGTAATCAGTTGCGAAGTTTGGTCTATCAGAGCCATGAAAGAGTTTTGAGTCGAACAATACAGCGCGATTTTCTCCATAGGGTATAGTTTGCTTTTGATCTTCCTGCCCATCTAGGAACTTCCTAATCAAGATTTTATCCTCATTATAATCCGTCAACGCCCAGTCCTCGGGCGGCGAAGTTGTATAAACTTCCAAGCCTCCGCGCCCAGGACTTAAGTTGGCGATATCTGGCGTTACCCAAAAATTTAGGCTAATGGCTGCATCGTCAGCGTGAATATCTATTGGCTTATCGCTAGCTATTCCTTTAAAAGCCCATGCCTGAACGAGCGGATGATTCCCCAAAATCTCAGGGAATTTTTCTCGTGTATCCTCAGCAATTTGCAATACAAGTGGACAGGCTAATCCGTCCTCAAGATAAGCCGCTAGAAACCCTTCAATATGAGAAAAATCAAACCAGATGCTGCTACAGAGTAAATAGCGACGCAAACGGACCAAAGCGTCCCCTTCCAGAAAGCCGTCAAACCATGCCAGTCCAGGCGTCTTAGTCTTAAAGGAATCTAGAATTTCAGCAATAACCAATTTGGAATTCACAGTTCCTCCAGCAAGCTCCGCGGCATCTGCGATGAAGTTTGGATAATTATAGCTGCCCCCAAACATGGAAAGCTCCTCCGCGGACATATCTACCGGGGTATTGTCGTCATCCGGCCAATCAATTTTGTTCATAGCGTATTCGTATGCCCGCTTTAACGAGTTGATACGCGAAGTGTCCCGTTTATTTGCCGCAAGATAAGAGAATTGTTGAATATCGTGACGCAGCTTCATCCGGGTGGTTGCTGTCAGNGATTTAGAAATTTCGCCCGCTCGGTTTTCCCCCCGTCTCAAGTCCATTGTTCTAGCNAAAAAGTCCAGAGCCCGGTCGCGTCNTCCAAGCGCTAAGTATATTTTNCCCAAAGCAAGGTGCGCNCCATAATGTTCNGGATTAACATTTATAACCTTTTTATATCCCTCTGCTGCCTCTTCATAGCGTTCCNCCTGTTGTAAAGCTTTTGCTCCGCTCCAGAGAGCAGGCTCATAGCTAGGGTCATGTAAGATTGCCTTCTNGAATTCCTTTATTGCTTCATTTAAACGGTCCGAATTAGCAAGCAGAACACCGAGGTTGTGCAATACTGCCGGATGGTCGGGCTGTTCATTGAGGATCGCCCGATAGGCGGTTTCCGCTTCGCTAATCCTGCCCTCAATATGNTGCGTGACGGCTTGTTCNGAACGCTCAATTATATNACTGGGCATAAGAGAAAATCAGTAGGGCTGGCGCNCGATCAATTGGCGCATAAAGTTTGCTGCATCCGAACCTCGCAAGGCGCGTCGCCATAGATCCTTTACTGTCCGCTCATGCAGTTCAAGTGCCTCCGGNGCAGAGGTTATCATTGCTATTCCGCCGTGGACNTTAGGTTGCTCTCCCAACCGGAAGGGGCTCAACGCTAGCACCTTGCGATCAGCCTGCCGAAAGATNTGGAAACTAGTGTGTGGGAGTGTCCCAGGAACAATCCCAATCTGAACAGCGATCGGCTCCTCTTCCATCATTNCNATCAAATGTTCGGCTTCCGCGCGAGCACGCACCCGACGCTCTTGNAGAACNTCTCTCGGCAAATCAAGCCTGCCNACAAGCCCGTTGCGCAANAACCTCTCAATTTCGGCACCTGAAATTANNTTCAAAACGCCTGGTTTTCGTTTGTTATATGTTTCTTTGCGTCGCTTNAGNATTGGCAGAAGACCTCGCACCTGTTCTNCCGCTTTATCACGATCAGCCNCTTCCGCGGGTATACTTTCGATCAAACATTGCTCCAAGGTCTGATCAAAGACGTTNGATGCAAGAAGAAACGAGACAGGTCCAGCGAGAACCACAATATGTTCNGCNGTNTNCTCCACTTGNCGNAACCTTTCNAAAAAAGCGACGGCGGATGGGATGTACTCCACCCCAACTCCTAACAAAGTCGGAACCGAGACATCTAAAAGATCGGCTAATTTCTCAAGGGTATCTATCTTAGCCACTTCGCCCTTTTCAAAACGATAAAGTGCGGTACGGGAAATACCAATTCTATTAGCTATTTCATCAGCACTTAATCCNGAGGCAAGCCGAAATGCCTTNAGCCNATCACCGATATCATCAAAGCNNAGGCTCATGCAGCATCCTGGTTATTTGCCTTAGCAATCGCCTGAATAATATCGGAAGGCATCAAAGGGGCTCGCGTCAGATGGATTTGAAACGGTTCTAATGCGTTTTCAACAGCTGAGATAATTGCTGATGGGGCTGGGACAACGCCACATTCACCAACACCTTTTACACCTAGCGGATTCAAAGGCGATGGTGACTCATGATGGATAATTTCAATGTCAGGCATNTCGGTGGCCGAAACCAGCAAGTACTCAGCAAAGTTTGTTGTGACGGGATTAGCGTCTGCGTCATAACCCATCCATTCAAACAATGTGTTCCCAATGCCATGGGCCGTGCCGCCTTGGACCTGCCCATCAACAATCATTGGATTTATAATCGTGCCGCTGTCATGTGATATNACATACTTCAGGACCTCCACACCGCCCGTCTCAATATCAACCTCAACTTCAACTACGGCAGTGCCGCAGGCAAATGCGAGGTTATCAAGTACTACATGTTCCGTTGCTTCCATACCGGGTTCTATACCGCCCGGCAGAGCATATCCGGGGGTTCCTGCTACAGCATGGGCAACTTGACCTAAGGTTACTTCTAACTCGGGAACACCACGAACGTGGATCGCCCCATTTTCAATCTCA
Organism: Rhodospirillaceae bacterium; assembly: GCA_002724505.1. GTDB lineage: Bacteria > Pseudomonadota > Alphaproteobacteria > MPNO01 > UBA2964 > UBA2964. Next base: position 2,369 of record PBOV01000068.1, on the reverse strand, counting down.
AGATCTTCTTCTGAAGCTTCCAACATATGCGCCGCAACTTTGAGCGCCTTTTCTCGAACTTTCTCGGCTGCCACATGTGCCGAAGAGCCAGCCACCACGGCGAGCCTGCTATTAGACGTACCTATTCCAAGAGAGATTGTTCCCGTATCGCCTGAAGTAACCGTGATATTTTCCATATCACCACCAAATTTCTCACCAACAATCTGCGCCATCATCGTCCGTGTTCCCTGCCCAATTGCGGTGCCGCCGGTATAAACATGGATTTTACCTGACGGTCCAATTCGAACCGTCACAGATTCAAACGGCCCGCGACCGGTACCCTTCACATAGTTAGCAAGACCGATCCCGATATACCTGCCTTCTGAAAGCGCTTTTTCCTGACGCGCGCGGAAACCAGACCAGTCGGCTTTATCTAAGGCACTTTGTTGGCATACCGGGTAGTCGCCTGAATCCAGCAGTACCGGCATCCCACCTCGCGTTTTAAGCGGCTTTTCGTAAGGCATCTTGTCGCCAGGGATTAGATTGCGGCGGCGCACTTCATCGCGCTCTATGCCAAGTTCTGAAGCCACCCTATCCATCAACCGCTCCATCACAAAGACCCCCTGTGGGTGGCCGGCTCCACGCACCGGAGTTACCGGGACTTTGTTGGTTAGAGCCAGACGCACATGCGTGCTGAATGCAGGGACTTCATAGGGTAACGGAATTGTTTCCGCCGCGTTATAGGGTAGATTTACTCCACGCGCCGTAAAGGCCCCATGGTCGTGAATAACATCGCTTTTAATTCCTAAAATCTTGCCTTCAGAATCTACAGCAATTTCTGCCTCCCAATATTGGTCGCGTTCTTGGGTCGTCGCCACGAAGTGCTCGCGTCGATCTTCTACCCATTTGATGGGGCGGTTAATCATCCTTGTTACCAGAGTTAAGACAATATCTTCCTGATACACCACCAATTTTGGACCAAACCCCCCACCAACGTCGGGAGTTATAACCCTTAGTTGATTTTCGTCATGGCCTGTCATATCGGTAAAGGTCGTCCTGAACGAGTGGGGCATCTGTGTCGAGCTCCAAAGCGTTACTTCGTCGGCAGCACAATCAAAGGATGCGACGCATCCACGGCACTCGATCGAATGAGACCCGCCCCGGTGGATCCATAATGACTCAGCAAATACATGCGTCGCTGCGGCAAACGCGCCACTAACATCGCCATATTCCATATTAAATTCGGCGAGTAGATTATGGTCTGCATCCCGATGGGCGACGGGGGCTCCCGGCGCCATTGCATCTCGGCAATCTGCAGAGGCAGGTAGTGGATCATAATCAACATCAACCCTCGTCGCGGCATCTTCTGCGATGTACCTGTTCTCCGCGACTAAAACGGCGACAGGCTCACCAACATAAGTCACTTCATCATATGCGAGGGCCGGACGATCGCGATTTTGTTTATAGGAAGGGCTTGGCATACCGACGACTAAACGCTCATTTATTAGATGAGGACGAATATCATCCATTGTTAGCACAGCGTGAACACCCGGATAAGCCAACGCAGCTTCAGTATTAATTCCATTTACGCCAGCATGCGCAAATGGGCTGCGGACAAAAGCGGCCTGCAGCATTGCAGGAAGTTGAATATCATCAATAAAATTGGCCTTACCCCGCAGTAATGAGGGGTCTTCAAGCCTTTTGGCACGGGTTCCAAAAATTTTCCAAGCCATAAATACAGCGCCCCTATTTACGAGGTGTTAAAAGAAAAAATAGAGTAAAAGACTTAGCAGAATGGTCTTTTTTTGTAAAAAAGAAAGATTATTTCTATTTTTGGCACACAAGAATCTTTTGGTGGAACACAAAATTTTTGATGTTATAATATAACAATTATGTTAAAAACCCAGCCAAGTGGAATCAGAGTAAGAGCAAACAATGTTAGGCTTTTTGAAAAAAACAATCTTTTTTTGGATTATATCCGCCGCACTATTGGGAGGAATAACCTCTAAGGTAGAAGCCGCCAATATAGTCGTTTCAATCAAGCCAATCCATTCGCTGGTGGCCACAATAACGAACGGGGTCAGCGACCCTTATCTAATCATAAAGGGAAGAGCAACTCCTCACGGTTTCAGTTTGCGCCCCTCTGACGCAAAAAAGCTACGTAATGCTCAAGTTATCTTTTGGATTAGTGATGAATTAGAGAGCTTTTTAATCAAACCACTTGCAACAATTGGTAAACGGGCAACTATTGTTAGTCTCTCGACAACGGAAGGTCTTACAAGACTTAACTTTCGCAACAAGGAAGATTTCAAATTTAAGTCTAAATCAGGCCATGCCGGCCACAAAGGCCATGACGACCACAAAGGCCATGACGACCACAAAGGCCATGA
>PBOV01000067.1 GCA_002724505.1 Rhodospirillaceae bacterium | reverse complement strand
TACTATTAATCGTGTCCTTTACATTTGAAACTGAATAACATGATTTTTAAAAATTGGCTTATTTCAATTGGCGTTGCCGTTGTTCCTCTAATTTCCTTCTCACCACCCTTGACTGGTAGGAGAAATTGCCACAAAACTCAGCCAAATGGTTGCCGATTGCTGTTTCGTGATAGGTCGCCTCGGTTGCCTTTGCAGCCTAATTAGACCTTTTATGACGTGTTTATCAATTGTGTTGTAACCCATACAGGAGGGTATGAAATTGCCAAAGGGCCTCTATTATTTTACTAGCGAATCTGTTTCAGAAGGGCATCCCGACAAGGTTTCTGATCGTATTTCTGACGCTGTTCTAGATACGTTTTTGGCCGCGGACCCCCTTTCTCGTGTTGCCTGCGAGACATTGTGTACCACCAATCGGATTGTTCTGGGAGGTGAAGTAAGGGGACCGGAATCTGTAACGAAGGAATTGCTAGAGCAAGTTACACGTGACGCTGTGAAAGATATTGGGTACGAGCAGGATGGCTTTCATTGGGAGAATGCGGCCGTTGAAATCCATTTACATCAACAATCATCGGATATTGCACAAGGTGTAGATGCCAGTGGTAATAAAGACGAAGGGGCGGGCGACCAAGGTATTATGTTTGGCTATGCCTGCACCGAAACAGAGACTTTAATGCCCGCCCCTATTCAGTTCTCTCATGCAATCTTGCAATCGATGGCAGCAGCGCGGCATTCGGGCGAGGATAAAGGGCTGGGTCCAGATTCTAAAAGTCAGGTCACACTAGAATATAATGATGGCAAACCAATAAGGGCAGCCTCTGTTGTTGTCTCAACGCAACATGATGGTAAATTGTCTACCGAACAAGTAAGAGAGATTGTGCGACCGCATGTACTTAAAAGTTTGCCTGCCGGCTGGATGTGCGATGAAGCGGAGTTTTATGTGAACCCGACTGGCCGTTTTGTGGTCGGCGGCCCAGATGGTGATTGTGGCCTTACTGGTCGTAAAATTATTGTTGATACTTATGGTGGCGCGGCTCCCCATGGGGGCGGTGCCTTCTCAGGGAAAGACCCAACAAAGGTTGATCGTTCAGCTGCCTATGCCGCTCGATATGTAGCTAAAAACGTCGTTGCAGCAGGTCTTGCTGAGCGGTGTGTCATACAGCTTTCATACGCTATTGGTGTTGCTAAACCCCTATCGGTTTACGTTGATACCTATGGTACTGGGGTGGTTGATGAAGGAAAGTTGGCCAAAGTCCTTCAAGGTATTGTTGACCTCTCCCCTCGCGGTATACGTGAGCGACTAAGATTGAGTCGCCCGATTTACGCTCGTACATCGGCCTATGGGCACTTTGGCCGTACCCCAGACAAAGATGGGGGCTTCTCTTGGGAACAAACCGACCTTGTTGATGATCTAAAGGCGGCTTTCAGCTGACTATAAAACGAACCCTTTACGGGAGACGAAAAGGCCGCTCATTGAAGGGCCATCAGCGAGTCTTAATTGACGAATTACTACCATCAATCGAAATTTTGCTTTCTGGAGACGCCACACCCTTAAACCCGGATAAAATGTTTCCGGCTGCGATAAGTCAAACTTGGCTAGAAATTGGTTTTGGTTCCGGAGAGCATCTTATTAAACAAGCGGTAAATAACCCATTAGTTGGATTTATCGGCTGTGAACCCTATATCAATGGTGTAGCTCGGACATTGACTAGCATCTCACGTCTTGGCCTGAGGAATGTAAGGATTTTTAGAGACGACGCCCGTATCCTATTACAGGCTTTGCCGGATCAAAGCATAGCCAGAACTTTTATATTGTTCCCCGACCCTTGGCCAAAAACCCGCCATTACAAAAGACGAATTATTGGACCGAAGACGATCTCTACGCTTTGTCGCTTGATGCCGAAAGGTGCAGAGCTTCGGATTGCCACAGATGACCCGAGCTATAAAGAGTGGATTCTTGTGCACATTTTATCCTGTAACGGGTTTAAATGGCGAGCGCGTCGACCCCAAGACTGGCAGGTTAAGTTGGCGGACTGGCCTGAGACTAGATATGAAATGAAAGCTAATGCTGCTGGAAGGCAATGCAGCTTTTTTTTGTTTAGTCGCGAGGCCTAAATGGATAGAGTAAAAGGCTTGCAGTAGCAGGCTGATTTACGATATACAGCAACCAAATACATTCCTTTGGTTTCTTATAAGAAGCTAAATTTTTTGGGAGTGGGCCACAGGCCCACTTTTTTTATTAGCTGCGCTTGGGTAACAGGTGACAAAATTGGCAAGTAAAAATATTAGCACGCGCGGGACAGAGAAAATCGAAGAAATGATATGTCCTTCAATTGTTAGTGCGGGTTATGATCTTGTCCAAATTAAGTTTTTGGATGAGCATAATAAAACGTTACAAATTATGATTGAGAGGCTGGACCGTGGTCCAATTACGGTAGAAGATTGTGCTGTCGTTAGCCGTGTTGTTTCGCCGTTGCTTGATGTTGGAGATCCTGTTCCCAACAGCTATACACTAGAGGTCAGCTCACCAGGTATAGAACGACCCCTGATTAAGGTTGACGACTTTGAGAGATTTCTTGGATTTAAGGCGGCTGTTGAAACTAAACGTCCAATATCTGACCGAAAAAAGTTTTGTGGTCTTATTTCCAGCGTTATAGGAAATAATATCCGGATAGAGATAGACGGGAAGTATATAGAACTTCCCTTTGAAGAAATTAGGCAGGCATCACTAATAATCACTGATGAGTTAATAGAGGCCACGCGACGGGCAGCAAATGCAGCTAGCCGAACGGAGCACTAAAATGGACTTGGAAAACGATACAGTCATCGGCGCCGGATATGATCGTGGCGAATTACTGCAAGTAGCGGAAGCTGTTGCACGTGACAAAGGGATTGAATCTGAAGAAGTTGTTGAAGCGATGGAACAAGCTATTCAGAAAGCCGCAAGGTCGCGCTATGGGCAGGAAAATGATGTTCGAGCCGAAATTGATCGTAAAACAGGCGAAATTCATTTGGCGCGTTATATGGAAGTCGTTGATCCTCTTGAAAATGATGCGATGCAGATTTCGATTGAAGATGCTAAGAGCTTAAACCCAGATGCTCAAGTTGGTGATTTTTTGTCGGAGCCTTTGCCTCCGGTAGACTTCGGTCGAATCGCAGCGCAAACAGCTAAACAGGTAATTGTTCAAAAGGTCCGTGAGGCGGAGCGAGCACGGCAATATAGTGAATATAAAGATCGGATCGGTGAAATAGTAAATGGTATCGTCAAAAGAGCGGAATTTGGTAATGTAACGGTCGATCTTGGTCGCGGCGAGGCAATTCTTAGACGAGATGAAATCATTCCGCGTGAAACTTTTCGGCCAGGAGACCGTGTGCGAGCGTATATTTATGATGTTCGCGAAGAAATGCGCGGACCCCAAATCTTTTTGTCGCGCACCCATCCCCAATTCATGGCCGGCCTCTTTAAACAAGAAGTGCCCGAAATTTACGATGGCATTATAGAAATAAATGCTGTGGCGCGTGATCCGGGTAGCCGCGCAAAGATAGCAGTCACATCAAATGATTCGAGTATAGACCCGGTTGGCGCTTGCGTCGGCATGCGGGGTAGCCGTGTCCAGGCGGTTGTAGGGGAGTTGCAGGGTGAGAAAATTGATATCATCCAATGGTCACCAGACCCCGCAACGTTTATCGTAAATGGCCTGGCTCCCGCAGAGGTTGCTAAGGTGGTTCTTGATGAGGAAGCAAATCGTATTGAAGTGGTGGTTCCTGATGATCAACTGAGTTTGGCAATCGGCCGTCGGGGGCAGAATGTGAGACTTGCCGCCCAGCTGACCAGTTGGGATATTGTAATTCTGACCGAAGAGGAAGAGTCTGAGCGTCGACAAGAAGAGTTTCGCGCCCGGTCGCAAATGTTCATTGATGCTTTGGAAGTTGATGATGTGCTTGCCCATCTTCTGGTGACGGAAGGGTTTTCCTCCGTCGAAGAGGTTGCTTTTGTTCCAGTCGAAGATTTGCTCGCAATCGAAGGGTTTGACGAAGAGCTATCAGAAGAACTGCGGAGTAGAGCCCACACGCATCTATCTGAAAAAGAAGAAGAATATGCTTTGCGACGCGCCGAACTTGGTGTTTCTGAAGATCTTCTTCAGATTGAGGGGCTTACGGGTTCGATGATTGTCACNCTTGGTGNGGCGGGGGTTAAAACACGTGATGATCTCGCAGACCTTGCTAGTGATGAGCTATGCGCGCCGGAAGATGGCTTGCTTCGTGAATATCAACTATCTGAGGACGTCGCGAACCAAATTATTATGGCAGCCCGCGCCCATTGGTTCGATGAAGAAGAGCCTGGTGTTGTGTTGGAAGATTCTGAAACCTCGGAAAAAGATGGGTCCGGCGATATGTCGGATTCTGTTGCTTAGGCATTCAGAAATGAGGTCCTACGGATTATGTATTCAAAGCAATTTTCTCGGCAAACACCAAAGTTAGAAAAAAAAGGGAAATTAGGTCGCGAAAGACGCTGTTTTGTGACCTTTAAACGGCGACCGACAAAAGAACTTATACGCTTTGTATTAGACCTTGATAAATGTGTGGTACCCGACCTAACCGAGCGGCTTCCTGGTCGGGGGTTTTGGTTATCTTCTTCTCGTGAAATAGTAAATACCGCTTGTAATAAAAACCTTTTTTCAAAAGCAGTGGGTGGCACGGTTATTGTAAGAGAAGCCCTAGCAGATAAGATAGAAGAACAACTTCTGCAGCGGTGCCTATGTTTTCTTGGTATGGCGCGAAGGGCAAGTGAGGCTGTAGCCGGCTTTAATAAAGTAATATCGTTTTTAAAAGGCAACTCGGCTTCCGTCGTCTTTTGCGCCTGTGACGGTGCGAATGATGGTCGGAATAAAATTATTTTAGCCGCCAAGAACGTCCCGGTGATAAAAATTTTCTCCGCTGCGGAGCTAGGAAGTATTTTCGGGCGTGAAAGAACGGTGTATGTAGCGGTAGCAGAAAAGGCCTTAGCCAGGCATATAATGCGGGAGTCTAAACGGTTGGCAGGTTTCCGCCTTGCGGAAACGTTATGAAGGTTTGGAAATATGAGCGATAAAAAAGAAGAAAAAAAGAGCGTTCTTAAGGCGCGTCCAGGCCGCCTGGAACTCAAGAAGACAGTAAACGCAGGTCAAGTACGGCAAAGTTTTTCGCACGGTCGCACTAAATCGGTTTCTGTTGAGGTGCGTCGTAAACGAACCTTTACCCAGGGAGCCGGTGGTTCTATGGAAGAGGTTAAACGCCAGGCCGCCGAAACCGCTGTTAAAAAAGCTTCAACTGCTGAAAAGGCCAAATCGACAGAACCGGAGACATCTGATGAACAGGTATCTAAAAGTCCTAATGTACTGCGCACGCTGACAGAGGAGGAAGCGGCTGCTCGGGCTAGGGCATTGGAAGGCGCCCGCACAGACGATACCAATGCCAATACAATTCTTGAACGAACTGTAGAAGGAGCGGAAGCTCGCCGAGCGGCTGCGAAAGAAGCAGATGAAGTCCGCAAGGCAGAGGAAGAAAGGCGTAAGGAAGAGGAGAATCGAAAGCGAGAGGAAACGAAAGCGGCAAAACGAGCTGCCGAACAGGCAGAAAAGCTCAAGGAACATATGGTCGCTCGAAAGTCATTGGTTGATCCGGCGACTATAGAAGTTGAAGAAAAGGAACATGAGGGACGTTCCAAAAGAAGCGCCCCCCGTCCCACAGAAAAACGGCCTACTGCACGACGTCAAGAGCCTAGGAGGCGACGCGGCAAATTGACGGTCGCTCAGGCACTAAATGATGATGAAAGAGTTCGCAGCCTGGCATCTGTTCGTCGCGCTCGCGAGCGCGAGCGCCGCAATTTGCGGGCGCAACCTCAGGAGGCCGTAAAGATTGTTCGTGAGGTTGTTGTTCCCGAAACTATTACCGTGCAGGAGCTTGCAAACCGCATGACAGAGCGCGGTGTCGAGGTTATTCGAAGTTTGATGAAACTCGGGGTGATGGCGACCCTTCAGCAAACAATAGATGCAGATACGGCGGAGCTTGTAATCGAAGAATTTGGCCATAAAATTCGCCGGGTAAGTGAGTCCGATGTTGAAATTGGTTTGAAGGGGGAAGAGGATCCGGAGGAGTTGTTGAAGCCTCGCGCGCCAGTTGTCACTGTTATGGGTCATGTTGACCACGGCAAGACTTCCCTTTTAGACGCGCTTCGGTCTACAGATGTTGCTAGTGGAGAGGCTGGAGGAATTACCCAGCATATCGGAGCTTACCAGGTGGAGATTAACGCTGGGGACAAAATTACATTTATCGATACGCCGGGGCACGCAGCTTTCACTTCAATGCGCGCCCGCGGTGCCAATGTCACAGATATTGTCGTTTTGGTAGTCGCGGCGGATGACGGGATTATGCCGCAAACTATAGAGGCGATTGACCATGCTAAGGCAGCGGAAGTGCCTATAATTGTTGCTATTAATAAGATTGATCGACCCAATGCAGACGTTGAAAAGGTACGTAACGGCCTTCTTCAACAAGAGCTTGTTGTTGAAGAAGTGGGTGGCGATATTCTTGCAATTGAGGTTTCTGCTACTGAAAAGATAAATCTTGATAAGCTAAAAGAAGCAATTTTGCTTCAAGCAGAGCTTTTGGAACTTAGAGCAAACCCGGATCGCATGGCAGAAGGTCTCGTTATCGAAGCTAATTTGGAAACGGGCCGTGGGGCCGTAGCGACGGTGTTAATTCAACGTGGATCTCTTTCGGTCGGTGAAATTCTTGTGGCGGGTGCGGAATGGGGCCGCGTTCGGGCTATTTCAGATCACGATGGGACCTCTATTAAATCGGCAGGCCCCTCGCAGCCTGTTGAGGTTATGGGTTTAAGCGGTGCCCCTTACGCTGGTGATGAGTTTACGGTTGTTGAAAACGAACAACGTGCGCGGGAAATTACAGAATTTCGTCAAAGACGCGCTAGAGCCCAAAAGTCTGCTGCTGCGCCACGTGGAACACTAGAGCAGATGTTCTTGGAGATTGAGACAGGCCAGTTGAAGGAACTTGCCGTTTTGATCAAGGCAGATACTCATGGGTCAGTGGAGGCGATTACCAGTAGTCTCGAAAAATTAGGGACAAATGAGGTTGCCGTCCAAGTCCTTCATTCAGGCGTGGGCGGGATTAATGAATCTGATGTAGGTTTGGCACAAGCGTCGAACGCTTTTATGGTTGGATTTAACGTTCGCGCAAATTCACAAGCACGAGAACTTATTCGTAAGGAAAATATCGACATTCGCTACTATTCAGTAATTTATAATTTACTCGATGATATTCGCGAGATGTTAAGTGGCATGCTGGTACCCGAAAATAAAGAGACGTTTCTTGGAAATGCAGAAATTCTTGAAGTTTTTAGTATTAGCAAAGTCGGTAAAATCGCTGGCTGCCGAGTCACAGAAGGAATGGTTAAGCGCGGGGCCGCAGTAAGACTGTTGCGTGATGATATAGTAATTCATGAAGGAAACCTTGGAACTCTAAAACGTTTTAAGGACGAAGTTCGTGAGGTCCGTGATGGGATGGAATGTGGTATGGCATTCGAAAACTATCAGGACATCAAGGCCGGAGATGTCATTGAGTGTTTTGACGTCGAAGTTGTTACTCGTTCTCTTTAGGGTGTAGCTCGATATCCGGGGTTGGTATGATAAAAAGGCGGAATATTGGGCAGCGGTCGGGCAAGGAAAGGTCCCAAAGGCAGTTGCGGGTTGGAGAACTTTTACGTCGTGCTCTGGTTGATATTTTGATTCGAGATGAATTACGAGACCCTGATTTATCGGGGGTATCTATCACGATATCGGAAGTCCGCGTTAGCTCTGATCTTAAAAACGCTACAGCGTTTATAATGCCACTCGGCGGCAAGGAAGTCGAAAAGACCCTGTCGGCATTGGAACGTGCTGCTCCTTTTTTGCGTCGTCAAATTGGAGCCTCGGCGACCGTGCGTTATATGCCCGCTTTAAGTTTTCTAGTCGATGAGGCCTTTGATGAGGGCGAGAAGATTGAAATGCTTCTACGCGCTACGAAAAATTCTAAAGGCCCCAGCATTAATGAAGCTGATGAAAATCTAAGTGAAAATTAGCGATGGCAAGAAAAAGACGTGGCCGGCTAATTCATGGCTGGGTGCCTATCGACAAACCAACGGGGTGGACATCAGCCCAGGTGACTTCTAAAGCGCGGCGTATTCTTGATGCTTCTAAGGCAGGTCATGGTGGCACCCTCGATCCTATGGCGACTGGGGTTCTTCCAATTGCGTTTGGCGAGGCAACTAAAACAGTTTCTTATGTAATGAATGGTAAAAAACGTTATCGCTTTACTGTTTCTTGGGGTGAAGAACGAACGACAGATGATTTGGAGGGTGAAATAAAAGCTAGTAGTTGTCATCGCCCAACAAAGCAGAATATTTTAACGATTCTACCAGAATTTATAGGTACGATAGAACAGGTGCCCCCGGACTTTTCGGCAATAAAGGTTGCTGGAGAACGGGCTTATAATCTTGCCCGGACCGGGGAAGAAATTTTTCTTTCTAAAAGAAAAGTTGTGGTCGATGAGTTTTGTTTGCTAGAAACCCCTGACAAAAACCACGCTATTTTTGAGGTTCTCTGCGGCAAGGGGACCTACATTCGCAGTTTGGCGAGAGATATTGCCCGACGGTTGGATACTGTTGGTTACGTTTCACAACTCCGAAGAACACAATGTGGACCTTTTTCAGAAAAGCATTCGATTTCACTGGAAACTCTTCAAACTCTAGTGCATAGTGCGCCGCCTTCCGCATATCTGCTTGACGTTGAGGCCGCGCTGGACGACATCCCGGCGTTTACCTTAAACCAAACTCAAGCCGATCACCTTAGGCACGGGCGACCGGTGCGAGTTCAGAATTCGGGAGGACGTTCCTTTTTAGAGACTAGTTCTCTGGTTGAAGGGGATGTTTTTTGTGCCATGGCTGATGGTAAGCCAGTGGCATTGGCCCGTTTTGCCGATGGAGAAATCCGTGCGGTGCGGGTTTTGAACATTTACATATAGGAGAAAATGATGTCGATTACGCAAGAGCGAAAGAGTGAGCTAATTAAAGAGTTTCGCCAAAATGACGGGGATACGGGCTCGCCCGAAGTCCAAGTTTCGATTCTGACAGAAAGAATCAATAATTTAACAGAACATCTCAAGGAACACAAAAAAGACCACCATTCGCGTCGCGGCTTACTAATCATGGTCGGTCAGCGCCGCAGTTTGCTTGATTATTTAAATCGTAAGAATTTAGCGCGGTATCAGGATCTGATTAAGCGTTTGGGTCTACGTCGCTAATTGTAACGTAGATGCCAACTGGCTTATCTGGCATGGGCTGGGTGGCCGTGTTATCTCCATAGGTTCATTATGTGAGATGATAGGAAGCAGGGCAAATGGGCTACTGCTTCAAGGTTGGCGCGCATCTGGCGTCGTCAATCAGCAAGGAAGGAATAAAGTTCATGTTTTCCGTACATCGAAAAGAAGTGATGTGGGGTGGGCGCAAGCTCGTCTTTGAAACTGGTAAAGTGGCCCGCCAGGCCGACGGGGCCGTTATGGTTACTTATGGAGATACTATGGTGTTG
>PBOV01000066.1 GCA_002724505.1 Rhodospirillaceae bacterium | reverse complement strand
CGGCCACAAAGGCCATGACGACCACAAAGGCCATGACGACCACAAAGGCCATGACGACCACAAAGGCCACGACCATGACCATGATGGCGTTGACCAACATTTTTGGTTAGACCCTGCTAATGCAATTGCGTTTTCATATAAAATTGAAACCACGTTGCAAGCTTTGGATCCTAGAAATGCAAAAGTTTATAACAAAAACGCCAAGCAACTTAGAAAAGGTCTCGCAAAGCTGATGCAAAACACCGCAGCGCGGATGAAACCGTTCAAACAGCGGCCATTTATAGTGTTTCATGACGCTTATCAATATTTCGAAAATCGTTTTGGTTTAACTGCAGCCGGTAGCGTTGTTACCAACCCCGAATTTTCGACGAGCGTCAAACAGGTTTCCCAGATTAAGAAACAGATCAAAAGAATTGGAGCCTACTGTGTGTTCATGGAGCCACAGTTTAATCCAAAACTCGCCAAACTATTAACGCGTGGCACTGGCGCGAGGCTGTCGCGGATTGACCCGCTTGGTGTAGACCTAAAAGACGGCGCTGGGCTTTATGTCAAACTTATCGAGAATATCTCTAAATCTTTCGAAGACTGCCTATCAACCACCCATAAACATTAAATACATATTTTAGGTTAACGCTTCCGCCCGGGCGTAGCATTTGCTAAGAAGGTTTCTATCAAAGCTAATTAACACCTTTTGATAACCGTGATTTGGCAAATACTATGGACGGTACAGGAAGCAATTTCGCCTATCAGGCAATTACAGTCACCCCAGCCAGCCCCACAATTGGCGCCGAAATTGGTAATATCGATCTGACGAGGTCTTTAACAGACCAAGAACTTTTGGAAATTAAGCGGGCGTTTACCGAGCATTCCGTTTTATTTTTCCGTGATCAAAAAATCAGCTTTGACGACCATGTTAGGCTTGGAGAATATTTTGGTCCCATCGGCTCTCATGTTGGCACAAACACAAATAGCAAAATCACCGAAGATTCGCGGGTCCGCAAGTTTCACTTCGATGAGAATTCACCAAAAATCTCGGGCCATATCTGGCATACAGACCAATCCTGCGCCGAACTGCCGCCTCTGGGTAGTATACTTTACAATCAAATTATCCCCCCAAACGGTGGCGGCGATACAATGTTTGCAAGTATGTATGCCGCTTATGAGGGCCTTTCTGACCGAATGCAAAATTATCTCGAAGGGCTTACTGCCTGGCACGACGGTGTTCCTACCTTTGGCCCAGGAACACCTAACGCCACGCACCCGGTAATCGTCAAACATCCCGAAAGTGGGCGTAAGCTTATTTATGTGAACCGCGGTTTTACGAAAAGGATAAACGGGGTTTCTTCCACCGAAAGTGAAGGGGTTTTGCGTTTCCTTTGGGATCACTGCACCCTACCGGAATTTTGCCACCGTTTCCGCTGGACACCGCACTCCATCGCCTTTTGGGATAATCGCTGCGCTCAACATCGAGCGACTAACGATTATTTGCCGAACATTCGATCAGGGTATCGGGTGCAAATTGAAGGAACCGTCGGCCCTGTGGCGGCCTAGTATTCACTCTCGAGTATTATGACATATTGCCGCCGTTCATCACCTGTGAGTTTTATCTCTAGGTTTCTTCCTGTATAACCCCCTTACCGGTCTAATTCTAGTCGGCCAAGAGACACATAAAGATAAAATAATGAAACCTACTGCTTTTGAATATCATGCACCAACTACGGTCAACGAAGCACTCGCCCTTCTTGCGGAACATGCACCAAATGATGGCCGTATTTTAGCCGGTGGACAAAGCCTAGTGCCAACTATGGCCTTTCGGTTGGCGCGCCCGACCCACTTGATTGACATCAATCAAATCGTCGAACTCGAGAAACTTTCAGTAGAAGACGGTGCACTGTGTATTGGCGCTACCGTGCGTCATGCCAAATTCCACACGCCCGCCTGCGAAGGTGTATTAGGGGATTTATTAACGGAGGTTGTTAATAACGTCGCCCATTATCCCATCCGGCAACGCGGTACTTTTTGTGGTAGTTTAGCCCATTCAGACCCAGCTTCGGAATGGTGCATGGTAGCTGCCACATTGGACGCAACAATGATTGTTCAAAGCGCCTCTGGGGAGCGTGCAATCCCAGCGGATGAATTTTTCGACACCGTTATGACAACAACACTAAATGACGACGAACTCCTCCGGGAAGTGCGCATTCCATTGTTGAGCAACGACTCAGTCTATGGATTTCAAGAATTTAGCCGGCGCGCCGGAGATTTTGCTATTTCAATGACCCTTGTAACTTATCGACTTGAAGCGGGTAAAATAGTTGATCCGCACCTCGGCGTTGGTGGAGCCGAAGACCGTCCCAGACGTATCGCGGAAGCAGAAGCCGCTCTAGCTGGACAAATCCCTAGTGACAATGTTTTTCGCGCAGCCGCCAATGCAGCGGCAGCAGCGATTGATCCTATGGAAGACCACGCAACAAATGCTCAATATCGCCGCGAACTGACTGCGACATTGGTTCGCCGGGCGCTGGAGAATACCGTATCATGAGTAAGAAAAAAGACATAACACTCAACATCAACGGGCGAGATCATAATCTTTCAGTCGATCCACGATGGACGCTCGCTGATACAATCCGTGATCATTGTGGGCAAACCGGCACTCATCTTGGCTGTGAACACGGCGTTTGCGGCGCTTGCACCGTCTTGGTAGACGACTCGCCAGTTAGATCATGCCTTATGTTTGGAATTCAGGCTGATGGGAAAAAAATCCGAACTGTAGAAGGTCTAGCCAATGGGAGTGAATACCACCCTTTGCAAAAGGCTTTTATGGAAAACCATGCCCTACAATGTGGGTATTGCACACCCGGCTTCCTAATGCTCGCGACGGGCGTCCTCGAGGCACAACCTGATATAAGCGACGACGAACTTAATGATGTTTTGTCTTCAAATCTTTGCCGCTGTACCGGTTACGCTAACATAATCAAAGCTGTACGCGCTGCGCGCGAAGAGATGCGGAAAACCAGCTGATGGCAACAGCAACAAATAGAATGCTTGGTCATCTCGGCGACAGTGTCGAACGTCTTGAAGATCCGCCTTTAGTAACCGGTAAGGGCAGATTTGTTGGTGATATAAACTTTCCTGATCAGCTACACATGAGGATTGTCAGAAGTGCTCATGCTCACGGCACGATAAAGTCTATCGATACGTCTGCGGCGGAAGCATTTCCAGGTGTCATCGCTGTCTGGACAAACGCGGACATCGATGATGTGCCGCCGATTGACTTCCGCGAGGGTAGTGATCCCACTTTAGCTTTATTTCGCCAATATCCTTTGGCCCGGGAATTGGTGAGGTATGTCGGCGACCCCGTTGCCGCTGTCTTTGCCGAAGACCCTTACACTGCAGAAGACGCTGCAGAGCTCGTAATTCTTAATATTGACCCCCTCCCTATTCTGATTAACGCCGACGAAACCCCGCAGGATTTTATGGGAAAAGCGACAACCGAAGCGGCCGTTGTCGAGCAGGGTTATGGAGATATTGAAACGACCTTTGCTAATGCCCATAAAATCGTCGAAATTGACGTAAAAGTCAGTCGTCACACTGGTGTTCCCATGGAGTGTCGTGGGGCTATTGGCCGTTACGATGAGGCGCGCGACGTTCTAGAAATGTATGGAGCGGCAAAAGTACCGCATCGAAATCGCGACACGCTATGCCGAATGCTCAATCGACCGGCCTCAGGAATGCATCTTTTCGAGGGGCATACCGGCGGTGGTTTCGGTATTCGCGGAGAACTTTACCCAGAGGACGTTTTAGTTTGCGTTGCTGCGATACGTTTAGGACGGCCGGTAAAATGGATTGAGGATCGCCAAGAGCATTTGATGGCCGCTAACCATTCCCGCCAGCAACGTCATATAATCCGGGCCGCTGTGGCGGAGGATGGTGAAATCGTTGGTCTGGATGATGAGCTCTACCTTGATCAAGGGGGTTATATCCGTACTCACGGCACCCGCGTAGCAAATATGACGACCGGTACACTCCCAGGTCCATACCGATTTCCCGTATACCGATCAGTTTGTCACTTCCGCCTCACTAATAAGACCCCGGCTGCGACCTATCGGTCACCGGGCCGTTGCGAGAGTACCTTCGTGCGCGAGCGCCTAATGGACGCCGTGGCCGTCGCGATGGACATGGACCCGATCGCCGTTCGCCGCCGGAACCTCATCTCATTGGAAGAAATGCCATATGGCCGTGCCCTTGATGTTTTGGGCGACTCCGTCGAACACGATCCTGGAGACTATGCCGGTTTACTTGATCAGGGCTTAGCCCAAATTGGATGGGAAGATTTACAGAAACAACTTGAAGAACGGCGAGCCAACGGTGAGATGGTCGGTTCCGGAATTTCAATGTTCTTCGAAAAGTCTGGCCTCGGGCCGTCAGACGGCGCCAAGATTTTCATTGATAATACCGGATGTATCGAAGTTGTTACTGGTGGTGCTTCGATTGGGCAAGGCTTCGAAACTGCAATGGCTCAGATCGCCGCAGAAGACCTTGGTACTGATTATCGAAGAATTCGAGTCGTGCATGGGCAAACCAATCGAATTGATTATGGTGTTGGTGCACATGCATCGCGCGCAACAGTGCTAACCGGCACCGCTGTAAGTTTAACCGCGCAAGCGGTGCGCGCTAAAGCATTAGATATGGCCGCAGAGTTAATGCAAACTACTGCCGAATCCCTTACGATCACTGATGGAGCCGTCCATTCCAAAAACAATCCCACCGGGCCGTCATTAACGCTCGGTGAGATAGCTGAAGCACTTCTGCCAACCTCCAAAATCCGCGGAGATCGGGAGCCCTATTTAAAAGGCGAAGAATGGTTCCATATTGACCACCAGACATATCCCTACGGCCACCACATTGCGGTCGTCAAGGTTGACCCAGACACTGGCGGTGTTGAGATAGAAAAATATTTCATTGCCTATGATATTGGCCGGTCAATCAACCCAATGATGATCGAAGGCCAACTGGTCGGCGGACTTGCTCAAGGTGTCGGTGGCGCCTTGTTTGAAGAATTCACTTATACGGAGGCGGGTGATCCACAGGCAGTAACCTTCGCCGATTATTTAATGCCAACGCTGCAGGAAACCCCAGAGCCCGAAATTCTTCTGACCGAAGATTTCCCAAGCATTCGAACCCCTCTCGGTATTAAGGGCGCGGGCGAGGCTGGAATAACGGGCGCGGCAGGTGCAATCGCTTCCGCAATCGATAACGCTATCGGCATACCGGGCGCAGTCACAGAAACTCCTGTTTCGCCGCAGCGTCTAAAGAAAATATTAAGAGAACACGGCAAGTAAGCTTGATGCACCGCCGAATAATAATTTGGGAAAAAGGAGACATCCGTGGCAAATAAGGATTTAAGGGACTGGATCAGCGACCTCGAGGCCAATGGCCAGCTGCAGGTTGTATCCGGCGCAGACCGCGAAGAAGAAATAGGCGCAATCGTCGATATATACATGCGCCAGATGACCAACCCAGCGGTTATGTTTGATGATATCCCAGGGTATCCGAAAGATTTTCGAGTTCTTGCAAATATTCTTACGTCCGTTCCACGAATAAACCTTGCACTGGGCGAGCCGGTTGATAAATCTGAAGTGGAGCTAGTCGATTACTGGCGAAAATATATGAAAGACCAGCCAACTCATTCCCCTGTCGAAGTTAATGGCGGACCAATACTCGATAATGTATTTGAGGGGAAGGACATCGACATAACGAAGATTCCAACCCCAAAGTGGCACGAACATGATGGTGGCTATTTTATTGGGACCGCCTGTATGGTGGTTATGAAGGATCCCGATTCAGGCTGGATTAACTATGGCGCCTATCGCGTTCAGTCCCATGGCCCCGACACAGCGTCTCTCATGACATCAAAGGGAAAGCATGGAGATATAATCAGAAACAAATACCATGCGAAGGGCGAACCTTGCCCCATCGCTGTTGTTGTTGGTATGCATCCTGCCCTATTTATGGTGGCTGGCCTCGAAATGCCATATGGTAAAAATGAATATGACAGCGCAGGCGGCTTACTTGGCGAAGGTGTTGAGATCATCAATATGCCCAAAACTGGCCTACCCGTCCCTGCTAATGCCGAGATTGCCTTTGAGGGCTACATCCATCCCGATGATAGAATTGATGAAGGTCCACTGGGCGAGTGGACAGGATATTATGCTGGGGGAGCGACCACTCAGCCAGCCATTCGCATAGAGACCTTTATGCATCGAGACGCTCCAATACTGATGGGTGCCATCCCGGCAATACCACCTAATGACGATACCTTCTATCGTGGCACCTACCGCTGTGGCGCGGTCTGGAACCAACTAGAAGCGGCTGGTATCCCTGAAGTAAAAGGCGTCTGGGCTCACGAGGCCGGAGGTAGCCGTATGTGGCTGACGGTTTCTATCAAGCAAATGTACGGGGGACATTCCAAACAAGCTGGTCTAATTGCTTCGCAATGCCACGCCGGAGCCTATGCAAACCGCTGGGTAATTGTCGTCGATGATGACATTGATCCCGCTAACCTAAATGACGTGATCTGGTCAATGTGCACACGGTGTGATCCAAAGGATGGCGTTGAAGTGCTTAATGGTTGTTGGAGTACCCACCTTGATCCCATGAGCTACAGCCATGAAGATCCACGGAATTCCCGCGTCGTGGTGGACGCCTGTATCCCCTATCGTCGTAAGGATACCTTCCCGATTGTCGCCCGAAATTCTAAAGAGCTCGACGAACGGATCTTTAAGAAATTTGGGGACGTTCTTCCGAAATAAGTGGGATAAATTTAACGTAAATAGCGCACGCAAAAACGGGGCCTTTAGGCCCCGTTTTCATTTATCCACACACTGGCTGGATTAGCCTTTGTAGACGCCTTCCGCCTTGGCCTCCTCGATAATATCGAGGACTTTCGGCGGTGACATCGGCAACGACGTTGGGCGGATGCCGATAGCGTCACCAATTGCGTTACCAACCGCCGCCATAGTGGGCACAACCGGCACTTCACCAACACCGCGCAGTCCAAAGGGGTGGGCTGGGTTTGGAACTTCCACCATCACCGTATCCACCATCGGCACGTCTGAGGCAACTGGCATACGATAATCAAGAAAACCAGCGTTCTGCAGCCGGCCATCATCACCATAGATATATTCTTCGTTCAAAGCCCAGCCAACGCCCTGAATCGCACCACCTTGTATCTGGCCAACGACCTGATCAGGGTGAATAGCCTTCCCAACGTCTTGAACGACTGTGTAGCGTGTTACATCCGTTCGGCCCGTTTTCTCATCGACTTTCACATCAACGATATTTACAGCGAACCCTGGCCCTGCTCCGGTGACATTCATTTCTGTATGACCAGAAATTGCACCGTGACTCATCGTTGTTTTTTTACAGATATCGGCAATCGACATCGGCTCNAAATCACCAACGTTTGCACTAGCNGGCCTAACCATGCCGTCTTCNAAAATCACACCATCTTCGGGTACATCCCAGATTTCAGCCGCGCGGCGACGTAATTCCGCAATACACTTGCGGGCGGAGTCAACGATGACCATGCCAACTGAGAAAGTTGTCCGGCTGCCTGCAGTAACCCTGTTAAAACCAAGTGAGTTTGTATCAACCATCTTGACCCTAACTTGATCGACCGGAATGCCAAGCTCTTCAGCCGCCATCATACTAATCGAAATCCTTGACCCCGCGACATCAGCCGTACCCGTTGCGATGGTAACGGTTCCGTCAGGGGCGAGGTTAAGAGAGGCAGCTGTTTCACCACCTCGGTTGAACCAAAAGCCTGTTGAAATTCCGCGGCCTTCGCCTTCTTTGACCGGTGTTTTATAATGGTCGGTTTCCTTGGCCTGTTTCAAAGTTTCGATAAAGCCAATCGGCCCCCAGGTATCACCGTAGATCGTTGTGTGACCATCTTCACAAGCATTTTTAAGCCGAAAATCAATAGGGTCCATTTCGATCTTGCGAGCCATTTCGTCAATGACGCCTTCAACACCGAAGACAATTTGTGGCACACAAGGCGCCCGGAAGGACGCCACTTTTTGTCGGTTAGAAAGGACCTCATAAGCTGTGATATCGACGTTTTTCAAATCGTACCGCGTAAACATAGCGTTTGGTGCGTTGAAGTACATAGAACCCGCATAAGGGCCAGCCTGGAAAATCATTTCAGCCGAGGCCGCAGTGATCGTACCATCTTTTTTACAACCCATCTTGATTGAATAGCTTGTCCCTGACACTGGACCGGTGCCACGGAATACCTCTATTCGCGACAGTACGATTTTAACTGCCCTAGAGGCCTTCTTTGAGAGCATAATCGCAAGAGGTTCGCCGTAGAAACCGGTTTTGCCGCCAAAGCCACCACCTAGTTCCGACTGCTGAACATTGATTTTGTTGCAATCAATATCGAGGATCGCTGACAAACGATCACGATAAACAAATGGCGCTTGCGTACAGCACCAAACCTCAATCTGCCCGTCTTCTGAATAATCTGCGATGCAACCTTGAGGTTCAATATAACCTTGATGCATTGGTTTACTATCAAATGAACGCTCAACGATAACATCAGCTTCCTCAAAGCCAGCGTCGACATCGCCGAGCTGCGTTACCATCCTTTCCGTCACGTTAGTTTGTTTATCTTCTGCGCCCTCCACTCCCTTGGTACGCAGATAATCGTGTAAAATTGGAGCGTCTGGTTTCATCGCCTCCACAGGATCAATAACATGCGGCAGAATTTCATAATCCACTTCGATCAGCTTGAGTGCCTGTTTAGCAATCTTTTCGCTTGTAGCCGCAACCGCCGCGACCGGGTGTCCATCATACAATGCCTTTTCCCGAGCCATGACGTTTCGCGTCATGTCCCCAGGAGGGGTACCTGCCTTCTTCTCAGGAAAATCGGAACTGGTGATGACGGCCTTCACGCCTGGCAGCGCTTCGGCCTTCGAGGTATCAATTGACTTAATATTGGCATGAGCATGCGGGCTACGCAGGATTTTACCAACCAGCATACCTGGAAGGAACGCATCGGCGCCAAACTTAGCGCGCCCCATAACTTTGTCGAGGCCATCGTGTTTAATAGGGTTGGTGCCAACAATCTTCAGTTCAGCACCGGGATTAAATCCACTTTCTTCAAGAATAGACGCCATGATTAACCCTTTCTCATTTCTTCGGCCGCAGCCTGTACAGAGCGAATGATTTTATCGTAACCAGTACACCGACAGAGGTTGCCGGCAAGCCAGAAACGAATTTCAGTTTCAGTTGGGTTCGGGTTCTTTTCGAGCAATGCCTTTGCTGCGACTAAAATTCCCGGTGTGCAAATACCACACTGGAGCCCATTGATTTCGAGGAATTTAGTCTGCAACGGATGCAGCTCGTCGGGCGACGGTGCCATACCCTCAATTGTCTCAATTTCTTTACCTTCCGCTTCAACACCAAGCACAAGACAAGAACAAACTAGATCGCCGTCAAGGCGAACACTGCACGCGCCGCAGTCACCCGTTGAACAACCCTCTTTAGTTCCAGTCAATTCCAGCTCGTTGCGCAGGACATCGACCAGTGATTGATCAGGTTCACAGAGAGTTTCGTATTCGTCTCCGTTCACTGACAATGTTATGTGACTTCGTTTTGCCATTAGTTTTCTCTCGCCCGTTCAAGTGCAATTTCAGCCGCACGCCGTGCAATCACAGCGGCCGTTTTAATTCTATATTCCTTGGTGCCCCGCTTATCTGAGATCGGGTTACAGGCAGCGCTACATGCTTCACCCATTTTAGTGAGCGCGGCGTCGTCTACCTTTGTACCGATCAGCGCTTCAGCGGCTTCCGCTACCAGCAAAGGCGTCGGTGCAACGGCACCCAGCGAAACACGCGCCGCCGTGCAAGTTCCATCATCGTCGAGGGTAATGTTAACACCCGCACCAACCACCGCGATATCCATTTCGGTCCGTGGGGTGAGCCGCAGGTATGCATCTCCGGAATGGGCAGGTCGTTTTGGCATGGTAAATGACATGATGAATTCGCCGTCTGCCAAAGATGTTTTTCCAGGACCAGTAACAATATCTTCGACCGGTGCTGTCCGCTCACCATTTGGTCCAACGATATTACAGATAGCTCCCGCGGCAATCATTGCCGGCGTGCTATCGGCCGCTGGGGAAGCGTTGCAAAGATTGCCACCAACACTAGCGCGTCCCTTAACCTGAATTGATCCAATTAAGGCAACGCCGTCGATGACACCAGGCCAGGTGGAGCTGAAACCTTCATCACCTATCAAAACCATACCCGCCGTGGCCGCCCCGAACGTATAGGCACCATCTGATTTTGAAATACCCCGCGTCCCTGGAATTTTTTTAATATCGACGATAACGCCGGGATCAATTAGCTCGGCATGAATTTGCACCATGACATCCGTACCACCGGCAAATACTTTTCCACCACCGCTCGCCTCAGCAAGCAGTGAAGAAGCAGCATCCGGCGAATCCGGAGCTTCGTAACGTACATCATCCATTGTTACGGATCTCCCCTTCTTTTCTTAAAAATCAAGTTTCGTTTCTAGTATGATCATGGCCTAACATGATCACGAAAACCAGCCCCCACAAGCAGAAAACATGCGGTTTTATTAGACCCGAAATACGTCGCCGCGTTTACGCCCCTGTGACATTGGTAAAAAAAGCTCATCAAGTGGAATTTCACGCTTAATCATACCCTGTTCGTGCGAATAGCCTACAAGTTTGGTAAGTTGGTTCTCATTATCCGCTGTCATACCATATTGCCATGGATCGGACCCCATAATCTCCTCCTGTTCTTCCCAGGACTCGCGGTACCATGCCAAAGGCACGATGCGAGGGTTGACCATACGATTCATCGCGACAGTCTTTGCTTCATTAAATGCATGATAGAGATTAAGTGGTACCCAGGGATATTTTTCGACAATTTCTCTTTTAATTCCAATAACATGCATAATAGGGAATATGCGCGTTCTTTTAAAGAAAGCCACTTCCTCTTCCTTAAAATTCGGAAATAGGCGCCCTACCCGCGGATCTTTATCGACTAAAGGTTTGATCAGATCAGGGTGTAAGACGCCATCAAGCTCCCCTTCCGCTAGCATGGTTTCTACTGACTTGTTGTTAGGCAGGCGTGTGAGTTTAAGATCTTCGGGCGGATCAAACTCG
>PBOV01000065.1 GCA_002724505.1 Rhodospirillaceae bacterium | reverse complement strand
GCGGATCGACTGGGTCAAACCATACACAAAGATAAAAGACGTCTCATATGACCACGATGACGTCCATATTAAATGGTTTTATGACGGCACGCTGAACGCCTGTGCTAACTGCATTGATCGACATCTGCCGTCACGGGGTGACCAAGTAGCAATTATTTGGGAGGGGGACGACCCTGAGGATGATAAAAAAATTACCTACAACGCGCTGCATAAAGAAGTAAGCAAGTTTGCAAATGCTTTGAAAGCCCTTGGGGTTCAGAAGGGTGATCGGGTTACTATCTATTTACCAATGATTCCCGAGATCGCGATCGCGGTTCTAGCTTGCGCCCGAATTGGTGCCATTCATTCTGTTATTTTTGGCGGCTTCTCACCCGAGTCCATTGCCGGTCGTATTCTGGATTGTAAATCTGATGTGATCATAACTTCGGATGAAGGTGTGCGCGGCGGGCGACCTATACCCCTCAAAGCTAACACCGATGAAGCCCTTAAAAAATGCCCGAACGTAAAAACCTGTATCGTTGTCAAACGCACGGGGGGCAAAACCAATTGGATAAAAGGTCGCGACCACTGGTATCACGAGATAATGGCGGACGCGTCAACAGATTGTCCACCTGAAGAAATGTCCGCGGAAGACCCTCTCTTTATTCTTTATACATCGGGCTCAACCGGCAAACCAAAAGGCGTTTTACACACGACCGGTGGCTATATGGTCTACGCTTCAATGACACATCAATTTGTCTTTGACTATCAGGACGGCGATACTTACTGGTGTACCGCTGATGTTGGTTGGATTACTGGGCATTCGTATATTCTTTACGGCCCTCTCGCCAACGGCGCTACTACAGTAATGTTTGAGGGTGTTCCAACCTATCCCAACACGTCGCGCTGCTGGGAAATATGTGATAAGCATAACGTCAATATTTTCTATACAGCGCCTACAGCCCTTCGGGCTCTAATGCGCGAAGGTAACGACCCTGTCAAAAAAACTAGTCGAAAATCAATTCGACTTCTCGGATCAGTTGGGGAGCCAATTAATCCTGAGGCATGGCTGTGGTATTATAATGTTGTTGGAGAAAAACGATGTCCCATTGTCGACACCTGGTGGCAAACAGAAACTGGGGGCATAATGATTACCCCCCTTCCGGGTGCCACAGCACTNAAACCCGGCTCTGCTACTCGCCCGTTTTTTGGTGTGCGCCCCGCTTTAGTCGACCCAGATGGAAAAATTTTAGAGGGGGCAACTTCTGGCAACTTAGTCCTNCTAGACAGTTGGCCTGGTCAGATGCGAACAGTTTATAGAGATCATGACCGTTTTGTGGAGACCTATTTCTCAACTTATAAAGGCAGTTATTTCACAGGAGATGGGTGCCGCCGCGACGAGGATGGATATTATTGGATTACCGGGAGAGTTGACGACGTCCTCAATGTCTCCGGACATCGTATNGGTACTGCAGAGGTAGAAAGTGCTTTAGTATCACATCCTAAAGTCGCGGAGTCAGCAGTGGTCGGCTTTCCTCACGACATTAAGGGTCAAGGGATATACGCTTATGTCACCCTTATGGCTGGGGAGAGTTCCAATGACGANCTGAAAAAGGAGCTTATAAAATGGGTCCGGAAAGAAATTGGTCCGATNGCCAGTCCTGATGCAATCCAATGGGCGCCAGGCTTACCCAAAACCAGGTCGGGTAAGATTATGCGGCGAATACTTCGCAAAATTGCAGCGAATGAGATGGATGATCTCGGAGATACAACGACTCTTGCAGATCCAGCAGTAGTAGACGACCTAAAAGAAAATCGAGTTGGATAAAATTTTCTAACTATCTAAAAATCGATGCAGCGACCGCTCTTTTCCCANTCTCCAAAACGGGTNGGGTCAGGGCCCTCGCGACCGCCAAATTCTTCGGGTGGTTTAGATTTTCCNTGTTCACTNAGGGCCNGTTTAGGCTTNCTAGATTTTTTGATTTCTCTTTTATTCTTCTTCAANATAATATCCCATCTCTTTACTACTCAGTCCAAATANAGGTAGATNACGGAAATCCAATTACAAANTTTTAGGCACCATTAACAGTCTTTATAANAAAAAANTAAAGTATANNCCGGNCNGCCAATCGAAGAGCTAATTTTAAACGAGCAATAAAAATCTCTTACTTAATAAATTANGGTGCAAATTTAAACCCAAGGCACGGCCCTGACCAATAGGGGGTTTGCAGCCTCGCCAACTAACTATTTTCCCAAAAAGCGATGAAGAGATTTTCCCCTNAGCCCCGTTGCTTTAAGGTGTCGCCATGTCAAGCAAACTAAAACAGTGCCCGCCTGGTCTTTTAACTCGAAAANTGGCAATTACGATTNTCAACCAANTTCTAAGTTCCAGACACGGGCTAGAAAATATCATGGCTGCCAGCAAGACTTACAATCAAATGGAGGGGCGTGACCGTGCATTTATAAGATTACTTGTTGCTGCGACAATACGACGACTAGGACAAATTGATGCACTTATACGGGGTTATCTTAANCGGCCTATACCCAAAAAAGCGCACGCCGTCCAAGACATACTGCGCATTGGCGCCGCTCAAATTATCCTACTNGAAACGCCCGCTCACGCCGTTGTAAACACCGCGGTGCGCCTTTGCGAGCAAACTCGCAACCCGGGGCAAAAAGGATTAGTTAATGCNATTNTACGCAAAATTTCACAAGAGGGATCAGAAAAATTCTTCGCGTTAGACTCCGCTAAACTTAATACCCCCAAATGGCTTTGGGATAGTTGGCAAGNCCAGTATGGTGAAAAAACCTGCCGCGCGATTGGAGAGGCACACCTCAAAGAACCACCACTCTCCCTTTCAACAAAGGGNGATCCAGAAGANTTGTCAAGGGTCTTAGGCGGNGAACTAACACCCACTGGATCAATCATTNTACGATCGAGGGGCATGGTTGACACATTGGCAGGTTACGACGACGGTACGTGGTGGATACAGGATACCGCTGCCGCTTTGCCTGCAAAAATTCTTATAGCCGCAATGCCAAACAATCAAAAACACCGGTTCCTTGATATGTGTGCCGCCCCTGGTGGCAAAACAGCACAACTTGCAGCAAGCGGCGCTACCGTCACTGCTATCGANAGATCTAAAAAAAGGCTTAATACGCTGCGGGCAAACCTAACACGCCTCAAACTTAAAGCGACAATAATTGCGGCAGATGCCTCTGCTTACAGACCGNCGAATACTATTGACGGCATTCTTATTGATGCGCCGTGCACCGCTACTGGGACCATCCGACGTCACCCCGACATAGCCAGAAACAAACGTTACAACGACGTGCAACGCCTATCGCAAATTCAAAAACAGATATTAGAGAATGCTATCGATCACTTGCTTCCGGGAAGNGTTTTAGTCTACAGCGNTTGTTCATTNCNACACGAAGAAGGCGGCGGTTTAATTCAGGAAGTACTTTCTAAAAATGACCAAATAAAGCGTTTACCCATAGATCCCGTTGAATTTGGTTTGCCCATCAACCTCCAAACCGAAAGCGGCGATATTCAAACTTTACCCTGCCATTTAAACGAACATGGCGGCATGGATGGGTTCTTCATAGCGCGACTACATCGACCAAGTTAACATAGATAGTTGGCCTAAAATCCGTAAGTTAATTGAAGTGGCGTGATTTTTGCCTTAGAAAGGTCAAATAGTGTTTTTAAAATTTCAAAGTGGATTCGGTTATTTCTTTGAGCAACTTGAAACGTGTTTGAATATTTTTCAGACAGGAATAGAAACTTTAGTCTAGGAAATTAGTTATAGGTTACGACTTAAAAATTCGTAGCTAGAAAAAGTTTGTAAAGTTGGTGTTTAGTTGGAATATTAAGTTTACAAATCTCTAATAAAACAAATATGTAGGCCAAAGTGAAAAAGCCTGTAAGAATCGCACCCTCCATACTTGCCGCTGACTTTGCTTCATTGGGAGCCGAAATCTCGGCAATTTCAGAAGCGGGTGCGGATTGGATCCATGTTGATGTGATGGACGGCCACTTTGTACCAAATATTTCTATCGGCCCTGCCGTCGTTAAGGCGATTCGCAAAAAAACGACTTTACCCTTCGACGTCCACTTGATGATTGCTCCGGTAGACCCCTACATTGAAGAATTCGCCTCCGCCGGTGCTGATATCATTACGGTGCATATCGAAGCGGGTCCCCACACCCACCGAACACTCCAACATATTAAAAACTTGGGCTTAAAAGCCGGCATATCACTTAACCCATCAACCCCCGCCTCTTCTCTTCGTCACATTCTCGATGCTGTTGATCTAATTTTGGTTATGACAGTAAACCCGGGGTTTGGCGGCCAAGGTTTTATTGAGGAACAGCTTGAGAAAGTTAAAACGATAAGGAAGATGATCGACGAAACGGGACGTGATATTGATTTAGAGGTCGATGGAGGCGTTAATGAAAAAACGGCACGCCGGGCCATTTCAGCAGGGGCAGACGTTCTTGTTGCTGGGACCGCTGTTTTTGAGGGTAGCGCAAGCAAATATGCTGACAAAATTGCTCAATTGCGCGGCCTATAAAAATGCATTTCAGCACTGACTGATGCGCTAAGCTTTTTACTTGATGGAAAACCGCAAGAGCCGAGATAGATGGCAGTCAAGCACCCTTTAAGGCTCATTAAATACCGATTGAAGCGCGTAAATAAGCGTCTAATTTTGTTCGCTGTATTTTCTGCTGCCTTTAGAAGTAGAATTTTTCGTCACGTTGGAGCAAAAGCGTTGAGCAAAACGCCAAAATTCCAAATAACTGACCTTTGGCCGGGAAATGTAAAACAAGGCTTGGTAATTGTGGAAGGAGACTTCGAATTTTTAGGAACGCTGATCCGCGACACCGATATGCCTTGGATGGCAAAAAACGTAAGTGACGAATGGCTTTCCAGCGTATCTGAATTTAACTGGTTGCAAGATTTACATGCGGTAGGCACT
The DNA here is from genome assembly GCA_002724505.1 of Rhodospirillaceae bacterium. Classification (GTDB taxonomy): domain Bacteria; phylum Pseudomonadota; class Alphaproteobacteria; order MPNO01; family UBA2964; genus UBA2964. The sequence continues at coordinate 11,118 of PBOV01000065.1, read as the reverse complement.
GATGCCGCCCGCGATAAGGCCCGTCATTTAATCTCCCTATGGATCGATAACAATGGGATCCGTTGGAGGAAAGATGCCTGGCGCCCATCAGTAGCGGGAAACCGCCTATCTAACTGGATAGACCAACGCGAATTTTTAGCAGTTGGCGCTACCCCATCATTTCTAAGAAAATTAGACACCAGCATTTACCAGCATAACCGCTTCTTGAAACATCTAAGGCTTTTATTGCCGCCAGGGTTTAACAGAATTATCGCTTTAAAAGGACTAATCCTGACGGCCCTGACTAATAGGGATTGTCGATACCTGATACGGGTATGTAAACACCTAGATCGCGAAATAGTTACTCAAATTCTAGGCGATGGCGGACATATAACTCGAAACCCAATCATAGAGGTAGAGCTTCTGCGACATCTAATAGATATTCGGACCGCCTTAAAACATTCCAACGAAGAAATATCAGGGTATTTGCAAAATGCAATCGATAAAATTGCACCAATGGTTAGATTTTTCCGGCATGGAGATGGTGGCCTTGCGCTCTTCAACGGGGGGAATGAGGGGGAAGGGTGGCTAATTGATGTGATCCTTACTAGGTCCGAAGCGTCAGGGAAACCATTTACGTCCACCCCGCATAGTGGTTTTGAAAGGATGGGGGCCAACAGAACACTTTTAATTATGGATGTAGGAAAACCGGCAGCCGTCGGTTTTGACGAACAAGCGCATTCAGGTGCCTTAAGTTTTGAAATGAGTGTCGGGAAAGAAAGAGTCATTACCAATTGCGGGGCTTATAAAGGGGCGGTGGATTCATGGGGGGATGTTCAAAGGACCACAGCCGCTCATTCCACCGTAACGTTGGAAAATTTAAATTCTGCTGAGTTATTACCGGGAGGGGGTGTTGGAATACGGCCCGAATCAGTCGCCTCAGAAAGGCGTGAAGCTGACGGAAATATATGGGTAAACGCAGCATTAGTTGGTTATGGGGGGCAAAAAAAAATTACACACGACCGCCGCATTTACCTTTCTGCCAATGGTGGAGATATTCGTGGTGAAGACACAATTACAGGCGATAATAGCCAAAAATTTGTTGCGCGGTTTCATTTGCATCCGTCGGTCCAATCGTCGTTAGTTAGGCAAGCGAGTTCCGTGTTATTGAGAACACCAAGCGGTTCCGGATGGCGATTTAGGGCGTCTGGCGGAGTTATTTCACTGCAAGAAAGCGTCTACCTTGGGCTTCCGGGCCAAGTTAAACGTGCGGAACAAATCGTTATTTCTTCAGCCACGCAAAATGGTTTGGGACAAATAAAGTGGGCCGTTTCTCGCCTTGCAGATGAAATATAAAGGTGAAGGATCATGCTGCAGAAACGCGCATCGAAACCCACGTTTAAACCCTTAAACACCAACATTTTTACAGAGGTCAATTATATTATTTAGGTAATCAAAGTTAAATTCTTTATTGTCTAGATCACTTTGTTGTTGGCTAAAACACTGAGTTAAAGTAAATCTAATTCCGTTTTAGGTCTCGCGAGGCGTTACCGATACCTCATGAGTAGAATTCGCCAAAAAATAGCGTTTGGTCATGATCTCATTATGACCTTCTTATCGTTACCCATTTCTATGTTCCTTCGGATGGGGACAGATATGTTCGCTTACGATACGGGCATAATTGTTTTTACGGCGGTAGTGTTTACAGCCGTTGCAGGTACTTGTTTCCTGATAACGGGACTATACGGCGGCATTTGGCGCTACGTATCTCTGAATGACGTGATGGTCATTGCAAAGGCCGTGACTTTGTCAATTCTAATATTCGTCCTCTTCATGTTTATGCTTAATCGGCTTGAATGGACACCTAGATCCACACCGATCATAAATTGGTTTGTTTTAGTAACGCTCCTAGGCGCGCCAAGATTTCTCTACCGCCAATTCAAGGACTCACACAAAAATAACCCGGCGCCCCGCGGGGCAACCAACGCCAAAGTTCCGGTTCTCCTTGTTGGTGCCGCCGATGGGGCGGAGATGTTTGTGCGAGCAATAGGGAGGAACCCAGCAATTGCTTATCAGATTGTTGGGATTATAGGTGAAAAGTCAGGGCGGGTTGGTCGAAACATCCATGGGGTTCAGGTTCTGGGCACAATTGAAAATTTATCACAAATTTACAACGAACTCTCCCTCGCTAATAAAGCCCCACAACGAATCATTATTACCAAAGAAAATATCGAGAAATCTTCGATGCAAAAGCTAATTAACGACGCGGAGACGCTGGGCGTTTCTTTATCGAGAATGCCGAAACTTACCGACTTTCGGGGTGGTGTCAGCGACACAATACCAGTAAGGCCAATTGCGATCGAAGATGTTCTTGGAAGGGCCCAGCTCACACTCGATAAAATCAGTATGGGGGCGCTCGTCAAAGACCGGCGGGTCATGATTACTGGCGCAGGAGGTACTATCGGGAGCGAACTTTCTAGCCAGATAGCTGCGTTTGACCCATCTCACCTTAGCCTTTTAGATTCCTCAGAATTTGCGCTGTATTCTGCTGATCTTAAGATCAAAGAAAGTTACCCTAACCTATCGCTAAATGCCGTTATAGCTGATGTACGCGACAAAAATCGAATAAGTCAAGTTTTTAGAGATGAGAAACCAGACTTAGTTTTCCACGCGGCTGCTCTAAAACACGTTCCAATTGTTGAAGCCCACCCATCCGAAGGTGTTCTTACCAATATAAATGGTACAAGAATAATCGCGGACTGTTGTCACGCCATTGGCGTCAGAGCCATGGTGCTCATATCTACAGACAAAGCTGTAAATCCTGCGAACATAATGGGTGCAAGCAAACGAATTGCCGAAACATACTGTCAGGCTCTGGATTTAGAAAAAAACGTGAAGACACGTTTTGTAACTGTACGCTTCGGAAACGTCTTAGGATCAACTGGTTCGGTGGTACCGCTTTTCCAGCACCAAATCGCAAATGGCGGGCCACTAACCGTCACACACCGGGGAATGAAACGTTTTTTTATGACGGTGCGCGAAGCGGTTGAGCTGGTACTCGAATCGACTGTCCTTGGGATAAAACCAGATAGCCCACCAGGTCATATTTACGTTTTAGATATGGGCAAACCAATTAAAATTTCTGATTTAGCTCGGCAAATGATTTTACTTTCTGGTCGGAACCCTGACAAAGATATAAAAATTGAATTTACTGGGCTACGGCCTGGTGAAAAACTATTTGAAGAAATTCTTCATGATTCTGAACCCCCACAAGAGACGGATTACCCCGGAGTATTGCTTGCCGCACCAAGAACTGTTGATCTTCAGATATTATCGAAACAAATCGAAGAGGTTGTCGCTGCGGCTTCCTCCGGTGACACCAGAGAGATATTTGTACTTATGAACAAATATGTGCCGGAATTTCAGTCAGAGGGCGGTGATCGCGTAATAGCTGCTTCACTAAAAAGTAATTAAAAAAGAAAATGAAAAATCTAAAATCAAATAAAATTATTCGGGCGCTTGTTTCCGTCTCAGACAAAACAAATCTAATCAAATTGGGAAACTTCTTAATACAAAACGGCGTCGAAATCCTATCAACTGGCGGGTCTGCTAAATATCTTAAAGAGGCCAACATTCCTGTTAAAGAAGTTAGCGAGCACACTGGGTTTCCAGAAATCATGGACGGCAGGGTTAAGACCCTCCACCCAAAGATTCATGGGGGTATTCTGGCTCGGCGGAGTGAAACGTCACATTTAACCGCTATGGATAAACACGCAATTGACCCTATAGACATGATAGTTGTTAATTTATATCCCTTTGAGGAAACCGTTTCCGGTGGCGCTAATTTTGAAACCTGTATCGAAAATATTGATATTGGAGGTCCCTCACTAATCCGCGCAGGGGCCAAAAATCACGAAAGCATTACGGTTGTTACCAACCCAAAAGATTATGATGATGTTATTAATTCAATGTCAGAAAACAACGGTACGACAACCCCGGAATTTAGACGCCGACTAGCAGCAGCCGCTTATGCTAAGACCGCGGCGTACGATGCCGCTATCAGTCGTTGGTTTGCTGAACAGGCCGGTGATAAATTTCCCCAAGTGCATACGTTAGCAGGCACAAGAGCACAAGTCATGCGTTATGGCGAGAACCCACACCAGGAAGCCGCATTTTATCGTACTTCAAACGATCGTTATGGGGTGGGCACTGCTACACAACTCCAAGGCAAAGAACTAAGCTACAACAACCTTAATGATACGGATGCGGCATTTGAACTCGTAGCTGAGTTTGATGATCCAGCTGTAGCAATAATCAAGCACGCAAATCCTTGTGGTGTTGCAATTGGTAGTTCGATATTTGAGGCCTATGAGCGAGCTTTAAAGTGTGACCCGGTCAGCGCTTTTGGTGGAATTATAGCTCTAAATCGCGAGCTTGACGCAGCTACGGCATCGCAGATGGCAGACCTTTTTTTAGAGGTCATCATCGCCCCACAAATTACCGAAAATGCAAAAGACGTCCTCATATCAAAGAAAAATCTTCGAGTTTTGATCACTGGCGAAATGCCTGAACCCAGTACGAGTGGCCAAACGCTTAAAATGTTAGCTGGCGGATACCTTTTGCAGGATCGTGACGCCGCACAAGCGAAAAACGCCGATTTAAAAACAGTGACAAAGCGATCTCCCTCTGACCAAGAATTATTAGATCTAATTTTCGCTTTTACAGTCTGCAAACACGTTAAGTCCAATGCCATAGTCTATGCTAAGGCGGGTGCGACAGTTGGGATTGGGGCCGGTCAAATGAGTCGGATAGATTCTTGCCGTATAGCGGCGCAGAAAGCCATAGACGCCGCCGAGGCGGCTGGTGAGAGCGAACCACTAACAAAAGACTCTGTCGTAGCATCAGATGCCTTTTTCCCTTTTGCGGATGGACTGCTTGCTGCCGCTGCCGCCGGCGTAACAGCTGTTATTCAACCCGGCGGGTCTATAAGGGATGAAGAGGTTATTTCTGTGGCAGACAAAAATGATCTTGCTATGGTGTTGACGGGAATTCGTCATTTCCGGCATTAGCGATATATTATGCCCTCTTCAACTCAATCCCGGAGACACCTATGACATATACATTTGATCAATTTTGCGCCGATTCCCATGCGGCAATAGCAAAAAACTCGGGAAACACGGGGCGTGAGAAAATCCGAGAGAACTTAGAAAAGCTTTTAGTGAATGAAGAATTTATCAAAGAAAATCTAGAATCCCAAAGTTCGGGTAAAACTCTTCTTTATCACGATAAAGATTTTGATTTTTATATTATGGCCCATGGCACTGATGCTAGAGATCGGACGGGCAAACCTCATGATCATGGTGCTTCATGGGCTGTCTATGGTCAAGCGATAGGACTCACGAATATGACGATTTGGAACCGTATAGACGATGGCAATCAGATCGGTCACGCTGAATTAAATGCAATCCAAACTTTCTCGCTGAACCCTGGTCAAGCAGCACTTTTCGATACCGGTATTATTCATTCAACCGCCCACCCAAAACCAGCGCGTTGGATCCGGGTCACCGGAACCAACCTCGATACGATTGAGCGATATTCTTACGACGTTGATCGCCAGGTTATAAACCGTATGGTCCCCGGATAAGTTCAAAGCATTGAAATGGTCTACACACTTAAAAATTTTATTGCGGACTGTCGAGCTGCTTTATCAGATAATTCAGACAGTAGGGGACGCGAACAAGTTCGTACCTCTTTATGCAAACTGTTAATAGAAGATACATTTGTTAATGACAATTGCGGACCCAATTTGGAAGCCGGTACCTCGCTTTTGTATCAGGATGAGGATTTGGGATTTCAAATTGTTGCCCATATCATGGAAGATGCCTATGAGGGTGGGCCTCATGATCATGGTGCATCATGGGCAATATATGGACAAGCTGTCAGATATACAGACATGACAGAATGGACACGAATCGATGACGGCTCAAAAAATGGTTTCGCCAAAATTTAAAAGGCCACGGTGTACCGGCTTCAACCGGGGGATGCTGGTGTTTTTGATGATCACAAAATTCACTCAATCAGCTACCCATCGGGGGCGCGTTTCCTTCGGGTCACCGGAGTGGATCTTTCAACCATAAAACGCTCTCGTTTTAACCCTAAGAACAATACAGTTTCCCTAACAAGACGGGAAAAATTTTCTGGCGGCGCCTGATAATTTTTAGCCAATCAGACGTGCTCATGGTGATGCTGTAGGTACCACTCAGCAATTTCTTCTCGCGTTGGGAACCAGACCGCGTCAAATCCCTTCACGTAATCCAAAAAATCTCCAAGGGCGCGAATACGATAGGGTTGCCCAATCACATGCGGGTGCAGGCCAAAATTCATAATCCGCATACTAGACTTCCCCTCCTCATACAAAACGTTGAATTGTTCCTTTAATGCGGCAAGGCCTTGATCCAGTGTCATGCCGCCGCGCGCAAACATGTTAAAATCGTTCACATCATTAGAATATGGCACACAAACCATTGGGCCGTGCTTAGTTCGTATCAAATAAGGCTGGTCATCATTGAGGAAATCGCAGAAAAACATCAAATCTGCTTCTTTCAAAAAATCCACGGTGTTGGCGGTGGGTCGCAGCGACGAAGACAACCAACCTTTTGCTGGGCGGCCGACGACATCTCGATAGACTTTAAGTGTTTTATTTATAACCTCCCGCTCTTTTTCTGGCGCATCCGCATAGAACGTTAAAATATCGTTCTGCGCCCAGTTATGGGGCACTAGCTCCCACCCTCTTTCATTTACGGCTTGGATAATTCGGGGTCGTTCGAGGGCCATTTTTGCATTCATTGTGCAAGATGCGGGAATTCCTGCTTTATCGAAGCAATCGAGCAGCCGCCAAATCCCAACCCGCTGGCCATATTCCCGCCAAGTCCAATTCACATAATCCGGAACATTGCCCGGAACCGGGAAGGGTATAGTCGCCGGCCCTCCTGCATAGAGTGGTTCCGTCTGATCGCGTGTTTGTTCCCAGTATTCTAAATTAATTGTTATGATGAGGGCGATACGCTGGTTCTCAGGCCATTTAAGTGGTTTGCGGTCTGGTAACGCGACAAAATCATAATCCATAGACGTTCCCTTTTTTTCTTAGATTCGCCCATATACCCTACGAAAAAAAAATACCGGAGAAAATCCCACACAGGGTAAATCCAACACATGCTTTAAGGAAAGAAATGCGGTTTAGGGTTTTCTGGATTACGTTCTCATTAGCGCTAACATTAAAAATTGCATAAAATTTACCTGAGCCACATTGCTTTCTTGAGACGACATAAGCTGATAAAAACTTTCACCCTTTTTTACTTTTGTACGATATGTTGCACCATCCGGCTCTACCAATAAATCAGCTGCTACTTGCGTTTTTATGGGCCGCGGCGGTGATCCGGATAATTTGGGACCTGCCAGAGCTAAGATTTGTGAGCGGTCTAGTCTTAGCCATCTACATCACTTTGGCCATTAGTAAGATCCGCAAACGAATGCAAACGCTTATTTTTTGTCTCACTGCGGTGGCCATATCTGTCGCAGCCATATTCGATGGTTGGTACACCCTCTGGCAGGGTATCGAGCACTCCGTTATCTTTGCTGCCTTTTTCGGTACCGTAGTGCTGTTGCGTGCTGCAGCGGATCAACGGCCGGAAATTAGTAGGGCGCGACTTTTAGTCGAACGGCTGGGGTCTCAGGAACGCAATAGCGGGCTAATGGCCGGCAGCCAATTTTTAGGCAGCATTCTTAATGTTGGTGTGATGTCTATATTCGCACCTATTGTCGGACAGAGTAGCAGCGCCTATATCCGAAAAGGCGCCGCTGAAGCATGCTTAAGAGGCATGTGTTTGTGCAGCCTTTGGTCTCCGTTTTGGTTAGCCATGGCTTTATGTTACGAACACTTGCCCGACGTAACATTGTGGAAAATTATGGCCTTAGGACTTAGTTTAGTCACCATTGGCTTCATAACAGCACATTTCCTCTTCACGAGCGTGGTCAGTTTGTCTGGTTTGATCATTGCCTTGAGCGCATTACTCCCTGTTTTACTCCCTGTATCCGCTGCCGCTTGTGTAGTTCTAGCCCTTAATGCAACGACACCGCTTTCCACCTTGCAATGTTTAATCACGGGCATTCCAGTATTTTGTTTTATTGGCCTATCATTGCAAGGATACAAATATTTTAAGTCGGCGGCAGTTCAGCTAGGCAAAGGAATTGGAGCGGTCCATAGCGAGATTATCCTATTAACGGCGGCTATCCTCCTAGGTAAAACCCTCATTCTCGCAATCAATGAGACGGGCTTTGACGAGATGGTTGCCGCTTTTGAACTTCCGGATTGGGCAATTATTACATCAATCATTGCAACTATTACACTCCTCGCTTTTGTTGGCATACATCAAATTATAACCGCAACTTTAGTGCTCGTTTTATTTGGGACAGTTAAAACCGACCTTCTGCAATTAATCATCATGGAAGCAACGCTAATTGGCTGGGCTCTATCGTCAATGACCGGGCTGTCCGCCGTTTCCGTAGCCGTAGCGAGTAATATGTTCAAAGTGTCTTTGGAAGGCCTCTGCTACGGGCCTAACCTGCGCTTTGTTATATCATTCGGGCTTATTTCGATTGTTTGCCTAACGATCCTAAATCGTATGCTAATTTAAGTGTCTCGAAAAGATTTGCCAAAAATTTTAAAACTTACCTTTTTAAGGGTCTATTAAACTAAAGCAGCAAAACAGCTAAAGGAAAAATTACCTCCGCAGTTCGATATTGGTTTATTGAGGAAATTGGAGCGGGCGATGAGATTCGAACTCACGACATCAACCTTGGCAAGGTTGCGCTCTACCCCTGAGCTACGCCCGCATGTGGAGGCGAGATAATAGTCAGACGGGCGAGCTTTGCAAGCTCTTGCTTGCGCTCATTGCCATAGGAATGGCAGCTTTTTTTATTTAGAGTAAAAAAACCACCATGGTCAGACAAATACCGGAAACTCGAGAAACTCTCTTGGCGCGACTTGATACCTTAGGGATCGCCTATAAGGAATATTCGCATCCTCCCGTTTTCACGGTGAAAGAGGCGAAGGAACTGCGAGGGGTGATCCCTGGAGCGCATTGTAAGTGTCTCTTTCTCCAAGCTAAGGATGGGGGCCTTTTTCTCATCATATGCCTCGAATGGCATCGCATAGACATGAAGAAATTAGCTAACCTCTTATTGTCACGGCGTCTATCCTTTGGCAAACCGGACCTCTTGATCAAAAAACTTGGTGTTAAGCCCGGCTCTGTTACGCCATTTGCCGTAATCAATGATATGGGTTCGAAAGGAAGCCGCGTGACTATCGTGCTAGATAAAAAAATGATGGGGTATACAAAAGTAAACTATCACCCATTAACAAATACAGGGACTATTGGCCTATCACCGCAAGATTTGCTGCGTTTCTTGGTTGCTTGCGATCATGAGCCCCTTATCCTAGACCTGGATCCAATAACTCAAAAATAATGGGGCTTCAGATGATCAGTAATCGTCTTGTTTTTATAAGAAAAATTCGCCATTTATTAAAATTCAGGACATAATTGAACCTTCGAAACCCAGAAAGAAAGGATCGAAGCAACATCTCATGGAGCCGATACTCAACCCTAACACGCCGCTGAGCCCAACCACCGACGCCCTAATTAAAGATTCTTCCGAAGCGAGCTTCGCTCAAGATGTCATCGAAACATCTGAGAACGTGCCAGTTATCGTTGATTTATGGGCACCCTGGTGTGGTCCATGCAAACAACTCGGGCCGCTTCTTGAAAAAATTGTCACCGAAGCTAACGGTGCTGTTAAAATGGTGAAAATCGATATTGATCAGAATCAGAATCTCGCACAACAGCTACGCATTCAATCTATCCCAGCCGTATACGCCTTTCACCATGGTAAACCGGTGGATGCATTTCAGGGTGCGCTGCCTGAAAGCCAGATTCGTCAATTCGTCGAAAAGCTAGCAAAAAATTCAAACACGCAAGAAAAGTCACCAATAGAAGAAGCCCTAGATCAGGCTGGGGCTTTGATAGAAGCTGAACAATTCGATCAAGCCGCAGCGGTTTATTCTCAAATTATTGAACATGCACCAGATAGCGTCGCAGCAAAAGCGGGCCTAGCGCGTTGCAAAATTGAGGCCGGGGATATCGAAAGTGCGCGAGAAATCGTCGACACATTGTCTGATGAGGAACGAAATGAGGAAGTATTCGCGAGTATTCTGAGCGCCCTAGAACTGGCTGATAAAGCAGCAGCTGTTGGCGACCTTGAACTTTTACAAACCACTGTTGAGGCTAATCCCAAAGACCATGAAGCGCGGTACAATCTTGCATTAGCTTTATATGCCAGCGGAGACGTAAAAGAATCAATAGACGCGTTGCTAGAAATTATCCGTCAAGATCGTGGCTGGAATGAAGACGCGGCACGCATTGAACTCTTAAAATTTTTTGAGGTGCTCGGGCCTACAAATCCAGCCACCGTTGAAGGCCGTCGAAAATTATCTTCCCTAATATTTTCATGACTAAGAATGTCTTCAGCCCAAGGTTTGAAGATCTGCCTAGGGTCATCCCTATTTTTCCTTTAACAGGGGCTTTGCTCTTACCAACAGGCAAGCTTCCGTTAAATATTTTTGAACCGCGATATTTGGCAATGGTTCGTGATGCGCTAGCCGACAACCAACGTATCATTGGCATGGTACAGCCTCTAACTCCTAATTTAGACGACAATATTGGAGCGTCTAGTTATGGAGATAACAAACCCGTACTATATAAAATTGGATGCGCCGGACGAATTACTAGCTTTACGGAGTCAGAAGACGGTCGATATTTGCTCACCTTATCAGGTGTTTGCCGTTTTGAAATTGCTGAAGAAATGGCTAACAAAGATAACTACCGGCAAGTTCTTGCAGATTTTGGGCGTTTTCGCGACGATGTTTCCGATACCCCAATATTTGATATTGATAGGGACCGCCTACTCTTGGCAGTAAAAGAATATTTTGCGGCGAACAATATTGAAATAAGCTGGGATGCGATCCAAGCAACGCCAGATGATACGCTCATCACGTCACTAGCAATGACGTGTCCATTTGGACCA
>PBOV01000064.1 GCA_002724505.1 Rhodospirillaceae bacterium | reverse complement strand
GTAATCCATACCCGCCCTGCGCAGCCGCTTGTCATCAAGGGCGAAGCCACAAGGCTCAATTATGTCGACACCTATAGCCATACAGGCTGCCATTCTCAAAATGGTCCCCGTATTTTGTGGAATATCGGGCTGATATAAAGCTATTCGCATGGTTAATTACTGTTCAACGACCCTTGCAATTTGGACTTTTTCGATTATACCCGTGCACCATCAAAAGGGTAGTATTGCTATCATTCAAACCCTGCTGCGTCGTAAGGCCGCAGTGTTTGAATCTGGCGGTACGTTAATTATAGCACGTATCCTAGCAAGCCTACGGCTTGCCCGCGGACAGAAATAAGAGGGATATAATGGCGAGTTCTGCTGATACGGTTGAGAATGGTCCTCAGCAACCCGAAGAAGGCGAAACTAGGCGCGACTTTTTAATGCTTACGACAGGTGCTTTCGGCGCATTTGGGGCTGCTGCTGCTGTGTGGCCGCTTGTTGACCAAATGAATCCGGCGGCTGACACGTTGGCTGCTTCTACAACAGAAGTTAATTTGGCGCCGATCAAACCGGGACAGCGCGTGCTGGTCAAATGGCGCGGGAAGCCCGTGTTCATCGTGCGTAGGACCCCGACGCAGATTGCTGAGGCAAAAGCAGTGAAGCTTGCCGAACTCGTTGACCCCGAAACAGACGAGGCACGAACAAAAAAAGCAGAATGGCTTATCATTGTTGGGGTTTGTACGCATCTCGGCTGTATTCCAGCGGGTACTAAGCAGGGCGAGGTTAAGGGTGAATATGGTGGTTGGTTTTGTCCGTGCCATGGCTCTCATTATGATACCTCGGGACGAATTCGAAAGGGACCAGCGCCCACTAATTTACCCGTCCCCGACTATAAGTTTCTGTCTGACAATCTCGTTAAGATCGGGTAGGAGAAATCTGGATGAGTAATTCTAAGTTTAAAAATCCGATTGTTGCGTGGATCGACTACCGGCTACCCGTTTTTACCTTTCTGGAGCATGAGCTCCATGAATACCCCACACCTAAGAATCTCAATTATTGGTGGAACTTCGGATCGCTCGCAGGGATTATCCTCGTGATAATGATTGTCTCCGGTATTGTCCTGGCAATGCACTACACGCCCCATACGGCATTCGCCTTTGATTCTGTGGAAAGGATCATGCGGGATGTTAATTACGGCTGGTTGATCCGCTATATCCATATGAATGGAGCATCGGCATTCTTCATTGTAGTTTATATTCACATATTTAGGGGTTTGTATTTTGGCAGCTACAAGTCCCCACGGGAAATATTGTGGATCCTGGGCGTCGCTATTTTGCTCTGCATGATGGCTACGGCTTTTCTTGGTTATGTCCTTCCTTGGGGTCAAATGAGTTTTTGGGGGGCTACGGTTATAACAAACCTTTTTTCAGCGATCCCCATTGTCGGTGATTCCATCGTTACGTTGCTTTGGGGAGGTTTCTCAGTCGATAACCCGACCCTCAACCGGTTCTTTAGTTTGCACTACCTAATGCCCTTCGTTTTGGTTGGTATTGTGGTGCTGCATATCGTTGCACTGCATCAACATGGATCTAATAACCCTATTGGAATTGATATCAAGTCACCTCAGGATACTATCTCCTTTCATCCCTATTATACTATTAAGGATATGTTTGGGCTGGGTGTCTTCCTCATTCTCTTCTTTGGCTTTGTGTTTTTCGCACCGAACTTTTTCGGGGAACCAGACAACTATATCGAAGCTAACCCGCTGGTGACGCCTGCTCACATCGTGCCCGAATGGTATTTTCTTCCATTTTATGCGATCTTGCGTTCGTTTACAGCAGATGCGCTAATTTATTTGCCAATTTCATGGTTGATGTCGGCAAAATTGGCCGGCGTCCTGGCAATGTTTGCATCGATTTTGGTGCTGTTCGTTTTACCCTGGCTTGACCGTTCCCCGGTCCGGAGTGCTCGTTTCCGGCCAGTCTATAAGCAGTTTTATTGGTTACTGATAATCGATTGTGTCATCCTGGGTATTTGTGGGGCCAAACCCGCAGACGCTCCATGGACCTATATCGCCCAGGCAGCGACGGCGTATTACTTTTTGCACTTTCTTGTAATAATTCCATTGCTGAGCTTTTTTGAGAAAACTCGGCCATTACCAACCAGTATCAGTGAGCCGGTATTAAAGGGAAGTGGAAATTCATCCATCGTAGCAAGCGCTAAACCGATGGAGAAAGCGTGATGCATAAAGTTTCTATAAATTTTGCGACTATTATTGTAGCGACGGTCATTGCGACGACCAGCGTGTTTGCGGCTGGTAATATTGTAAAGCCTGAAAAACAAAATTGGTCGTTTTCAGGGCTGTTCGGTACGTTTGATCGAGGAGCACTGCAACGCGGCTTTCAAGTCTATAACGAGGTATGTGCGGCGTGTCATTCTGCTCGGTTGCTACACTACCGCAACCTGAAGGAAATTGGATTTTCGGAAGCTCAAGTCAAAGCTATTGCTGCATCTAAGGAGGTTACCGACGGCCCTAATGCGGAAGGAGAAATGTTTCAACGCCCAGCTCGTTTGAGCGATAGATTAGTCAAACCCTTTCCAAATGAAGAGGCTGCTCGTGCTGGCAATAATGGTGCCCTTCCGCCTGACTTAACGTTGATGACCAAAGCCCGCGTTGGTGGGGCTGACTACCTTCATGCGTTGCTGGTAGGTTACAAGCCTGCACCTAAAAATATGAAGCTTGGGGAAGGTATGTATTACAATTTATATTTCCCTGGGCAACAGATCGCAATGCCTCCGCCCCTTGTTGAAGGCGGTGTAGAATATGCTGATAAAACAAAATCCACTGTAGACCAGATGTCACGTGATCTGACAACCTTTCTCGCCTGGGCTGCTGAGCCGGAGCTGGAATGGCGTAAAAGGATGGGCGTAAAAGTGATACTCTTTCTGCTAATTCTAACCGGTATGTTGTACGGAATTAAGCGTAAGGTCTGGTCTGACTTGCATTAAACTGCGGTCATAGATTTCCTCAATGGATCAATGATCGGGGCCCGCTTAAAGGCGCAGCGGGTTTTTGAAAACAGTTATACGGCTGGTCCTCTGTCGGTCGATAAGGCTTAGTGAATGGCGTTCCTAAAACCGGTCTTAATAGGATACGCACGGAAAATACTGCGGCGGCAGTTATCACCGTGGTTAGTGATTTGTGGCATTTTTGAGATTAGAATCAGCTCCGCATTGTGCGGAGCTGATTCTTAATTTGGTTTATTCCTAGTCAGCCAACGTTTTGACTGAAATGGTCCAACGTACGCTTGTGAGCCCGTTCACAGGCCCCCTGATTATAACTCTCACGGTCATCACAGCAGAAACCATGACCAGAATCGTCGTAGACGTAGCAGGGGATGTCCGGGTGTGATTCTTTGATTTCGGAAACTTGGCTCAGCGGTATACCACCGTCTTTGTCACCAAAATTGAAGATCACAGGGACCTTAGGTGTATAATCCCGTTTAGCATGAATACCGCCGCCATAGAAGGTTGAGGCCGCTGACAGACCATCACATTTGCAGGCGGCGAGCCAGCTTACATAGCCCCCAAAACAATAGCCAACGATGCCGACTTTTCCGGCACTAGAAACGTTATTTATGGCTGCTTGAACATCACTTTGGATTCCGTCATCGTCCAGGCTCCCTCGTGTATCTCGACCCTTGCTAAAATCATCCTGGCCATAACCCAGGTCAAGACCCCTTTCTTTACGGTCAAATAATGCCGGTGCAATGGCGACGTAGCCATTTTTAGCAAACTCATCCACGAGATTTCTAATATGCTGATTTACGCCAAAAATTTCTTGAATGACCACAACGCCACCCTTTGCATTTCCCGAAGGCATGGCCTTATAGGCGCTAAGTGTGTGTCCATCATCTGTATTTAGTTCAGTGTGTGATCCCATTTTTCTCTCCCTGAAAGACTCCGCGAAAGTTTCGCCGTATAAAACTATAGGCGGACGTTTTTAAACGTTGAAGTCAATAGTTGCAATGCTAGATGAATATTGTGTGCGGGCTTATACGTTAAACCTGAATAGGATTATATCACCGTCTTTGACGATATAATCTCGGCCCTCTTGACGCATTTTTCCAGCCTCTTTAGCACCAACCTCACCGGCGTAATTTACGTAATCTTCAAACGCAATAGTCTCTGCACAAATAAACCCTCGTTCGAAATCGGTATGAATTTCCGCGGCTGCTTGGGGCGCTTTTGTTCCCTCTGCGATGGTCCATGCGCGAGACTCAGTCGGGCCGGCTGTAAGGTAAGTTATTAAACCGAGAAGTTTGTAGCCAGCAGTGATAATCTGCGAGAGACCGGTTTGCTCAAGACCTATAGAATTTAGGAATTCCGTCCGTTCCTCTATATTTGTGAGTTGAGCTATTTCTGCTTCAATCGCTGCTGAAATAACAATGGAGACTGCACCTTCGGTGGTAGCATGGGCGGCGACTCTTTCGGAATATGAATTACCGGTTGAGGAATCATCCTCGCCAACATTACAGACGTACATGACTGGTTTAGCCGTTAGCAGCTGTAATTCGTTTAAAATGGTTCGATCTCCGAATTGGTCCATAATCGATCTTGCAGGTTTTCCTTCTCTGAGGGCTCCAATTACCTTTTCAATTACAACTAGCCTTGCGATAGCATCTTTGTCATTACCGCGGCTTTTTTTTACTAGAGCAGTACTGCGGCGCTCTAGGCTTTCTAGGTCAGCTAGCATTAATTCAGTATCGATGGTCTCAATATCGTCGACAGGATCAATTCGACCCTCGACATGGGTGACATTTTCATCTTCAAAACAGCGAACAACATGGGCTATTGCATCCATTTCGCGAATGTGGGAAAGGAATTGGTTGCCGAGACCCTCTCCTTTGCTTGCTCCACGTACTAATCCTGCAATATCAGCAAAGTCAATTTGAGTGGGCGTGATCTTCTCAGATTTAGCGAGGGTCGCGATTTGATCTAGACGCTGATCAGGAATGGCAATCCTTCCAACGTTTGGCTCAATCGTACAAAAAGGATAGTTTTCAGCCTGCGCAGCTATTGTTGCGGTAAGGGCATTAAATAACGTGGATTTTCCTACATTAGGAAGGCCTACAATTCCACAGGTGAATCCCATTATTTACCTTTCCTTAGCCTGGAGGATAGAACGACACTACCTTGTAGATCTTGAGGTTTATTTGGTTTGGTCAAGAGCCCAACCTGGTTGGTAAACGCTGGGCTGTCTCCTTGAAGTAACAATGGTATCGCTTTGGCGACCGCTTCTATTGTTTTAGAAACCCATTGTTTATCTGCTTTGGGGAAGTCGCGCAGGACATAACCTGTCACCTTTTTCTTTTCGCCCGGGTGACCGATGCCCAAGCGTACCCGCCAATAATTTTTACCGATATGGGAATCTATACTCCGTAAACCGTTATGGCCGGCGTTGCCGCCGCCTAGTTTTGCTCTCACTATTGCCGGTGCTAAATCAAGTTCGTCATGAAGGACAAAAACATCCTTTGGTTCCAATCTCCAATAACGCATAGCGTCGCCGACCGCTTTTCCCGAGTCATTCATAAAAGTTAAGGGCAGGAGCGTAATAATTTTGATACCTTCGATCTGCCCTTCACAAAAAATCCCTTTTGGCTGAGATTTTGCCTTGGGCGTACCAAAGGCATGCTGACGAATAATTTCGTGCGCAGCCATGACACCGATGTTATGCCGATTTTCAGCATATTTTTGGCCTGGGTTTCCTAAACCGACCAGGAGCAACATGGTGCATACGGTTCCAGGAGGGGGAGAGAGCTACTCTCCGCCTTCCACATTGTTTTCCCCAGATTCTGTTTCCTCAGCGACTTCAGCTTCGCTACCTTCCTCGCCTTCAACATCCGCTTCGCTTTCGACTTCTTCCTCTACGGCCATCACAGTAGGCGCAGCAATAGTTGCGATTGTGAAATCACGATCGGTAATTGTGAGTTCTACACCTTCAGATAAAGTTAAAGCGTTAGCGTGGATTGAATCACCAATTTCCAGGCCGGCAAGATCGATCTCAAAACTCTCAGGGATTGAGTCGGCAACACATGAAACTTCAATCGCATGACGAACAACATTGATAACACCACCGGTTTTTAGTCCCGGAGAATCGTCTTCATTAAGGAAGCGGACAGGGACTTCAACTGTTAGCTTTCGCGCTGCAGAATAGCGCAAAAAGTCTACGTGTATGGGTCGGTCGGTTACGGGGTGGAACTGTGTATCACGCGGTAGTACCCGATGTTTTTTATCGTCGACTTCAACATCAAGAAGACGAATCAAGAACCCGTTTTTATTAATTTCTTTCTCTAGCTCGATGCGATCGACTGCAATCAATAAGGGTTCTTCATTATTACCGTATATAACTGCTGGAATTTTTCCTGCGCGGCGTACGGCACGGGCGGTCCCCTTTCCGCCTCGTTCGCGAGATGCCGCGGCGATGGTTTGAATATCGGCCATGCCGTATCTCCATTATTAAGTGTTTACGTCAGCCTCCAGGGGTGCCGACGCGAAAATTCCCCAACTAAATGAAGGGAGCGATGGGTTTTAATCTTATGCGGCGGAATAGTCAAACAAACTAGATACGGATTTTTCTTCACTAATTCGGTTTATTGCTTCTCCCATAAGCGGGGCAATGGATATTTGCTTAACATTTTGAGAAACACGGACGGCCTCGGTGCTCATAATGCTGTCTGTTGTGACTACACTCTGTATCGGAGAAGAGGATACGCGAGATACGGCGCCACCTGATAAAACACCATGCGTGATATATGCAGATACGGTTTTGGCTCCTGCGTCCATCAACGCCTCTGCCGCATTACATAAAGTTCCAGCGGAATCTACAATATCGTCAACAATGATACAGTCAGCGCCCGTAATATCGCCAATAATGTGCATGACCTCGGAAACACCTGCTCGCTCACGGCGTTTATCAATTATTGCCAACTCAGCATCGAGCGGCTTCGCTAGGGCTCGTGCCCGAAGTACCCCACCAACATCAGGGGAAATCATAGTTAAATTTTCACAATCGAAGTTTTGTTTTATATCCCGCAAAAAAACAGGAGCGGCAAATAGGTTATCTACTGGAATATCAAAAAAGCCTTGGATCTGACCAGCGTGCAAATCCAATGTTAGCACTCGATCAACGCCAGCTTGAGTGATTAAATTCGCAACCAGCTTAGCCGAGATCGGCGTCCTAGGTCCCGATTTTCGGTCCTGTCGAGCATATCCAAAGTAGGGAATAACAGCAGTAATGCGGCGAGCTGAACCGCGTCTTAAAGCATCAATACAAACCAACAATTCCATGAGATTGTCATTGGCCGGAAAGGACGTCGATTGAATGACAAAGACATCCTCACCACGGACATTTTCGTCAATTTCGACAAAACATTCCATATCTGCAAATCGTCGGATACTGGCTTTGCAAAGAGAAAGATTAAGATAAGCAGAAATCGCTTCTGCCAATGGCCGGTTACTATTACATGCGACGATCTTCATACCGACTTTTCCTAAACCAACATTTACTCGGCGATTCTATCGATATGAAGGCCGAGGGCTGGCGCAATTTAACAGCGACCTTGGATTGTGTAAACGATCCCTATCCTTTTCTTCGAGAATCAGGTAGCTAATTTTTTTCCACTACTATTAAAGGTGTTTCTTCCTATTATATGGAAAAATTGCGGGATAAATTTTGGAGTTTCAACAGTAACGGCACTGCTTTTTATTGGGTTTCCGAAGGCGTTAACTTTGTTGTTTGAGAAATTCAATTCATCTCTATCTTTTGTTGTGCATTTATTATTTACTCTAAATAAACAGACTTTTAGGAAACAATTTATACCATATAATACCTGTAAAACTAAGAAATTTGGGAGCCCCACACCAAACTTAATTGCAAATTTAAAATAGTTGAGTTTCCTTGGCTGGTTCTTAACAGACCAAGTATTAAGGCGTAATAAATTTTGTTTATACAGCTTTCCTGCTCCTAAAAGACTTCTTGGAATTTGACCTAAAAGATATTGAGAAGAGATTTGTATGAAGGGAAGAAAATTATTGGATTAGGACTTTCATATTTTTCTTCAGCGAGGATTTAACTGTCCGGTATTGCCTAACGACCATTGCTAACGAATCGGTCAGTATTGATTATACTGAAACAATGGATCAACTTCTTACTTTCTTAAACACAATTACAATTCCTTCGATGAATTTACTTCAAGGGTTGCGTCTATAGTGGATGCTAGGTTTTGATGTCTATCAAAGTAATTTCCAGTATCCTTAGAAGTATTTTTAATGTTTTGAAGTAAACCCCGTTACTATTTTGGCGGCGAGTTCGAAGAAGTTTGAGGGCATTCGTTATGTCGACGACTATTTTACATGGTTAGGTTTGTATAAGGGAAGTTTGTAGCCTTAGGCTAAGACAGAACAAAATTTAAAAGAATGATAAACAAGAAACGGATTGTCATATCAGTGCGCAACTAACAACTAATCCGATCAGGCAAACACCGACAAAGATTATGAGATGTGGAATTGTATTAATCTCTCAGGGCAATAGCAGAGATACTGCGGCCATAGTCATTGCCACCNGCAAGTTTNGTTCGGCGATAGCTAAAANGTGTTTCAGTCNCCGTGCAGTTGTCNTGGTCNATTTTTTCACTNAATATAATTCCNGACCGCTTAATCATTAGTTCTATCAGNCCACTTAGATCGAAGCGCAAATGAGNTTTGTCTTCATTAATAAAGTATTTCGCAAACTTCGGGTCACTNTCTAAAAATTGATCAANAAAATCAAATTTAACTTGATAGGATTTTTGAGCGATACAAGGCCCTATGACCGCCTTGATCTTACCAGGTCTTGCACCTAGAGCTTCCATTGCCCGCACTGTGGATTGGATAATGCCATCTAAAGCACCACGCCAGCCGGCGTGACAGGCGCCGATGATACTCTGGGTTTGGTCAGCGAATAAGACCGGTGCGCAATCCGCTGTCAGAACGCCAAGCGCTATTCCTTTTCGGTTTGTGACCATTCCGTCTGCCTTAGGTGTGTTGTTTCTTCCCCAAGGTTTCTCGACCGTGACCACATCCGACCCATGGACCTGATAAGCAGAAATTAATGAGTTGGGTCTAATGCTAAGACATTTGCTGACTAGACGCCTGTTCTCTGAAATATTTTCTTCTTTGTCACCAGATTCGTAACCACAATTTAGTGATGCATAAACGCCGGTACTAATACCGCCTTTCCTTGTAAAGAATCCGTGTTCGATTTCTGGCAACATGGATAATGTTTTTGAACGAATTACAGGTAGATTAAATTGATCTAGGTTTGTCATGCTTCATTTCCTGGTGGTTTCAACTCAAAACCAGCAGGAGTTTCTCCTCTTTTAGGAGTAATTGCCATGACTTTGAACAAAGTGCCCATCCCATTTTTAGCAATCAAGCGCTTGCTACCCTCTAGTAGAAGCGGTACTTGCCCACCCTCTGCTTTAGCTGCAAGGGTCCTAGTCCGCTGTTCAATTCCAAGACTCGTAAAAAAATCTCTCTGCGTTATGGGCCCGTGGACCTTAGTGCCAAGAGATTTTGATGTTGCTGCTAAGGCTTCGAAATCGACATGGGATGTCAGATCAACCTCACCGATATCAGTTAGCGGGTTATGATATTTATGAGATTTGACAGCTTGTAGTGTCTCGCCCAATTGAGTTTGGGTGTGTCCGTAATCGATAATTAAAGAAGCGAGACCATTATCCCGAATTCGCTCTGCTATTGATCTCATTATTCTTTCGCTTATCGCATTACGTTCAAATATTGAGCCAATTTTTGCATTGGATATTTGATTAGGAAATACGGAGGATTCCTGTTTCTTCAATGGTACATTTATAAATGACAGGTTGTCGTGTTTTTGATCTACTGTAATATGTCTTTGATACCACCCGTCTTTAGTCATCACATATTGTTCTGTTGGTAAAGCATCAAAAAACTCATTGGCGATAATTAGCGCCGGTTCCGATGGTATTTGTTCAATATCATTCTGCCAGGTTATCTCGTATTCCTTTAAAATTGCCCTCTGTTGTTGCTTTAGTACAGGACTGGTTTCGATAAGATGGACCTTTAAGGCATTTGTAAATTCTGGGGATACTTTTTTAGCCGTATTCAAAATATCTGCCATGAGCGTCCCACGACCTGGGCCGAGCTCGAGGAGTATGATGTTTCTAGGCCTTCCCGCATTCTGCCAGGTGACAACACACCAAAGTCCAATGATTTCGCCGAATATCTGACTAATTTCTGGGGAGGTAACAAAGTCACCTTGAACCCCTAGCGGGTCACGCGTTTGATAATATCCATATTCCGGATCGCTTAGAGCGATCTGCATGAATTTTGCAACCGATATTGAACCGGCAGTTTTAATTATGTGTCGGAGCCTGGATTCCAGTGGTGTCACGATTGGCTGTATGCCCTACTAATAAGCCATACTCCTATAAAAATAAGCGGCAGTGACAAAAGTTGTCCCATAGTGACGATGCCAAATAGCATTCCCAAATGGCTGTCAGGCTGTCGAACAAACTCTACCATATAACGAGACAAACCATACCCTGTTAGGAAGGTGCCACTGACAACGCCTTGTTTCTGCAAGGCCTTGAATCGGAAAATCATAACTAAAAGTAAACAAAATAGTACCAGTCCTTCGAGGCCTGCTTCGTATAGCTGACTTGGGTGCCGTGGGTTTGGCCCCCCACGCGGAAATACAAATGCCCAAGATACATTGCTTTCTCGACCAAAGAGTTCACCATTAATAAAATTTGCTATTCGGCCGAAAAAAATTCCAATTGGGGCGGCAGCACAAATCATATCTCCTAGACCTAAAAAACTGAGCCCACGTTGACGAACAAAAAGGTATGTCACGATAATTACACCTATAAATCCGCCATGAAATGACATGCCACCATTCCACATGGCCAGGATCAATAATGGATTTTCTGCAAAAAAAGTTGGTTTATAGAAAATTACATAACCTAGTCTGCCGCCTAAAATTATACCCAACGTAGCCCAGATAATAAAATCATCGATATGAATTCGTTTAATGCCGTTATTGGCTTGTGTCGTAAGGATTGCAATATATCGCCAGCCAAGCAGGATCCCTGCTACATAGGCAAGTGAGTACCAACGGATCACGACGGGACCGACCTCTAATGCAATAGGGTCGATAGCAGGGAATCCTATTGTAAACATAACCTTAAAATCTCTTCCTCGGAAACGGCTTAAATATACGGATCTTTAGTAGAAAGGAAGTTTTGCACATACTGTCTTACACCGTCTTCTATGTTTGTAAATGGTGTCATGTAACCTGCTTTTCTAAGACGCTCCATACGAGCTTCGGTGAAGTATTGGTATTTGTCCCTAAGAGTTAATGGCGTGTCGACAAATTCAATTTTAGGCGTGATGCAGGTGGCGTCAAAAATTGAGTTTGTTAGATCAAAGAAGCTCCGCGCCTTTCCAGTACCCAAATTAAAAAGACCAGATACTGCTGAATTATTTTTTAGCCACAGCATGACGTTTACGCAATCGCCGACCCAAATGAAATCCCGCTTCTGGTCTCCATCTTTATAATTTGGTTTGTGCGAACGAAATAAAATAGCTGGGCTACCGGAGGATATTTCACGGTAATTTTTGAGGGCGACGCTAATCTGGCCCTCCTTATGGTATTCGTTGGGCCCATAAACATTGAAAAATTTTAGCCCCACCCATTGCGGTGGCACCTGTTCTTTAGAACCAATTTCTAAAAGTCGTGCAACCCACCGGTCGAAAAGATGTTTGCTCCAACCGTAGGCATTAAGGGGGGCTAAAGTGGAGAGATGGGTTCTATCAACATTATCGTCAAAGCCAGAGGAACCGTCCCCGTACGTTGAAGCTGATGAGGCATAGATAAATGGGATTTTGTATCGGGCGCACAGACCCCAAAGGTTACATGAAAGCCGAAAATTATTCTCAACGATAACATCTGCATTAACTTCTGTGGTAGCCGAGATTGCTCCTAAATGAAAAACCCCCTCAATATGCTTTGCATTGTCTTTAATATATCCAATTAAGTCTTCTGGGGTAATTAAGTCGGCAAGATCACGTTTTGCAATATTTCGCCATTTATCATCGGCGCCTAACCGATCACACACGACAACATCATTAGCACCAGAACGCTCAAGCCCTGCGACAAGGTTGGAACCAATAAATCCGGCGCCACCAGTTACTAGGATCATTTTTCTGCCACCTATTTCGCTAAAGAACTTTTATAAGGATTACAAAATCTCACTTCAAGAAACCAATGCCTTAAAAAATACAAACTTCTAAAACAGGCCAGTGATATTTCCTTTCTCATCTACTTGGATGTCATGTGCGGCTGGCAGCCTTGGCAGGCCCGGCATTGTCATTATATCTCCGCAGACAACCACCAGGAATTCTGCGCCATTCGCTAGGCGGACTTCCTTAATTTGGACGACATGATCACTTGGTGCATTTTTTAGGTTTGCGTCGGTTGAAAAACTGTACTGTGTTTTTGCAATACAGATTGGAAAATTCCCAGCACCCTGTTCCTGAAGTTCACGAAATTGATTCCGGATTTTCTGTTCAGCGATAATTTCGCTGGCGCCGTAAATTTTCTGGGCGATAGTTTGTACCTTGTCCCATAAAGGTATATCGTCAGCATACAAGTGTTTGAATGCCGACCCATCATTGCGGTCGGTTAGCTCGACTACTTT
>PBOV01000003.1 GCA_002724505.1 Rhodospirillaceae bacterium | reverse complement strand
CCGGCGATAAAAAAGATAGGGGGGATTTGACATGGGACGGCTTGAAGGACGCGTCGCACTCGTTACGGGTGCCGCCCAAGGAATAGGGGCAGAATTCGCCAAGGGACTTGCTGCTGAAGGCGCCAAAGTTGCAATTTCGGATCTCGATTCCGGCCAAACAGTTGTTGATATTATTAAACAGGCATCCGGCGATGCGATTGACGCACCATGTGATGTGTCTGACGAAGCGTCGGCGCGGGCGGCGGTACAAAAGACCGTTGATGCATTCGGACGTCTAGATATCTTAGTCAATAATGCCGCGATATTTACAATGGTTGACCGAGCGAAATTTGACGAAATAACCGTCGATGACTGGGACCGCGTTAGTTCGGTAAATATCAAGGGCGTTTGGATCATGTGTAAAGAGGCCGTGTCCGAGATGCGGAAAAATAATTACGGGAAAATTATTAATATTTCTTCCGGTCGTGCCTTTAAGGGTTCGACACACTTTCTGCATTACGATGCGTCGAAAGCCGCAGTGGTGGGGATCACTCGTTCGCTAGCGCGTGAAATTGGTGGTGACAATATTTGTGTTAATGCTATCGCGCCTGGCGCAACTGCAAGCGAAAATGTCTTGAAGCGTGATACTGCGTTAGGCGCTTCTATGGAAGGCACTATGAAGACGCGCGCACTAAAACGAATTGAAACGCCGGAAGACCTTGTCGGCGCATGTCTATTTTTGGCGTCGTCTGATAGTGATTTTATTACTGGTCAAAGCTTGGTCGTTGACGGCGGTTCGGCAATGCATTGAGTTATAAGTGTTAAATGCCCTTGGCTTTAAAATTTTAAAAAACCTTGTTTTTAAGAATATCCCTATGACTTTGTATCAAAGTAAAGGGGATATTGACGTTGGGGCTAGGCAGTAGTCAAAATTACGACCATGTTTTTTCCTCAATGCGCCTTAGGGCGCTGATATGCTGGTGTTTGTTCTAGGAGGTTAGTCATGGAGATAAGTCCTCTGTCGAATGCCTTAGGCGCCTCGGTTACAGGGGTTGATATTGGTAAAATTAATCAAGACCAATTCGCAGAAATCCACCGAGCATTTCTGGATTATCAGCTACTAGTTTTTCGTGAACAACAATTAGACGCCGAGGCTCAAATTGCCTTTAGTAAACGGTTTGGCCCGATCGAAACTAGACCTGATAGACCGTTTACATTACCTGGCTACCCTGAGGTGACGATCCTTTCTAATCGGTTAATTGATGATGAACCTGTTGGGGTTATCAGCGCCGGTGACTTTTGGCATACCGACCTTTCTTTTGGTGAAATCCCATGTCGAGTGACATTTTTATATGCCCTGGAAGTTGCGAAAGAAGGTGGCGATACCGAATGGTCTAATATCTACACCGCCTATGACGCGCTGTCTGATAAAATGAAGGAGCGTATAGCTGAACTAAGCTGCATCCATGTCTTCGACCGACGGCGTAATAAGCGTACCAAGGTTGATACCCAATTCATTGATAAGGCTGAGGAAGTTTATGGCGTTACCATTCCCGACGCTGTGCATCCAATGGTTCGTCACCATCCGGAGACTGGTCGAAAGTCGCTTTATATTTCACCGCGTTTTGTTGTTGGGATTGAGGGGGTTGATGATGATGAGGCGCAATCCCTACTCGATGAATTGTTTGAACATCAAATTCGACCCGAGTTCCGCTATCGCCATAGATGGCGTCGGGGTGACCTTTTAATGTGGGATAACCCCTGTTTGATACATGTCGGTCATGGCAACATCAAACCGCCCGGCATCCGTCACATGCATCGCACTATGGTGTTGGGCGATAGGCCGCACTAGTTAGTCGGCGATGATTAAATACTTACGCACTTGAATGACCCTAACTGCCTATGCAAGCATTTGCCTAAAATCTCACTATAGGGAATTATGCTATGAGCATTAATGAAGAACGCGGGCAAAACGATTTGACAGAACACTCCCATAACCATTCCCATGAGCATGGTGAGATGTCCGAACTCTCAGATACGGAGCTTCGGGTTCGATCCCTGGAGACGGTGCTAGCGGAGAAGGGATACGTAGATTCCGCCGCGCTCGACGCCATAGTTGAAGCTTATGAGACACGCATTGGGCCGCAGAACGGCCAGCGAGTTATAGCCCGTGCATGGGTTGACTTAGATTTTCGTTCAAAGTTGCTAGAAGACGCATCCACAGCAGTTAATACGATGGGTAATGTTAGTCCCGTTGGCAGCCATCTAATTGCGGTAGAGAACACGCCAAAGAGGCACAACATGGTCGTTTGCACTCTGTGTTCCTGCTATCCGTGGGAGGTGTTGGGTCTACCGCCGACTTGGTATAAGTCCGCGCCTTATCGGTCGCGCGCGGTGTTGGAGCCGCGCGCGGTGCTCGCTGAATTTGGCGTCACGCTGCCGGATCAAACCGAGGTCCGGGTTTGGGATTCAACCGCCGAGACGCGTTATATCGTCTTGCCAATGAGACCGGCAGGGACCGAAGGTTGGAGTGAAGAACAGCTTGCAGCATTGGTAACCCGCAACTCAATGATTGGTACCGGCCTTGCTCAACGTCCCGATGAGAAGACGGAGGGTAGCTAATGTCCAACACGATCCACGATATGGGCGGCATGCATGGCTTTGGTCGTGTAGAAGAGGAGCCAAACGAACCAGTCTTTCACTCTAATTGGGAAAGTCGGGTCTATGCCATGAACCGGGCGATGGGCCCGCTAGGTCTCTGGACGATAGACGAAGGGCGGGCGGCGCAGGAAGCATTGCATCCAGCAGTTTATGCCAGTGCCAGCTATTACCAGCGCTGGCTGTTAGGGCTTGAGGCACGCGCATTACAGCACGGACTTGTCACGTCGGAAGAATTGGCCGCCGGTAAGGCAATTGAGTTGAATGACCGACCCAATAAGATTTTTAAGGTCGAGGATGCTGTCGGTCTTACCCGCTCTAACTTCGATCGCGCCCCAGCAGGAAAGGCAGTTTTCAAAACGGGTGACCGGGTACGCACTCTCAATATTAATCCGCAGGGTCATACGCGATTGCCGCGCTACGCCCGTGATAAAATTGGCGAAGTAGAGGCGGTGCGCGGATGTCATGTCTTTCCGGATTCAGTCGCAAACGGTAAGGGCGATGATCCGCAATGGCTATATACGGTTGTATTCGATGGCAAGGTGCTTTGGGGGTCCGACGCTGAGCCGGGTCTTAAGGTCTCTATAGAGGCATTCGAACCCTATATTGAAGCACTATGAAATTGGTAGGGGCATGAGCGCAGAAGACGCTGCAACTGAAGCTCTCGATACGATACCAGAAATCCCTCAGGATAATGACGGGCCCGTGTTCCGCGAACCGTGGGAGGCGCAGGCTTTCGCCATGACTTTGCGGCTTTACCAGCAGGGTTTGTTTACCTGGCCAGAGTGGGCGGAGGTTTTGGCAGCAGAAATCAAGCGCGCGCAGGAAGATGGCGACCCCGACATAGGTGATACCTATTACCACCATTGGCTTAATGCGTTGGAAAGTTTGGTTAATGAAAAGGGGGTAGCAGATACGGAGACTCTAGACCGTTATCAAACTGCCTGGCGTCATGCCGCAGAACGTACCCCACATGGAGCTCCAATCGAGCTTGAAAACCGCGACTTTTCTGATTGAGAGGAGCCAAACATAAAATATTGGGCATCAATTTGAAGTGTCCTTTAGTGGCGGCAGCTCTGCCATCGCTCTAAACTGTTTGTAATGATTGAATTATTAGGAGAGAAGATATGACCGCCGATGGCACTATGCTAAATGCAATTTTTCGGGAAGGGCGCACCTATGATGCGTTTCTTGATAAACCAGTGTCAAAAGATTTGCTGCAGGAGGCATATGACTTAGCAAAAATGGCACCAACCAGTGCCAATTGCCAGCCGATGCGGATTTTGTTTGTAACGTCACAAAAGGCAAAGGACCGGCTTGTCCCGATGTTGTCTTCGACCAACCGCGAAAAGTCGTCAGCGGCACCTGCCATTGCAATTATCGCTCACGATCTCGCCTTCTATGATAATCTACCAAAGCTATATCGTATCCCAGGGGCCGAAAAATGGTTCATGGGGCAAGACGGGCTGATTGAAGAGACCGCATTTAGAAATGCAGCATTGCAGGGGGCATATTTTATGTTAGCGGCACGCGCAGTTGGTTTGGGTGTTGGACCTATGTCAGGGTTTGATAATGCGGCGGTGGATGCCGAGTTCTTTGCGGATACGAATTGGCGGTCAAACTTTGTCTGTAACCTTGGCTTTGGGGATGATAGTCAGGTGCCTCCGCGTGACCCTCGACTTGATTTCGCTGAAGCCTGCAAAGTTATCTAAGTTAATTGGACGGCCCTGCCATGCGTAGTTTCGACCAGCACAAACTCAAACTTGGCCTATTTGGACTCAACTGCTCCGGTGGTCTCTCGGCAACATTGGTGGAAGAACGTTGGGAAGGTACTTGGGCGCAGAATTTGGAAATCGCGAAAATCGCCGATGATGCCGGTCTCGATTTTTTACTGCCACTGGGTCGGTGGAAAGGTTATGGCGGTCAGACTGATCACAATGGCGGTAGCTTAGAAACCCTGACTTGGGCGGCGGGAATTCTTGCGGCGACAAAAAAAATAATGGCGTTTGGTACGGTACATGTTCCCCTGTTTAATCCAATCGTGGCAGCCAAACAGATGGTCACCGCAGATCAAATTGGTAATGGTCGATTTGGGCTGAACATTGTTTGTGGCTGGAACCTCAATGAATTTAATATGGCGGGGGTAGAATTAAATGCCCACGAAGAGCGTTATGAGCAGGGCCAGGAATGGGTAGATATCGTAAGCAAGGCTTGGATGTCTGATGAGCCATTTGATTACGACGGTGAGCATTACTCTGTTAAGGGCGCTCTCATGAAACCGAAGCCTGTTTCGGATGCTCGTCCCTTAGTAGTGTCGGCGGGTAACTCGGATCGTGGAAGGGAATTTGCGGCCCGCAACTCTGATATGATGTTTACCGGTATCCGCACTTCGCCTGAGGAGATCAGCGACGATATCGCCCCACTCAAGGAACAAGCAAAGTCATATGGCCGCGAAATCGGCATTTTTACTAACTGCTACATTGTCTGTCGGCCGACTCGCAAAGAGGCAGAAGAATATCATGATTATTACGCACTGGAGATGGCGGATCATGGTGCGGTAAATAATTTGATTGAAGGGCGAAGCGTGCGCGGTCGGTTTGATGAGTTGCCGGAGGCAATGCTGCGCAATTTAAAGCAACGCGCCGGCGGCGGTAATGGCGCCTACCCGATTGTTGGAGACCCCGATGATGTGGCTTCGTTACTTGTCAAGCTAAATGCCGCGGGCATAGATGCCTTTGCAATGGGCATGGCAAATTATCTTGAGCATTTCCCCTTCTTTCGTGACGAGGTTTTACCACGTTTGGAGGAAGCGGGGGTCCGTTAGTTGGTCTAGTAGAAACGAGATAGTTGCTGGAGGCCGAAATTCCTGTGTGGCGGGTAATGTAATGATCAAATTATGACCTCGAAGGAATTAGTCTAATTATATAGAGTGCGATAAAGCAATTCGCGATGGCCAGCAATAAAAAGACTTCTGGAATTGTATAATCTAGCGCCAGCATACCTGTCGCGACGATGGCACCAAACACCATAAAAAGTGCATTTAGGAGGTTGTTTGCCGCGATGATGCGGGATCTTTTTTTTGGATCGCTATCATTTTGTAAAATGGCATATAGTGGAACGGTATACAGGCCGCCGCAAATAGAGATTCCTGCCAAATCAAAAAGAATACGTATGTTTGTCGGGCTACGCAAAAAATCGCTGGCAGTGATTAAAACGTCAGGTGGTGGGCTTAGATTGACAGATACAAAATATAAATCGGTGATAAAAACAGACAGGACAAAAGCACTGAGGGGCACATATTTTGCGGAGATCACCCCTTTGAGGAGTTTGGCGCAACCGTATGAACCAATACCAATACCCACTGAGAAGACAATCATAAATAAAGTAACAACGCTTGCATTCCCGCCAAGTAAAGTTTTGCTGTAGGCGGGAAACTGCGAAAGAAATGTCGCACCCACGACCCAGAACCATGAAATTCCTATAATAGAAAGAAACACAGTCCGAGTTTGTCGGGCACGTCCCACCATGCGTCCAATTTCTTGTAAAATATTGTAATTAATTTTTAAGTTGGGATCGGCAGCAACTGCCAAGGGAATAGATCGGCTTATCAACCAGCCAAACAGTGCGATCACGAGTAAGATTATGGAGACAATTACGCTACCATATTCAAGTACAATTAGGAGGCCGCCTATTATAGTACCAATCAAAATGGCAAGAAACGTGCCGGCTTCAATTAGTGCATTTCCTGCGATGAGCTCCTCCTCTTTCAGATGGTTAGGAAGAATTCCATACTTTAAAGGGCCGAAGAATGAGGATTGGACCCCCATTAAAAATAGAACAAAAATTAGGAGCCAGGTGTTTGACAGGTAAAATCCAAAACAGGCCATTACCATGATGAGTATTTCTATAAATTTGATGTGTTGGATGGTAGCTGACTTCTCGAATTTGTCAGCTATTTGTCCGGCGGTCGCAGAAAATAGGAAAAACGGTAAAACGAAAATACCGGAAGCTACAGTAACTAGAATCCCTGGGTTCATTTGATGAGGGTTAAGTAAGCCAAAGATAATCATCACAATTAGGGCTTGTTTAATTATATTATCATTCATCGCCCCGAGAAATTGGGTTACGAAGATCGGTAAGAATCTACGGGTTTTAAGAAGGTTGGGTGCTTTGACGGTCACGCGGATAAAAACTTCTTATCTTTGTCTGGTCAGCGCGGTGACAATAAAAAGTGGATCAGAAGTGCCCGGCGCAGGAGAAATATTTTCAAAATCTGGCGTCTCAAAGGCATGAGCCTCATTAAAATAATGACCCACCAACTTTGCGTGGTCGAGGTCATTCATCTGTTGCCATAGGGCAATAGCCTTGGTCGGAAAACATCTGTTAGAAAATGAAATAATGCAACGGCAACCCGGCCGCAAAACTCGGGCTATCTCTCGGAAAACCTCGACTGGGTGGATTAGATACTGCACCGAAACAGTTAATATACAGGCATCAAAAGATTGATCCGGAATTGACAAATTCGGGTCTTCGTTTAGATCGTGAACCAATCGCTCTGTGAGTTGTGCATTGTCATCCAGCTCAACTTGGTTCATGCCCACCCCTGTCACACTTTTATATTCTACGTCCCAGGGTAGGTGAGAAACGCAACTCGACATTAAATCCAATAAATCTCCAGTGGAAGGCAGGTGTTTACGAAAATAGTTACTTAGCGCGTCGCATGCGGGCTCGTCGATATGAGTTACCAAACGGGGCTGTTCATAAAAGATTTTGTCATCGGTCTCATCCATTCGCCGAAAATGCTCAGGTTTCAACTGGTCCTTAGTATCCGTCACGTTTTATAAAGCCGTCGTTTCTAAAAAAGGGGGCTCGCCGGCGAGAACGGGGTGATCGTCCTCAAGCGTTATCCTTCTCAGCATTCGTCGTTCATCCCTTGGAAAATCTGTGCGAGCATGGACGCTGCAGCGGTTATCCCACATAATTAAATCGCCCGGGCGCCAATAATGTTCATAAACAAATTCCGCTTTCTTTTGGTGATTAAATAGAAATTCTAGTAATTCGCGGCTCTCATCGGAACTAACGTCGAGAATTTCTTCAGTCATTAACTCGCTAACAAATAGGGCGGACCGACCGGTTTCTGGGTGCTTACGAAATATCGGGTGGGCAAAATGTGGGTGGGTGTCCTTGTCATAGCTATTAGCCGTCTTTTGTTGATTGCCATAATCGTATATGTGCAGCGCTTTTTTTGTATTTATCCGACGCTTGATATCCTCGGGCAAAGTTTCAGCCGCTTTATAACTATTTGAAAACATCGTGTTTCCGCCATGCGACGGGATTTCTACAGCATAAAGGAGTGTCGCTTTGAGCGGGCTTTCGTAATAGGGCGTATCCGAATGAAACATCATCTCGCCATCCGGGAGGGTGCCGATTGGTTTCCCATTTTCCCTTACGTTAGTGATTAACATAATAGTGTTGCTGGTTTGTTGCTCGTGCTTGGTTGCCGTCAATTGATGGCGCACAGCAACCTTGCCGAAATTGGCGGCAAAGGCTTGCTGTTGGTCTAATGTGAGATCTTGGTCGCGGATAAGGACAATGATGTGTTCATACCACGCTTGCTCAATGGCTTTAGCCACATGGGAAGTTAGCGGTTTACTCAAGTCTACGCCGAGTATCTCCGCCCCGATAGCATCACAAATTGGCTTAATTTTGAAATCAGTCATGCCCTGCACCTGTAATTTATAATTTTTATGATTGAACGCTATCGGGGTCTTTAACTCAAGAAGTCTGTGGCTATTTGACGACATTCCAGGCCCACAGTAAGGTTAGTTAAAAAAAGCAGAAGATGCAAAAGTGGGGAAATAAAAGGGGGCGGCGATGGAGGTAACACGTCTTTCGGATGCGTTGGGGGCAAAAATTTCTGGCGTTGACCTGAGTAATGTCGACGCCGGAACTGCTGAAGAGATTAAAGAATCCTTTCACAAACATCAGGTGCTCCTGTTTCGTAATCAGGATATCTCTATGGAGCAGCATATCTCTTTTAGTAAAAATTTCGGTCCCTTGGAGGTCCATATTTCTAAGGATAGCCTTCATGAAGATCATGAGGAGATTCTGCTCGTCTCAAATATGAAGAAAGACGGTGAGTATGTTGGTGTAGAAAATGCTGGAGACGCTTGGCACTCGGATCTCTCTTACATGCCGAAACCAAGCCTTGGATCCTTGCTTTATGCACTTGAAGTATCAGAAATAGGTGGCGATACCGAGTGGCTCAACATGTATGACGCATATGACACTTTGTCGACGAATACTAAGAAAAGGATCGACGGATTAAAGGCTCGTCACAGTTTTAATCGTTTTAAAAACAAGCGGATCGGTGTTCCAAAACAGCGTCAAAATGGTGGTAAGGAGCGATATGAAAAGCTCAGTCCACCCGATGTATTTCATCCTGTTGCGCGAACGCACCCCGAGACCGGCCGAAAGGCCCTATATATTTCACCCCGATTCACACTCGGTATTTTAGATGGGTCAGAGGATGAGGCACAAGATTTGCTCGATGAATTGATCGAGCATGCAACCCAGCGAAAGTTCGTTTATCGCCACGTTTGGGAGGTTGGGGATCTAATTATGTGGGATAACCGTTGCACGCTGCACTTAGCCTGCCGAGGTATCCCAGAAGATCAAATTCGTCATATGCACCGGACAACAATTTCCGGCGATGTGCCATTTTAACGAGGTTTAAGGATGCAGATTAATCCGCTTTCAGATGTGTTGGGCGCTGAAATTATCGGTACGGATGTCGGTAATTTAGATGACGCAGCGTTTGATGAGGTTCATGACGCCTTTCTTAAACACCATGTCCTAGTGTTTCGTGCGCAAGACTTACCACCCGAAAAACAAATCAACTTCGCCCAGAGGTTTGGTGAGTTAGATATTCATATTCAAAAAGACAATAAATATTCGGGACATGAGGCAATACAGATCCTTTCCAATAAAAAGGTAAACGGGAAATTTGTTGGCTCTCCGTCGGCGGGAGAAGCCTGGCATTCTGATTTGTCCTATACAGACATTCCCACACTTTGCACCATGCTTTATGCGGTGGAGATCCCGGAAGTTGGCGGTGATACTGAATGGTCAAATATGTATCTCGCCTATGAAGGTTTGTCGGAAAAGATGAAGCGCAAAATAGATGGACTGCATGCCCGTCATACCTTCAACCGTTTTCGTAATCCACGAGTTGAAGTCCCTGATGTATATAAAGGAAAAGGAAAAGAACGCTACGTAGATATTGCGCCCCCTGATGCGATTCATCCGGTTGTTCGTACTCACCCCGAAACCGGGCGAAAAGCACTCTATATCTCTGAACGTTTCACGATTGGGATTGAAGAGTTGGAAGAAGAAGAAGGGCAGGCCCTTCTTGATGAATTAATTGCCCATCAGAAACAACGTGACTTCATTTATCGCCATAAATGGGACCTGCGTGATCTTACAATTTGGGATAATCGTTGCTTGATCCATCTTGCCTGTGGTGGTGTTCCCGAAGGACAAATTCGACATATGCATCGTACCATCGTACGTGGCGATAAACCCTATTGAAATTTGTAACTAGGAGATCGAAAAAATGGCTGATGAAAGACTTCCCTCCACAAAACCTCGTATCCGGCACACGATGCTTCGGGTTAAAGACCTCGATCGCTCGGTAAAATTCTATGCTGAAGTACTCGGTATGAAGGAATTTCGTCGTAATGAAAACGAAGGTGGCAAATATACCGTAGTGTTCATGGGCTTTGGTGATGAAAATTGTGATCCGGCGATTGAACTTACCTACAACTGGGGCCAGGACGATGGCTATGAGTTGGGATCCGGTTTTGGGCATGTCGCCATTGGCTATCCTGATATTTATGAGGTCTGCAAAAAGGTTGAGGCATTTGGTATGGATGTCCCGCGTCCCCCGGGGCCGTTAAAGCATTCCGGACCAAACGGCCCGGTTATCGCCTTTATCCGTGATCCAGACGGCTATTCAATAGAACTTGGTCAAAGAGCTTAAAAATAAGAAACGGATAGTGAAGATATTACAGCTTACAAACATAAAAGTTAAAATAAAAAAGAAAATAGATCCGTTATGGGAGGAGTATTATGGCAGAGAGTGCGCCGGCTGAGGCGGTTAGCAAGAGTAACGAACATAACTTTGCATATCAGGACCTTCGTGACTGGCTAGCAGAAGCAGAAAAGCTTGGTGAGCTGGAGACGATTACCGGCGCAAGCTGGCAAGAAGATATCGGCATGGCAGCGACAGTTGCTAAGTATCGCGATGGCTCGCCGGCTTTACTGTTTGATGAGGTTCCTGGATGCGCTAAGGGTTTCCGGGTTTTATGCAATTTCTTTGGAGGAAAGCGAAAAAATTTAACACTCGGTTTCCCCGAGCATCTCGATAAGGTCGAGCTTTCAGAAGCTTGGGCCGGAGTTTATTCCCATGAGCAGGGGGATCTTATCCCGCCAGTTCATGTCGATAATGGTCCGATTTTCGAAAATATTATGACGGGCGACGATATAGACGTGCTCGCATTTCCATCGCCCATGTGGCACGAGGAAGATGGAGGACGTTATATTGGCACTGGCACTTACAATGTAACGCAAGACCCCGAAACAGGCTGGTATAATCTTGGTTGCTACCGAGTAATGGTAATCGATGATAAAACGGTTGCCTATAATTCTGCTCCAGGCAAGCACGGCCGAATTCATCATGAAAAGCATGTCGCTAAAGGCGAAAAAATGCCAGTCGTTATGGTCGTTGGCGGCGAGCCGTTAGCATTCTTGCTAGGCGGCTATGAGGTGCCATCGGGTGTGAGCGAATTTGATGTGATGGGTGGATTGCGTGGTAAGCCTGTTGAGTTGGTTCGCGGTAAGGAGACAGGGCTTCCATTTCCTGCTGATGCTGAAATTGTTATTGAAGGATGGGTCGACCCAAAAGAAGTTGTCCCAGAGGGACCATTTGGTGATTGGTGTGGCAGCTATACGGAACCGGGAAGAGTTCGTCCGAAATGCGATGTTGCTGCCATCTATTATCGTAATGATCCTATCATTTTAGGTTTCCCGCCGCAGCATCTACCGGATGAATTCTCACGGTTTCGGGCTATAACCCGTTCAGCCCTCATGAAACGTAATATTGAAGCCGCAGGCGTACCGGATATTCAGCAAGTCTGGTGTCATGAGGTCGGCGGATCGCGGATGTTGACGGGGGNATCCATCAAGGCCCGCTATCCAGGCCACGCGACGCAAGCCGGGCATATTGCTAGCCAGTGCCATGCCGGAGCCTATGCTGGCAAATGGGTGATTGTAACTGACGAAGATATCAATGTTACCGATTTGGAAGAGTTAATTTGGGCAGCTCTTATGTGCTGCGACCCGGCAACGGAAATGGATATTATTAGAAATGCGTGGACCTCAAATGCGGATCCTCGGCTGCACCCTGATGATAAGGCTAANGGAAATGTTACCAATTCCCGGCTGATCATTGATGCCACAAAACCATTTCACTGGGCGGATCGGTTTCCAAAGTCAACAAAACCTAAGCCTGAAGTATTGGAGGCTGCCCGTAAAAAATTTGGTCATCTAGCGTAGGATAATTCAAGAAGATGGCTAAAGCCCAAATAGGAAATAACGATCTCGAGCATAATTTACGCCACACGCTGGTCTATCAAGATCTGCGTGAGTGGATTGCCGAAGCTGACCGTCTTGGAGAGCTTCGTGATGTAAAGGGAGCGAGTTGGGAACAAGATATTGGGTTGGCTTGCACCGTCGTAAAGTACGATGAAGACGCGCCGGTTTTATTATTTGATGAAATCCCGGGGGTGAAACCAGGATTTCGAGTGTTGGCTAATTTTTTTGGCGGCAAACGTAAAAATATGACACTTGGGTTTCCTACTAACCTATCAAAAGTTGAGCTATCGGACGCTTGGGCGGAAGTCTACTCGCATGACCCGACTGTNTTAGTTCCGCCCATCTACGTGGAAGACGGACCAATTTTTGAAAATATTCAGATGGGTGATGAGGTCGATATAGATCAGTTTCCGGCACCAATTTGGCACGAGGGTGACGGGGGAAGATATATCGGTACCGGGAGTTACAATGTCACCATTGACCCAGACAATGGCTGGCTTAATCTCGGTTGTTACCGNATAATGGCGAAGGATTCGAAAACCGTTGCGTTTAACACAGGCCTTGGCAAACACGGACGTATCCATTTCGAGAAAAATGCAGCAAAAGGCGAGAAGACACCAGTCGTGATGGTAATCGGTGGTGATCCCATGGCGTTTATTATGGGCGGTTACGAGGTGCCGTCAGGGATCAGCGAATATGATGTGCTCGGTGGTCTAAGAGGGAAACCAGTTGAGCTAGTTAAGGGTAAGGTGACAGGGCTCCCATTTCCAGCAAATGCTGAAATCGTCCTTGAAGGATACGTTGATCCGGAGGTCGAGGTGCCGGAGGGCCCCTTTGGTGACTGGTGCGGTAGTTATACCGAAAGCGGGCGTCGGCGACCGAAATGTGATATTGTGTCCGTTTATCACCGTAACAATCCTATTATTCTTGGGTTTCCACCACAAAGCTTGCCCGATGAATATTCCCGTTTCCGATCTATAACCCGTTCCGCCCTGTTACGACGAGCGGTAAATGCTGCAGGCGTNCCTGATGTTAAGGCGCTCTGGTGCCATGAGGTCGGTGGATCACATATGCTTACTGGGATTTCGATTACACAACGCTATCCGGGTCATTCAACGCAAGCAGCTCAGATTGCATCGCAGTGTCAGTCGGGTGCCTATGCCGGAAAATGGGTTATAGTGACTGATGATGATGTTGATGTCGCTGATTTGGAAGAGTTGATTTGGGCCGCACTAATGCGCTGTGATCCGGTGAACGATATAGACTTTATTAAGTATGGCTGGACTTCATTTGCGGACCCTCGTATCGACCCCGATGAACGGGCAAAAGGCAATATTACGAATTCCCGGATGATTATCGATGCTTGTCGNCCATTNCANTGGAAGGANGATTTTAATAAATCNACTAANCCTTCGGAGGNTTTNTTNAANNTAGCCAGANANAAATTNGGGTATCTTTTAGAATNATAANNNNAGTNNATTTTGNGTATTAAAAACAACCAGGGAGATAAATTATGAAGATGTTAAGTAAATTGGTTTTCGTTACGGCTGCAGGTTTAGCTGCTACGACATTTGCAGTCGCTGATGCTTCCGCACAGTTTTACAAGGGCAAGAAGATAGAGCTTTTCTTGGCCGGGGGATCAAAAGGATCTTATAACCGCCACTCGCGTGTCCTGCAAAAATACCTGACTAAACATATCGCAGGAAATCCCGAAATCAGTATTACACCAATGCCGGGCGCCGGCGGCATTAAAGCGGCAAACTATCTTTATAATGCGGCAACACGTGATGGCACCGCTATTGGGACTTTGCTTAAAACGATTGCGATTAATGAAGCTATCGGCCGACGCGGCGTTAAATATAAAACCGAAAAGTTTGGCTGGATTGTGAGTTCCGGTCCGGTGGATTCAGTTTTGGCATTATGGACCGCAACTTCGCCAGCAAAAACGTTGGATGGTGTCTTTAAGAAACAGGTATTATTGGGGTCTACGGGCAAAGGGTCGGCAACGTTTATTGAGCCGACAATCATGAACGCGCTAATCGGTACCAAATTTAAAATTATCACCGGCTATAAAGGCCTGGGTAAAGTCCATCTGGCGGTTGAGAGGGGCGAAGTTCAGGGCCGATTTGCGAGTTGGGAGAGCCTTAAGTGTTGCAAAAAAAAGTGGCTCAGCGAAAAAAAAGTTGTCGTTTTAATGCAGTCAGGTTTGGTGCGTAATAAAGATTTGCCAAAGGTCCCTCGCGTAATCGAATTTGCTAAGAACGACGCTGATCGTGAATTTTTGAAGTTCGTCGCCGCTGGATCAACACTCGGTCGTATCTATGTTACGCCGCCGGCGATTCCAAAGGCCGCGATGAGTGCCTTGCGCGCAGGTTTTTGGTCCGCCCTTAAAGACCCTGAATACCTGGCCACAACAAAAAAACGGGGACTTGAAGTTGCACCTATTTCTGGCTAAAAAGCAAAAGAATTAGCAGTGGGGATAACCAACGCATCTCCAAAGACCATCAAAACTGCTAAGAAATATCTCGCTCGGAAGAAAAAGAAGAAATAACCTAAATCCGATGAAAATAGCAGGAGACGGGCGATCTAAGACTGCTCGTCTCCCGCATTTTAAGCTAATCATTCCGGAGTAGGGAGTAATGGATCTCCAGATGCTCGATATGGCGATTAGGGCTCTGGATCAAATTTTTGATCCGGAGCGCCTGTTGTTCCTGTTGCTCGGTACGTTGATGGGTCTAATTGTCGGTGCTATCCCAGGTGTTGGTGGTCTTGTGGGTCTGACGCTGCTGCTGCCCTTCACCTTTGGTATGGACCCCTATTCCGCCATCGCTGTTATGATGGGATTACTCGCCGTTACCACAACATCTGATACGATCCCTGCCGTCCTTTTTGGTGTGCCAGGAACGGTTGGGTCTGCAGCAACAATTCTTGATGGGTATCCGCTAGCTAAAGATGGGCAAGCAGGTCGTGCTCTGGGGGCTGGCTTCATGGCCTCTATGTTGGGTGGCTTAATCGGCGCCGTGTTACTGGGCTTTAGCATGCCGATCCTAAGACCGCTGGTGTTGTCGGTAGGTTCACCCGAGTTACTAGCCATTTGTGTTTTTGGATTATCTTTAGTCGCCGTACTTTCAGGTGGCGCAGTGCTTAAAGGCCTCGGCGCTGCTTGTATCGGATTGTTGGTGGCTACAGCCGGTGACGACCCTCAAACCTCCCAACTGCGGTGGACATTTGGTACGCTTTATCTTTATGACGGTTTGCCGATTGTTCCTCTGTCGTTAGGTATGTTCGCAATTCCGGAACTTGCTGATTTAGCAATTTCGCGCACAACGATCGCTAAGGATATTGCGAGGAACACCGTGTCTGGCCAATGGCAGGGCATTCGCGACGTGTTTTCTAATAAATTCTTGGTAGTACGTTGCGCATTGATTGGCTCAGGGCTCGGTTCAATTCCAGGCATAGGGGCTTCTGTTATTGATTGGGTTGCTTATGGCCATGCGGCGCGCACCGAGCGGGGTGCGTCGGAAACATTTGGCAGTGGAGATATCCGTGGGGTCATAGCATCAGAAAGCTCTAATAATGCTAAAGAAGGAGGAGCTTTAGTTCCCACAATAGCGTTTGGTGTGCCTGGTTCTGCCTCGATGGCCTTACTATTGAGCGCATTCCTATTGCTGGATATCCCGCCCGGTGAAGAAATGCTCACAACCAAACTCGATCTAAGTTATTCGCTTGTATGGTCTGTAGCGATCGCCAACATAATTGGCGCGGGGATTTGCCTAATTGGCGCAAACCAGCTTGCTAAAATTTCTATAATTCGCGTTGGTGTTTTAGTGCCGATTGTCCTGTCGGTCGTCTTTGTTGGCGTTTATCAGGCTTCTCGAGCGTGGGGTGATTTTAGCACCATGTTCTTCTTCGGTCTTCTAGGCTGGATGATGAAGCGGTTTGGCTGGCCACGTCCACCTCTTGTATTAGGATTTGTTTTGGGCGGATTAATCGAAACTTATATGTTCATTTCCGTTGAACGCTACGGCTGGGATTGGATTGCGCGATGGCCAGTTATGATCATTTTTGGTTTGACGCTTGTTGGTGTATTGCGCCCTGTGATCCAAGTAATCCTCGGTCGTGACGAGAAAGACAAGAATTTGCGTCGTCGATTTAGTAAACCTCGACTGAGCCCAACAGCGCTATTTTCAATTTTTATCATCACTGTATTTTCTAGTTTTTTCTATCTAGCCGGTGAATTTGAATTCGGTGCTCAGTTAGTTCCAAGGTTAGTGACTGGCTTTGGTATTCTATTTATTGGAGCGCAGCTTATCGGCGATGTATTCTTTGTAACTGAAACAAGGGATGGACAAGCGATAAAAAAATCTCAGATATTTGACATCACGCACAGCTTTGATGATCTAACCAGTGGAGAAATGCTCCGACGCGCCGTGATTTTCGCTGGATGGGGATTGAGCGTTGTGGGTATAGGCTATGTGATTGGCCTTCTTCCTGCAGTTTTGGTGTTTTTATGTTGCTATATGCGTTTTCATGGAAGGGAGAGTTGGCGTCTTTCGTTGATCATTGGATTGGGTTTCTGGTTACTTTATTTGTTTTTGTTCCAGTTGGTTTTAGATGTCCATTGGCCCCATAGCTGGATTGGCTTGCAATTTCCGATTCTGCGTTCCAAATTTGAAATATTCTGAAGGGAGAAAATCATGGGGCAGCTAGAGGGTAAGGTCGCCATTGTAACGGGCGGAGCGCTTGGTATTGGTGCTGAATATTG
The DNA here is from genome assembly GCA_002724505.1 of Rhodospirillaceae bacterium. Classification (GTDB taxonomy): domain Bacteria; phylum Pseudomonadota; class Alphaproteobacteria; order MPNO01; family UBA2964; genus UBA2964. The sequence goes on along the minus strand of PBOV01000003.1, from coordinate 31,848 downwards.
CAAACGGTTGGCGGAAGAGGGCGCTAAGGTCGTGATCGCCGATCTTGTGGACGCAAGTAGCGTCGTAGATATTATCAAGCAAGCAGATGGCGAGGCAGTATTTATAGAGACTGATGTTGCCGATGAAGCGGCAAATATGAATATGGCAGCTAAAGCCGTTGAGGCATTCGGACGGCTTGACATTTTAGTGGCTAATGCTGGGCTGTATACGCACTTGCGACGCGTGCCATCTTTAGATGAAACCGTTGATGAATGGGACGCGGTCTATAACGTAAATATCAAGGGTGTATGGCTTGGCGCAAAAGCATGTATCCCGGAAATGAAAAAAAATGGTTACGGCAAGATCATCAACATTGCGTCTACGGCTGCCTTCCAGGGGACGCCAGGTATTACCCGCTATGCGGCGTCTAAAGCAGCGGTAGTTGGCATCACTCGATCAATGGCGCGGGAATATGGTGATGCTGGTATCCGTATAAATGCAATTGCGCCCGGTCCTATAGAGACCGAAACTGGTAAGCAATATGAAACTGAAGAAAGTATTAAGCGTCGCCTTGCAAGCGGGAAAAAACGGGCGCTCGGACGTAACGGGATGCCACAAGATGTCATGGGGCTTTGTGTCTTTCTGTCTTCGGAAAAAAGTGATTTTATGAGCGGCCAGACGGTCGTCGTTGATGGCGGCGGCACGATGTGGTGAAGAAGGGGTGATTTAATGGCGAGGTTGGATGGAAGAGTAGCAATTGTCACTGGAGGTGCGCGCAGTATCGGCGCTGCCTTCGCCAAGGGGTTGGCAGCAGAAGGGGCGAAAGTTGTCGTTGCTGACCTTGAACCGGCGGATGAAGTCCTAGGTGTCATTAAGCAAGCTGGTGGCGAAGCGATGGGCGCCGAAACAGATGTGACCAGCGAAAATAGCTGTAAGGAAGTGGTCTCTAAAACTGTTGAAAGCTATGGTAGGCTCGATATCTTAGTCGCAAATGCCGGGCTTTGGGTGCACCTTGAACGTCAGGCCCCTACAGAAATTGATGTCGATACCTGGGAGAAGGTCATGTCGGTCAACGTGAAGGGTGTTTGGTTGTCGGCCAAAGCAGCAATCCCAGAGATGCTAAAGAACGACTATGGTAAGATCATTACCGTAGCATCAACAAGAGCGATGAAAGGCGGCGCTGGGATGCTACATTATGACGCCAGTAAAGGCGCTGTCATTGGTCTGACACGTTCACTCGCTCGGGAATACGGTCCCTCAGGTATTTGTGCAAATATTATTGCGCCTGGTGCGACAGACACAGAGATCAGTCAATCTTTGGCAACTCAAACACAAAAGGAGCGCCGGCTGGCTAGTGCTAAAGCGCGGGCCATAAAGCGCGCTGAAGAACCCGATGATCTCGTCGGTGCGTGTATCCACTTGGCATCGCCAGAAAGCGATTTTATGTCAGGCCAGACGCTAGTTGTCGATGGGGGGGCTATTGTTTGGTAATATCAGGTGACTAAGGCGTCACCGCTAACTTTGCTGCGTCGTAGGCGACGGTCATCGGTACGTTCGAAATGTGTCCGCGCGTGGGTAACTGCCAGATTATCCCATATGACAAAATCGTTTACCTTCCACTTGTGTTCATAGACGAACTTCTGTTGTTCCGAGTGTTGAAAAATTGGGTCAAGAATTTTGGTGCTTTCCTCGATAGTTAGCCCCTCAATCTGGCAAGTCATTAGCCGATTGATGAACAGCGCTTCACGTCCGGTTTCTGGGTGTCTGATAATGCATGGCTGCCAGGCTTTTTCGATATTTTCTAAATTATCTAAATTAGGCTTTTCAATCGTAGCATAATCATAGACGTTCAGCGCCTTTCTGCCTCGGATCGTATTTTTGAGTTTTTCGGGCATACTCTCCCAGGCCTGGTACATATTACACCATATTGTATTACCACCAATTTTTGGGACAGAAATGGCGAACAGCATAGTAAATTTATCGGGCTTGTCGGTGTAACAAGTGTCGTGATGAAACCACATCTCTCCATCGGGGATTACACCGGTCGGCTCACCATTTTCATCACGAATATTACTTACGTATGCGATCCCTGGAGTCTCATAAGAGCTGGTTGGAACTATGTAATCAGGCGGTAGCGCCCTTTTACGTATCGGTCCAAGGGCTTTTGTGAAGGCCAGTTGTTGTTTGGCATTGAATGTTTGGTTCGGAAAAATAACTACTTGATGAGCATGAATAATCTCACGAATTTGGGCGGCAAGCTTTTTATTCGGAGTTGCGCGGAAATCTAGTCCCGTTACGCGGGCACCCAGTGGTTGGTCTAATGGTATTACTTCCATAACCCCTATAATAACAAATTAGGAGCTTAAGGGGAGTTGAAATCGTTAGATTCAGCGGTCACACTAAAGTTGAACAAATATAGGTCAAAGGTTCAAAGATGGGCAGAGTAGAGGGACGTGTGGCCATTGTGACTGGTGCAGCTCAAGGATTAGGTGCTACCTACGCAAGAGCACTGGCCGCAGAGGGGGCTAAAGTAGTAATTGCTGATCGGGATAGCGGTGCTTCTGTGGTCGAAGAAATTAGAGCATCTGGCGGTGAGGCTATCGACGTTCCAACCGATGTTCGTGAAGAGGAAGCCACATTAGAAATGGTGGCAAAAACCGTCGAAGGCTTTGGTAAGTTAGATATTCTTGTCAATAACGCTGCTATTTTCACCGCGGTTGAACGCAAGGGCTTTGATGAAATATCCGTGGANGAATGGGATTTGTTGCACGCTGTTAATGTTCGGGGCACATGGCTTTGTTGCCGGGCCGCCGTTGCGGAAATGCGCAAACAAGAATACGGGAAGATCATTAATATTTCCACGAGTAGAATCTTTCAGGGGGTCCCATTTTTTCTTCATTATGACTCCACAAAAGGTGCTGTCCTGGCGATCACGCGCTCACTCTGCAAGGAGGTTGGTGATGACGGAATTAGGGTTAACTGCATTGCGCCAGGATCTACAATGAGCGAGAACGTCCGCAAACGGACAAACTGGAAGGGCAGTGGTGCCGCTGTTCAGCTTGCTAACCGGATGATTAAAAGGGAACAGCTGCCAGNAGACCTTGTTGGCGCGGTCCTTTTCCTATCCTCTGCGGAAAGTGACTTTGTCACAGGTCAGACAATGCTGATCGATGGGGGCGTTAGCACCCATTGATTCCATTGCNTTTAACTTAATCTGCTAAACCAACTCCCAGTTTAGACCGGGTTGGCCTNCCGGCCTCGTTGCGCTATAGCTGCGCCCAACTTTTGATACTGACTGANTTCTAAAGAGGACAAGAAACGTGGCTGAACGTAACCCCGAACGTAGTTACCCTGATTTACACGATCACCTGAAGGCACTCGATGACGCCGGGCTTTTAGTAACAGTTGATCGTGAGATCAATAAGGACACCGAGATGCATCCGTTAGTTCGCTGGCAGTTCCGCGGTGGNATTGAAGAAAATGATCGTAAAGCCTTCCTATTTAAGAATGTCGTTGACTCTAAGGGTAATAAGTTCGACATGCCGGTGGCAGTTGGTGTTTTAGCAGCGAACCGAGAAATCTATGCCATGGGTATGGGTTGTCCGGTTGAAGAGGTCCAGGATCGTTGGGCGCAGGCAATTGCTAACCCAATCTCGCCAAAAGAGATTTCCAGCGATGAGGCACCTTGTCATGAGATTATCATCGAGGGCGATGATCTGGATAAGCCAGGCAACGCGTTGGACTCTATTCCAGTGCCGATCTCAACGCCGGGTTGGGATGTCGGGCCAGTTGCTACACTCACTCAGTATGTCACCCGAGATCCTGATACTGGATTGACGAATATGGGTAACTATCGTGCTCAAGTTAAAGGCCCGCGTCGGATGGGAATGAACCCCTCCCTAGAGTTGCGCCCTGGAATTTATATTCATTGGGAGAAGATGAAGGAACGTGGCGAAAAGTTACCTGCTGCTGTGGTACTCGGGGCTCCATCATGCGTTACATTTACTGCTGCTCAGAAGCTTCCTGAAAACTTAGAGGAAATTACTGTCGCGGGCGGTCTTGTGGGATCCCCCATTAATGTTGTTCGTGCCCGCACAGTAGACCTCATGGTCCCAGCCGAGGCTGAGATTGTAGTAGAGGGTTATATCAATACGGANATGCTTGAACCTGAGGCGCCGTTTGGCGAAAGCCACGGCCATGTCAACTTGCAGGAATTCAACGCTTATATGGATGTCACATGTATCACTAGGAGATCGAAGCCGATCATGACTTCGATCATCTCACAAGTTACGCCGTCTGAGTCTTCTTGTATCAAACAGGTTGCCTACGAGACTATTTTTATGAACCATATGCGTGATGCGCTAGGCATAAAGGGGATTCAAAGGGTAGCTCTGCATGAGCCATTAACCAACATCCGAAAGCTTGTGGTTTTGGTGTGTGATCGTGATATGCCGACGACAGAAGTTTGGCGCGCTCTTTATGGTGCCGCGACGTTACTGCGCGCCGGCGGTAAATTTGTTATCGCTGTCAATGACGATATCGATCCGTCGAATGCCGATGCACTCTTTTGGGCGATGGCTTATCGCTGCAACCCAATTTTGGATATGCAGGTATTACCACACCGTGATCAAGGGCATGGACCACGCTCTAAGCGAAATAACGGCGAAGATGGATCCGTTTTATATGATGCGACACTAAAGGAGGATTTTCCTCCAATTTCATTACCAAAGCGCGAATTNATGGAGAATGCAGCCGAGATATGGGATGAAATAGGTCTACCCAAACTTAAGCCACAGGAACCATGGTTCGGTTATTCTNTGGGAGAGTGGGGAGACGATTTTGATGAAGCCGCTAAGATGGCAACTGAAAGCGATTACTGGGCCTACGGGGAAAGGATCGCTCAACGTAGGCGCTCAGATGTTGAGATGAATACAGAGGTGCGTGACGTAGACGAAACTAAATAAGGTGGCGCCGTTATTAGTGAATTGATTTCAGCCACTTTTTCGTATTGNACGAAAAATGTTTAATAACGTCTTCTATAGGGGAATTGTTTAAATTTTNATTAAACAATTCCAATTCTAGTTTTCCCGAATAANCNCCGGTTAATATTTTTGGCAGGTANTTTTCNAGGTNAATCACACCTGCTGTAAGTGGNNGNCTTTNTATATTCAGGTCTGCGTCAAGACCAACGTTACANATTTGNACCAAACCAACTTGGTCCGCATCCTCATTAATAATTTTTATAAAATTTTGATCCCACCATGAATGGTAGAGATCCAATATTAGCTTAGCATTGTTGTGAGGTTTGATAATATTGATTGCGTGACTGATAGAGTTTATGCATCCCTTTGAGTATATATCGACTGGGTTAATTGGTTCTAAGCCAATCGTAACCTCAGACCTCGCGGCCATTTCCGCCAATTTATCAATTTGGTTTTCCACATAATCGTGTGCCTTCAACAGTGGNGTTGCTGGTGATCCCAGGCCTCCAGTTATCACACATAAAATATCTGAATTTAAATATGCGGAATATTCAACAAGTTCTTCATCAGAATATTTATTTGGTCGATAAGCGCTATGAGTAAAATACCCGGCACTATTAAGAGACGAAACACTGAGTCCGTAATCATTGAGGCATGATCTTATATCGTGAAGTCCCATTTCTTCGATTGCTTGACATGTAATTCCTACCGAAGTTATCCCAGCGTCAGAGACATTTCGAATAAAATCNAGGAAGGATAGATCTTCCCCGCAGATATAATGACTTACTGAAAGGTTCAATTTCTCTNTTACTCTTATAAATTTTGCGATGATCTAAAGTGAAAAATTGCGGAAAATCCTAACATTGCAATGAAAAGTCCGCAGATCCCAATTAAACCGAAGNTCTCATCAAAGATTAAGTAACCCATTATGGCTGTAGTCGGTGGCATTAGGTAAAAAAGACTAGTAACGCGCAACGCCTCCCCCTTCCTAAGAAGCCAGTAAAATAGAGAGTAAGCGGCAGCGGANANAATTATAACTTGCCAGCCCATCGCAAAGATCATCCGNTTGCTCCATTCTATCTGNATATTTTCAAACATTAGNGCAAACGAACCACATAACATGGCGGAAACAAATAGNTGTATTGNGTTCATACTTCTNATGTCATGATNTTNACAAAACCTCTTCTGATANATCGTCCCGGCTGTTATCGCNGCNAGGCATAGGNAAGCCGAGACAAGCGCTGCAATGGGGGTTCCTTCNATNGTTGTCTTTTCCCACATAACAAACATGACGCCAAGAAACCCCAACAAAAGNCCGATCCATTGACGTTTAGTNACATTNTCGCCTAATAGNGGNCCNACACTAACAGCCGTAAGGATTGGCTGGATACCGGTTATCACTGCTAGNGCGCCGGCATTGAGCCCNAGGTCTATCGCAATAAAGACGCCGCTTAAATAACCGGCATGCATCAGCGAGCCAGCTACTATTATATGTAATATTTGATTTGGGCGGGATGGCCAGGGTGCCCGCATTACCAGAGCNATCAAACCAAGTAACAGCGCAGAAAGAAAGAACCGAATTGATAAGAAAGTTAGCGGCTCAATGTAAGGCAGGCCGAGTTTTGAAGTTATGTGGCCGGAACTCCACAAAAATACGAAAAGAAGTGAAGCAGAGATAATTATAAGATTTTTATGAGTATCTCGTGCCGCGCCAGTACTCATTTAATAAGCACTAAGCTCAAATATGGTATGAATGTGATCAATCCGAGCATCAAAAAAGCTAAAAGCAAAAACGGAGCAGCACCCCGAAATACTTCAGAAACGGAAACTTTCCCTATGGCACTGAGCGTAAATAAATTTAGGCCGATAGGAGGTGTAACGGCTGCTATTTCCATGTTTATTATCATTATAATTGCAAAGTGGATTGGATNTATGCCAAGCATATTTATCAATGGTAAAAATATGGGTAGGGTTATTAANAATGCAGAAATAACCTCCAAAAACATTCCCAAAAAAAGTAGTAATATATTCACACAAATTAAGAATAAAATTACACTAAGTTTGTGTTCAGTTATCCATTTTACAATTGTTTGAGGTATGCCGCTGTCTGTCATCGCATACCCGAAAACTGCNGCGCCGGCNAAGACGAGTAATATTGCAGCGGATGTCACGCAACCCCGAGCGACGACTTGCAAAAATTTGTTGAAACCTTGGCGCTTATATTCTGGTGCTGTTATTAGGAGCGCATAAACCACTGCTACGGCGCTCGCCTCTGTAGGCGTTAAAATACCACCATAAATGCTCCCAAGAATTATGATCGGTAGCAGTAAAATATCTGCAGCAGAGAAAAGTGCCTTCGCTTGTTCTCTAGTTGAGGTTCTGTCTCGCAATGTCTCGGGCCAGCTTCTAGTGCGCCAAATTACGTAGACGCAAAGTAGAAGCCCAAAAAGTAATCCTGGTATTATGCCGGCCTGAAATAGCTTGCCGATTGATTCATTTGAAACTAGGCCGTAAATGATCAAAGGAATAGATGGAGGTATGAGTATCCCCAAACCGCCAGACATGGCGATTAATCCAAGACTAAAACGTCTTGGATAGCCGCGTTCAATGAGTTCGGGAAGAACAACAACACCGATTGCTGCAGCGGTAGCGATACTAGAGCCGCACATCGCGGAGAAAATAATTGTTGAAACCACTGCCACGACAGCGAGTCCGCCTGGAAGGTGCCCAATCAGGCTGTCGATGCTTACTACTAACCGTTTAATCGCCCCACCGCGGCTTAAAATTTCTGCAGCGATAATGAAAAAAGGAATTGCAAGTACAGGCGTTTTATCTAACGAACTAAACATTATTCCTGCGGCGACTGGAATAACGGAAATAGTAAGATAAATATATGCGGTTCCAGCGGCGGCTAAACAAAGCCCAATTGGGACCCCTATTATTGAGAGTATTGCTAAGGTCCCAGTTAATAGAAGGGTTGCGGAACCTACATCCATACCCTTTTAGCGCGTTTCAGTTGAAGAATTATGGATTGGGCGCCACAGGTCTACGGTTGTTCTAATAACCTGAACCGCGAGTAAACATCCTCCAAAAAAGATTGCCGCATGGAATGGCCAAATGAACCAACGAAGTGATGTAGGCATTCGCTCATCAAACATCATAGTTTCTTCTGTCAATGTTATGCCCGAGAGAGCCAAGCCAACTGCTAAAATAAGTGTAAGGACGTTGGCGCTAGATTGAATTATCCGTCGTCCTTTTTCTTGAAAGAGATGCTCAACTAATGTGAAACGAATATTCACGCTAAATCTGACCGCTGCAGCGATGCCAACAAAAGTTCCCCAAATCACAGAATATCTCACAAGAATTTCTACTGATGGATCTGACCAAGAAAACCCATAACGGGTAACGACCATCAAAAACATCGCTATTGCACCGAGTGTAAACAGAGCGGCTGTGATGGTGTCAGTAAATGCATCAAACCCGCACCAGAATTTTTTGGATTTCTGATGCGGGTTTAACATTCCGTCAGTTTTATCAGACATTGATTATATTCGATGCCTATTCAGCAAAGTGCTTTAGTTTTTGATTTTTTTGATCATAGACTTAATTTCTGGGTCAAGACCGTCATAAAGAGGTTTCAAAGTCTTAATCCAACGCGCTCGTTCCGCCTTTGAAAATCCTATAACCTTCATTCCGTTAGCGGCGACATTCTTATAAGCACTTTCAATCGCATTTCTGATTTCTCTTAAGTTGTATGCCTTTGCCTCTGCAAGGGCGGCCTGGATCATTTTTTGTCCAGCTGCGCCTTGTTTCTTATACCAAGCGGGATTAACGACCACGACGTACCCAAATGGAAATAAATTAACTTTCGTTACTGAGTTCAGCACTTCATATAGTTTGATTAAGTTTCCATATGGAGGGGTAGTCCAAGCGCCGTCAGCTACGCCTGTCTTAAGAGCCAGAAAAACTTCTGGACCTGGAATGGCAGTAGGCGATCCGCCTAGAGCCTTCGTTGAGTTTGCCAGCACTTCAGAGGGCCAAACCCTGATCTTGAGATTCTTTAAATCTTTTACTGTTTTGATTGGCTTTTTAGACCAAAGGGCGACGAAACCATCATACCAAAAATGGGTGGCCATAACGCGTTTCTTTTCTAATTTCTTTAGGAGGCCTTTGCCGATTGATCCATTTAGAACCTTTTCCATTGAACCGTAACTCTCAAAGAGCATCGGAACTTCTAATAATTTAAATGCGGGTTCGATATTGGAAACGTATCCAATGGTGGGTACAGCCATCTGAACTTGTCCGCGTGCGACAGCTGGAACTTCATCTTTTCCCATCATAAGTTGAGCAGACGGAAAAATTGAGACTTTATATTTTCCTTTAGAAATTGTCTCGAGTGCCTTTTTGAATGCCTCGGCAGAACGAGTCTTAATGTGTCCCGGTGGTGTCTCCATTGGAATCTTTATTTCTGTTTGCGCCTTTGCATCGTGTTTTGCGCCAAAAATTGGAAAGCTAAATAAAATTGCTGCGAAAATTGCCGTTGTGTATTTCATGTCTTTACCTTTTTCACTCCTGTTTCCCTCAAAACTTAATATATAGCCCTTTAGAATATAACATTTTCTTAATTCAATTAGATAGTGATGTAATTGATTAAAGGTTCAGGGTTGTTAGCGGAAGTGTTGCAATTCAGGTTTTGCCATTCCAGATATTGTCAATTTCATTTGTAGTAGTCACGGCCCCAAAGCGATGTCTGATAGTCGCGAGTGTCGCCTCATGCAGGGACATGTCCCAGCTTGCAGTCGCATCTGAGGGAATGCAGACATGATAACCAGTTTCAAACGCATCCCTCAGTGTGCTCTCAACGCAAACATTTGTTGAAACCCCAGAGGCAATTATAGTTTTTATCCCCTGTGATCTTAAAACCATATCTAAATTTGTACCTTTGAAGGCACTGTATCGGTGCTTATGGATAATTAATTCGCCTGGGTTAGGTTTTAACTCCTCAATAAACTCGGCACCTTCGGATCCTGCTATACATAATTTATCGGAGGAATAGGTCGATTTCTTTCTTTGTAAAAGCCATGCTCCAGAATCTGAACGATTTTCCGGTAGTGTCCAGAACCCTACATGGCAGATCATTACGTTTTTCTCTCGCGCTAAGCTAAGTAGTTGCCGTAAATTTGGTATCACGCTCCGCGTCGCTGTTAAGTCCCGTCCTGCGAGATCGCACAAAAATTCGTCATATACTAAATCCTTCTGCATATCGATTATCAGGATTGCGGTGTGAGAAGGGTCAATAAGTGTAGCTAAATCGTTAAAATTCTTAGTTATCATCGCGTTGCTTTCCAGGAGGGGGGCTTTGATCTTTAAACCAGTCCGCGATGTCGGCAGCTGTCATAAATAAACTGTCATCACGGCTTTGCAATTCATCGAGGATTTTTTCAAAATAATAGAAACGGTGAGGTACCCCAATTAAATGAGGGTGTAAGGCTATCGTCAAAATTTGAGGCTGGTCGTCAATCTCCCGGTCGATAATTTTTAGGGTATCAACAACCCGGTTATAAATTTCCTTAGAGGAATGTTTTTCGACGGCGTAAATTACACTGTCGTTGAGTTCGAGGGTATATGGCATTGCCATCAAAGGTCCGACTTTCGTATCCATCCAACATGGCAAATCATCAATAACCCAATCAAATACGTATTCGACACCTAATGACTTTAAGATGTCGGGTGTATGTTCACTTTCTTTGAGGCCTGGGCCTAGCCATCCGGAGGCCTGCTTACCGGTAAATTTTTCAATCATGGAAAGCGCCAATCTGATTGTTTCGGCCTCATTTTTTTCAGCTTGGATTGATTGTTGGTGAATTCCATGACCTATGAATTCCCAGTCAGCTTGTAATATCTCGTCGGCTAGGTCCGGATATGCATTAATGACACTCGCATTTATACTGACACTCGCTGGAAGGGACCGTTCTTGAAAAGACCTTAGAATTCTCGGCATACCGCAGCGCATGCCATATTCAGCCCAAGAATAATTCGGCACGTCGGGTGTCATTTCTATGCCTTGAGGTGCGGTTAAAAGTTTGCGGGGCATAGGCTGATCAAACTGCCAATGTTCGACATTAACCACCAGGTGGACCATAAGTCTTTTGCCACTCGGGGGGATAAGCTTGGGGCGTTTGCTCGCTATTTGAAAAGGTATTCTGGGGTTATTCATTCAATTAAATACCGCTCTTTTTTAAGATAACAGCGTAAAAGATTAAAATTCAACTTATCAATTAGTCTTGGCCTGAGGCCTATCTATGGTTTGCAGGCCAACAATAAATACATAATTATCAGAAAAGAGGCGCCAGTAACGGCGGTTACGATCGTAAACCTCCACGCCAGACGGCAGCCAAGTTCATCAAAATGCAGGTCCGGTTTCATTAAAAAAGATGGTTTAATAAAATTCTTTTTTCGAAACCAGATATGTTTTGATGGGTCGGGTGGTATCAGCAAATGGTCATTGAGGATGCGTGAAATTATTGCCATGGCGGCGGCGCTGGCGAGAAAAACCCATACAAATACGGTCGAATGTTCCCAGAGACTGCACATCTTTAGTCACGAATGTCTTGTAGTAGCCAGTCGGTAGGTATCTCGTGTCCCAGGGATGCCTCTTTTGCTAGTTCATAGGTTCGTCCTGCCACTGCGTGAAACTGGTTACCTTGTAAATTACCCCGTTCCGAATATGTTATCTGTTCGTTGGAGGTGCGACCGCAGTTAGTATTTTCGATGATATCAGAAAAATAAATCACTTTTTCTGGCATGCTAACTCCATGTGCCCGGGTTCCAAGAGGTTTTTGGCGGAGGCCATTATCAACATCTGGGCGGGCTGCGTAGGTCACCCATTCATCCGCGAGACCCATTTCCGGTATACCCTCCGGAGCCGGAGCATTGCCAAAGCGGAAATAGATGTCGACCATTGCCTGTACTTCGGGGCTTACCATGCCTGTCCCCCCGCCGACATTCAGAATATGCATTCCTGGTTTTAGGCAGTCGGCACGAACGATTGGCACTGACGCGTTCGTGCAGCCTGCAACGATATCTGCCCCCTGATAGGCGTCTTCTTCATTGTCACAAGAAATTACCTCTATATCCCATTTGATCCGCATCTCTTCTGCATAGGCATCACGGTTTTTCTTAGTTGGACTGTACACTTGAAGCCTCTTGATATCTCGGACGCACATAAAGGCCTCCATATGACTTCGTGCCATACCCCCCGATCCCAACATGCATACGACTTCGGAATCCTCTCGGCTCATATATTTGACGCCAATTCCACCATCTGCTCCCACCCGTTTGTGCTGCAGGATACCGTCATTTATGAAGGCAAGGGGCTCTCCAGTTTCGACGCTAGTCAGTAGGATTAGACCACAAAAGAGGCCGGGCTTATTGCAATATTTTTGATGGGTTCGATTGCCGTCGACGACCGTCTCGTATGTAATGTCTGATTTCATACGAATAGCGAAATAGCCGCGGGTTGAGCCTCCTTCCATAGTCCCCCATTGATAAACTTTCCCGTCAGAGGTTGGAATTTGTATATCAATCCGTGGGCGGCAGATGGCCTCCCTTTCGGCAAGGTCGGCGTAAGCTTGTTCGAGGATGTCAATGGTATCTTGCATGGTCAGGACCTGGTCTACCATTTCGTTATTAATCACAAGGGTCATATTACTACTTCCTCATACAAGCTGCCGTTTTGGGGTGAAAGAGTATTCACCCAAAGTGACAGCCGGCGAAATAAATCTGATTTTAACATAATGACTTTTAGTTCCTAATATCTTGCAGGAACCATTCGGTGGGCACCTCATTGCCTAATCCAGCCTCTTTGGCACATTCGTATGCCCGGCCTGCGACTGCATGAAACTGATTGCCTTGTAAGTTTCCGCGCTCAGAGTAGGTGATTTCCTTACTCGATGTTCGTCCGCGATTGGTGCTGTTCATGATATCAACGAAGTAGAGCACCTTGTCTGGCATTGCCACGCCGTGAGCACGTCCCCCTTTTTTCTTTTGTTTAAAGCCGTAATCGTGGCTTGGACGAGCCGCATATGTAAGATACTCATCTGCGAGATCAAATTCCGGTAAACCTTGCGGTGCAGGGGCGTTTCCGAAACGGAAATAGACATCAATAAGATCCTGAACTTCTTTGCCGGGCATACCGCCACCACCCCCTACATTGACAATATGTTGGCCGGGCTCAAGGCATTCTGAACGGATAACAGGAACTGCAGAATCTGTGCATCCTGCGATGATATCTGCGCCTTTATAAACATCTTCGTGTTTATTGCAGACGACAACTTCAATATTATGACGTTCCTGCATTTCCTCTGCATACGCCTCCCGATTAGCTTTTGTGGGGCTGAAGACCTGTACTTTTTTGATGTTGCGTACGCACATGAATGCGTCGAGATGTGTCCGTGCCATGCCGCCGGAGCCAATCATGCCCACGACCTGAGAGTCCTCCCGGCTCATATATTTAACGCCAATACCACCATCGGCACCAACCCGCATATGTTGTAAAACGCCGTCATTGATAAATGCTAGTGGGGTCCCAGTCTCGACGTCAGTTACAAATATCAGCCCGCAGAAAGTACCGGGCGCGGTGCAATACTTTTCTTGGCTGCGAACGCCTTCATACTCGGTCTCATAAATGATATCAGATTTCATTCTGATAGCAAAATAACCTCCAACTGAACCCCCTTCCATGGAACCCCACTGATAGGCCTTTTCGGGGTCGCTTGTTGGGATTTGAATATCGACACGTGGCCTGCATACGGCCTCGCCGTCCGCAAGGTCACGATAGGCTTTTTCTAAGGCATCAATCGTGTCCTGCATCGTGAGGACCTCAGAGACAATTTCATTATTAATAAATAGGGTCAAAATTTAGCTCCTAATTTAGGGATGTATGAACATCCACCAATGCAACGCCACCTTTTTCAACCATGTCGACGGCACGCTGAAATGCGCCCGCGAGATCTTTCGGATCGCGAACAGGTTCCTCTGCCCATGCTCCATACCCTCGTGCAACCGTGCAGTAGTCGGGTTCCGGTCCAACCATTCTTTGACCGATCCAGGCATTTTCTGGCGGGCGTCCGCGGCGATAGGCAAGACTGATTTGGTGCTCTTCGTCGTTGCCGAAAGAGGTGTTGTTGTGCAGGACAATCATAATAGGAATTTTATAATGGACAGCTGTCCATATGGCTGCGGGCCCCATGGTGAAGTCACCATCGCCGATTATTGCGACTGTAAATTTACCCTGGTCGCGGCCAGCTAAAGCTGAACCAATAATACCCCCGGGCCCATATCCGATGCCTCCACCAATTGAGTTGGACATGAATTGTCCGGCACCGTCAAATTCCCATATTCCATCGTACCACGCCCGGTAATTGCGCGCCGCTAACAGCCAGTTTTTATCCTTCACTGCGTTGAACAGTTCGGAGGTCATTCGTGGCAGATAAATAGGCACCTGGTCCCATTTAGCGCTCATCGCATCGGTCTGACTTTTACGTAACGCATCATGCATTTCTGAGATTTCAGAGCGCCGTTCATTAGCGCGCTTCAACCAGCTTTCATTGTCGGTGCTCCGGTCCTTTAGCTCAGCAAGAACTTGATTTAGGCCATATAAACCATCGGCTTGAAGCTGGATATCGACCGGATGGAGCGGCCCACCAAGGTGTGTCCAGTGCTGAACAGCAAAGTCGTTGAGTGACAAATCGATAACCGTCATTTTGCCGGCATTTACTTCGTCGCCAGCACCGCGGGCACCTTCGTAGGCACCAATATTATTAGAGATGTCTAGGCAATCGACGCACAAAACTGCATCGGTTTTGGACAAGAGCATCTTCTTGTAGTCGCCTTCAGCCTTTGTGCGGCCGAAACTAGCGTTTAGATTTTGAGGGTGATTGGAGGGCATGCAGATGATGTCGTGTGCATCCTGGTAAGCCGCGCCAAGTAGTTCAACGACATCCGTCATTACCTTCGTAGTCGCGGATTCATAACCAACGCGGCCCCCAAGAATTAATGGGAAGTCGGCTGAGATAAGCGCATCGACGGCCTTTGAGATTGCTTCAGCTGGCGCTGCAACGGGCGCAGCCGGTAGATAGCGTGTCTCACTTACTGGAGGAAGTTCAACGTCGTTCGGGATTTCTGATTCTTGGACCACAACGTCTACGGANACATACGTGGGTGAGCAGGGGCTGCTTGTGGCTATACGTTGCGCCCGTGCGATGGAATCCAGACANCCTTGNAGCGTGATTGGTTCATCAGTCCACTTGGTTACGTCTTTAACGATNTCGCACTGGGTATTCGCAGAGTGTATCCAGTCAGTCTTGCGACGGTGCGCCGGGTCAGCTGGNCCTGATCCACCGAGTACAACAACTGGCATGCGGTCGGCCATNGCGTTGTAAAANGCCATTGTAGCATGCTGGACNCCAACAAGGTCATGCAAAAATGCCATTGCTGGACGCCCTGTGGCCTTGCAATAGCCGTGGGCCATCGCAACGNCTATCTCCTCGTGAGCGACAAGGATNATTTTGGGTTTGTGGTTCTTGGTGTGGTTTACGAGGGAGTCATGTACCCCACGAAATGACGATCCCGGTGTGAGGAAAATGTAGTCATGGCCAAGCTCACCTATTAATTCGGCAATAAGGTCTGATCCATATTCCGCTTTTGGTTGGTTGGCGGGTAGGTTTATCGGTGTTTCTGATGTAAATTCAGGGGCTGCTGGATAGTTATTATTAATTTCGTCGCTCATGAAGTCTCCATNCATAGACTGAGAGTAGTTTCTATAAATTTCTTGGCAGTTTATCTTTCTAACGTGGTTAGGCAAAGGGTAGGTGGGCTTAATACAGCACTTTATAAAAATTCTTGTAGGTAGTGATTATTCATTTTTTTAATTACATTCATCATTAGTATTGATTTGATTTATTTTAATGTTTGCTTAATCTTCTGCAGGCATAAAAACGCTAGGCGACACTTAAGCTTATTTTCGTATCGACCTAGACGCCGTGCCCTTTGTAAATAACAATACGGTAGACTTGATTAAAAAAGTTTTTATAAAAATCTTGCCGGGAGGATGTTTGGTGCCAACAAAAACACTCAAAAACGTAACAGTAGCGGATGCTTATCTGGCTGTTCTAGCTGACCGCGGCGTGGATTATCTTTTTGCTAATGCGGGCACTGATTTTGCGCCGTTGATTGAGGCTTTAGCTAAAGCACAGGCTCTTGGGACGCCGCATCCGCATCCNGTGACTTGTCCGCATGAAAATACCGCGCAGCATATGGCGATTGGTTATTACCTAGCTACCGGCCGTCCGCAGCTNACAATGATGCATGTCAATGTGGGAACAGCAAATGCGATGAATGGCTTGCTAAATGCTTCTCGGGGCCAAACACCAATGCTGTTTACAGCAGGACGAACACCTACCAATGAAGATAANCTAAAGGGACATCGCACGCTTGATATTCATTGGACGCAAGAAATGTTTGATCAGGGCGNCATGACCCGTGAGGCTGTTAAATGGGATTATGAACTCCGTAATGGAGAACAGGTGGAAACTGTAGTTGATCGCGCCCTGAGTGTAATAATGAGCGATCCAAAGGGTCCGGCCTATTTATCCTTGCCGCGTGAAGTACTAGCGATTGAAATGGACGATTTTANCTTTGAATCACCTGGCCGTATTCAGGCGGCCTCGCCAAGTCTTCCAAACGCTAGTGCGCTGGACGAGGCAGCCTCAATTCTNGCCAAAGCTAAGAACCCCCTCATCATTACTAATTGGGGTGGCCGAAATCCNAATGTCATGCCCGCGCTTGTTGAATTAGCAGAAAATTATGCTATCCCGGTAGTAGAATATCGCAACCGTTTCGTAGCTATGCCGCGTCGCCATCCAATGTTCGCAGGGAGTAACCCCAACCCCTTTGTTGAAGCCGCCGACGCTATACTTGTAATGGATTCCGCGACACCGTGGTTACCCTCCCAAGTTTCGCCCTCAGAAAATTGTAAGGTCCTGCATCTCGCACCTGACCCGCATTACAGTTATCTGCCGATCCGTGGTTTTCGTTCTGATATTGCGTTGGCCTGTGACAGTGCGCTGGGATTGCAAGCGCTCAATGCTGCAATGGAGGAGNCTGCAAAAACTAATGAAACNNCGATTGCGAGCCGTCGGAAGACCGTTACGGCANTTCACGAGGAANTAGAGGAANGNTGGGCNAAAAAACTNCAGGATGTTAAGGATCAGACGCCCATTCATCCGGCTTGGATATCNGACTGTATATCCAAAATTAGTGATGCAGATACTATNTTTGCNAAAGAGTCNCANCTTCAGGTGCAATATCTTGATACNTCAAAACCTACGAAGATATTAAATGCTGGCGCNTCNTCGGGNNTGGGTCACGGCATGGGNGTTGCTCTTGGAGCGAAGCTTGCNAACCGGGATAATNTAGTAATNGGTACGCATGGCGATGGNTCTTATATGTTTAATGTNCCGGTCTCNGCCCATTACGTTGCCGCTGAACAGGAATGCCCNATTCTNACTGTCGTGTTTAATAATCANAAATGGCAGGCNGTNAGGGGCTCAGCGTTGGGNNTGCATCCCGATGGCTATGCCGCGAAGGCTAANCGNCCNCCGTTAATGTATTTCACGGTCGATCAGCACTATGAAAAATTGGTAGAAGTTTCAGGAGGGTATGGTGAGCAAGTTACCGATCCGAAAGATATGCTGCCGGCGTTAGAACGGGCGGTGAAAGAAGTTATGGTCAACAAGCGTTCGGCGCTGCTGAATGTTATGGCTTCTGACCCGACTTAATAATCAGGAAGAAATGTAAAATTAAGGATAACCTCGTTGGATGATTTTTCAACATTGCAACAGATTGCTGTTCAGGCGCGTAGAAACCTAAATTGGAACGTCTGGGATTATTTGATGGGTGGCTCGGAAACCGAGACATCTCTAAAACGCAATAGGCAGGGATTCGATTCCCTGGCGTTAGCGCCGCGTATTTTACGTAACGTCGCAAATGTTGATCCCGCGATAACATTCCTGGATAAACAAATACGCTTACCCGTGATGTTGGCCCCGATTGAGTCTCTACAGTTGGTTACTCCTGATGGCGGTTTAGCTTCGGCACAGGCAGCCGCAGAAGTTGGTACAATCAGTTTTCTTAGCTCTGTTACTCAGCCTGAAATGGAAGATGTGGGCGGTTCAACAAATACACCAAAGGTGTTTCAGCTTTATGTTAAGGGCGACGATAAATGGATAGATGAACAAGTTAAAAGGGCCCAAGACGCTGGTTTTGAAATATTCTGTCTCACAGTTGATACGGCGCTTTATAGCCGCCGCGAACGGGATATCATTAAAGGTTGGGAGCCAAGTTCTAGGCGAGCTGTCGTAGAGGGTAAAAACCAAGATTATCTTGCTATGTTAGATTGGGATACCGTTAAACGGTTTAAGGATCGGCACGATATTCCACTAATTCTAAAGGGTATTGGAACGGCGGAGGATGCATCCGTAGCCCTCGAGCACGATGTCGAATGCGTATATGTTTCAAACCATGGAGGTCGTCAACTCGATCATGGCCGGGGGTCAATTGAAGTGTTGCCTGAAGTAGTGGAGGCGGTGCGGGGTAAGGCAAGTATATTAGTCGATGGCGGGATCATGCGCGGAACTGATGTTATTAAAGCTATAGCGTTAGGCGCGGACGCAGTCTGTATTGGCAAACTTCAAGGGCTTGGGTTAGCCGCTGGCGGCAAAGATGGCTTAGTCCATACCCTCCGTTTGCTGGAAGAAGAAATCCGAACTTCCATGGCCCTACTAGGACTACACAATTTTTCAGAATTGGATGCGAGCTTTGTTGAGGAAGTTGAACCTCTGATGCCGCCGCACCAGACATCACCCTATACGCATATTGAATTAAAAGAGCGGGAGTATGAAAGATGAGCGATATCAAGGCGCATGACCGCCCAGTCAATCTCGGGAATCCGCAGATGGGTTGGGCTAGTGACGTCGCAGCAGAAATGCTACGGCAATTGGGAATTAAATATATTTCGCTAAATCCTGGCGCGAGTTATCGGGGGCTTCACGATTCCATAGTGAATTATCTCGGGAATGATACCCCGCAAATGCTGATCTGCTTACATGAGGATCATGCTGTTCATGTTGCGCAGGGGTATGCGAAGGCGACAGGCGAGCCGATGGCATGCGCGCTGCACTCCAATGTCGGGCTAATGCACGGTTTGATGGCGACGTTTAACGCTTGGTGTAACCGCGCTCCAGTTATAATGATGGGGGCGACCGGGCCGGTTGATGCGCCACTCCGCCGCCCATGGATTGACTGGATCCACACGGCCAAAGACCAGGGAGCTATGTTAAGAGATTATACGAAATGGGATGACGAGCCGCGTTCCGCTGGGGCAATCGTTGAGACAATGTTGCGGGCAAATCAGATGGCTCGTTCGGAGCCGCCGGGACCAGTATACGTTTGCCTAGATGCAGGTTTACAGGAGGCCGCTCTTGAGGAAGAGATAAAGATCCCTGACGTGAGCCGCTTTCAGCCCTCTGAGCCTCCGCGAGGTTCGGTTGACGCTGTGAAAGAAACAGTTGATATGCTGCTTGGCGCATCCAACCCCGTTATTATGATTGGGCGCAGCGGGCGATCGCAGGAAGCCTGGAATAACCGTGTCAAGCTAGCAGAATTAGTAGGAGCCGGAGTTTTTACTAACCTCCGCAACGCCGCGGTCTTTCCAAGTGACCACTTGTTGCATGTGGGACGGCCTGCTGGACGCATCACGGATACGATGCGGAGCACGGTGACAGAGGCTGACGCAATTCTCAGCCTCAACTGGCTAGATTTTGGCGGGACACAGCGGCTTCTTACACGTGATGGCGAGTTAAAAGGCAAGATTGTCCATTGTTCTATGGAAGAATATGTCCATAACGGCTTCGGTGGCGAGTTGTTTGAATTACCAATGGCCGATATTAAAATTACTGCTGATCATGATGCTTTTGTGGTGCAGTTAATCGATGAGATTGAGGGTCGGGGCTCTACAAAAGGATGGGATGGCAAACGGGTTGGTCCGGAACCGGAGCCCTATGACAAGATAGTTGATCGTGATCCTGACAGTGTTTTGCAACCAGCGGATATTGTAACCGCGCTTGCTGAAGCACAGGGTGATCGGAAAATCAGCCTTAATCTTGTGAGCTCTGGTGGTGTTGGTCCTGCCTATCACTTTACTGCCCCATTATCTTATCTTGGGCATGACGGTGGAGGAGGACTTGCGTCTGGTCCTGGAACGTCCGTTGGCGCTGCGCTAGCCGTTATGGATACCGACTGGTTGGCTGTTTCAGTTCTCGGTGATGGTGACTTTATGCAAGGAAACACAGCTCTTTGGACTGCAGCCAAATATAAAATCCCGATGCTGGTTATAATATCTAATAACCGCTCAAACTTTAACGATGAGCTGCATCAGGAAACAGTAGCCAAAGATCGTGATAGACCAGTTGAAAACCGCTGGATTGGCATGCGCATTAGCGAGCCAGATATTGAGCTTTCAGAACTTGCAGAATCATTGGGTTTCGACGCTCAAGGGCCAATTACTACGGCCGGTGAATTGATGGAGGCCATGGAAAGAGGGTTGAAGGCCGTTGAAGCCGGCGGTCAACATTTCATCAACGTACATGTAGATACTGGCTACGCCGAACCACCATTGATGCGTGGCGGAAACAAAGGCGAGTAACGGGAAGGGATAGGAGAATAAAAATGCCTGATTTAACCAAATTTGACCGACCCGTTAATGTCGGGAACCCCAAAATGGGATGGGCCAGCGATGTTGCCGCTGAAATGCTTCGTCGTATGGGGATTAAATATTTATCAATGAACCCCGGCGCAAGTTATCGAGGGTTTCATGACTCAATCGTGAACTATCTAGGAAATGATGACCCACAGATGATCCTGTGTTTGCATGAGGATCACGCGGTTCATATTGCTCAAGGGTACGCGAAGGCGACGGATGAGCCGATGGGCTGCATTTTGCATTCTAACGTTGGGTTGATGCACGGCATGATGGGTATATTTAATGCGTGGTGCAACCGAGTGCCTATGGTGATCATGGGGGCAACTGGTCCGGTTGATGTTATGAAACGACGTCCTTGGATTGACTGGATCCATACCGCAAAAGATCAGGGAGCGTTGGTAAGGAACTTCGTTAAATATGATGATGAGCCGCGTTCCGCTCAGGCCCTTGCCGAAACAATGGTCAGGGTAAATAAGACCATTCGAACCGCCCCAACAGCGCCGGCCTACGTGTGTCTGGATGCAGGGCTTCAGGAGTCCGAAATCGATCCGGAAATGAAATTGCCGGATGTCACTCGTTTTTTGCCGCCACCGCCGACCCCAGCACCACAACAAAGTATAGACGAAGCGGCGAATTTACTTGTTAACGCTAAAAACCCTGTGATCATGATGGGGCGCCTTAAACGCGATGAACAGGGTTGGGCTAACAGGATTAAACTTGCTGAGCTTCTTGGGGCAGGTGTTGTCACCGACATGAAAACTGGGGCAGCTTTCCCCACGGATCATGCCTTGCATCTTGCCCCGCCAAGTAACCGGCCGCGGGAAGAAGCTGAAGCCGAAGTCAAAAAGGCAGACGTAATTCTTGACCTCAATTGGGTCGACCTTGCGGGTACCTTTAAACTGATTTTTGGCCGAGATGATGTAAACGCTAAGGTAATCCATGTTTCGATGGACTCCATTATTCACAATGGTTGGACAACCGATCATATGGGGATGCCAATTGGCGATGTCACTATGTTGGCGGAACCGGAGCCGGTTGTAGAGCAGTTACTTGAAGTATTAGAAAAGCGCCTCGATGGACAGTCGAAATGGGATGGAGAGAATAAGGGCAGAACAGCTGATCCCGACACAACTTTCGAAATGTTGGATCAGGACGCAAATATTTCGGTCGAAGCAGTTACGTTGTGCATGAATGAAGTCCGAAAGGGACGTAACCTTACCTTAACAAACGTAACCATCGGGTGGGCAGCGGACGGGTATCACTTCACTCATCCGCTAGATTACTTGGGTAATGACGGCGGCGGTGGATTGGCCTCCGGCACGGGAACGGCAATCGGTGCCGGTTTGGCATTGGGCGATACAAACCGAACGGTTGTTGGGGTTTTAGGTGATGGTGACACCATGCAAGGAGCATCTTCGCTTTGGACGGCCGCGCATTACAGTATTCCGGTGCTGTTTGTAATTTCTAATAATAGGTCCAACTTTAACGATGAAATCCATCAAGAGACGGTGGCTAAGACGCGGAATAGACCTGTAGAAAATCGTTGGATTGGACAACGAATTGACGACCCGACGGTTTCTATCGAGCGGTATGCGCAATCGTTGGGTGTTGAATCTGCGGGGCCAATTGAGAAGGTAGCGGATTTGGTTCCGGCCCTACAACATGCGCTATCAGTGGTGGAATCTGGAAAACCATACCTACTTAACGTTCATGTTGAGAAAGGCTATGCGGTTCCTCCGCCGGCGCGGGAGGCTTAGCCTGGGGTATAAAGGTCGCCCAATATGTGATTGCTATATCAAATTGGGGGCAAGGAGTTGAATATAGAAGTGTTAGACATAAGGGGTTTAACTAATGAGTGACGGCGAACCAATTCGTAAGGCCAATACCCGATATCAATCCGACATAATCGTCGACATGATCAAACTTTATGATTTTCCGGCGATACCGTTGAATCCGGGTGCGAGTTATCGCGGTTTGCATGATAGTTTGGTCAATTACGGCGAAAACGATCCTCCGATGATCTTGTGTAATCATGAGAAGATCGCTGTTCAGATTGCCCACGGCTACACCAAAGCCACAGGGAAACCCATGGCCGCCGCCGTTCACAATGTGGTCGGTCTTCTGCATGCACCCCTTGCTGTTTATTACGCCTATATTGATCGCTGCCCAGTTTTTCTNATNGGTGCTACCGGCCCAATGGATGANAAGTTNCGCCGCCCCTTTATCGACTGGATTCATACNGCCTTNGCGCANGGNTCNGCGGTCCGTGATTTTACTAAATGGGATT
Source organism: Rhodospirillaceae bacterium (assembly GCA_002724505.1). Classification (GTDB taxonomy): domain Bacteria; phylum Pseudomonadota; class Alphaproteobacteria; order MPNO01; family UBA2964; genus UBA2964. Next base: position 8,779 of record PBOV01000003.1, on the reverse strand, counting down.
ATCAGCCAGGCAGCGTACACGGAATTCCNGACTCATTTGCNCGNGCCTATTCTATAATGATGACAGAGCCGCAGGGTCCCGTTTACATGGTCTATGACGCCGGTATTCAGGAAGCTGAGCTCACCGAAAATATTCAAATACCTTCGGAAGATGCCGTAAAGGTTCCGCCACGTCTTGCGGCTGACCCAAAGCTGATTGATGACGCGGCTGAGATGTTGTTGGCTGCTGATTATCCCGTCCTTTTAACAGAATATGCGGCCCGGGCCCCAATTGGCTTTGACGATACCGTCAAGCTTGCAGAAACAGTTGGCTCACCGGTTTTTGATATCAACAAACGTCTTGGTTTTCCAAACCGCCACCCGCTGAATGTCTCAATGCATTTGGATGCTTTTAAGGGGGCCGATCTAGTGGTAGCACTGGATGTCATAGACTGGACGCGGGGTTCTCATAAGCCTAACTGGGAAACTCGTGAAGTTGAGGCAGTCACGACGTCGGATTGCAAGTGGATAGACATTGGTTTTGCCGATATCGAGATCAGCAAATGGGCCACAGATTATAACAAGCATCACAATTGGGATATGCGGATCCTGGCCGATACCGCGAACGCCATTCCCGCGCTTTCTGAGGCATGCACAGCTCGTATAAAGGAAGATGATAAGCTGGCTGCAAGAATTCTTGAAAGAACAAAGGATGTAGAAGAGAAGCATACCGCTCAGTGGACTAAGTGGCAGGAGCAGGTCAAAGATACCTGGGATCAGATGCCAATGCATGAGGGGCGCATGGCCGCTGAAGTTTGGGAGGCAATCAAAGGCGAGGATTGGGTACTTACAGCGGGCACACTAAAAGACTGGGTTCGAAAAGTCTGGAATTTTGACAAGCCCTATCAACACCCTGGAAGAGACCTTGGCACCGCTACCCAATTTGGTATCTCAATGGGTGTGGCGTATGCTTACAAAAATACAGATAAGTTGGTGGTCGACCTTCAGCCCGATGGAGATCTAATGTTTGATCTCGGCGCAATGTGGGTTGCTGCGAAGTACGAAATTCCCATGCTCGTGATAATGTATAATAATCGCGCCTACTATAACGATTGGGCACATCAGATTTCGGTTGCTAACAAACGCGGTACCGACCCGGATCGGGCATATATTGGTATGGACCTTGAGGGACCAGAACCAGACTTTGCCCATATCGCAAAGGGTATGGAATGGTATGCGGAAGGACCTATATTCGATCCGAAGGAAATAGGGCCAGCGGTTGCTCGCGGAATAGAACAAGTTAAGAAAGGAAAACCCGCTTTGATTGATGTCATTACGTGGCGCCGTGGCGAAGCAGCCTAAGCTCTAGACTGTATATTTCACGCTATATCGAGATGCTAAGTACACGCTGAGTAAGTTCCTTTAACTTAGAAAGGCTTCAGCCATGATGATTCAAAGTGGACCCATGGGCGAACCTCGATTTATCAGTTTGATGGCTGAGCATAATGAGTTGTGCGAACAATTTGCCCGGGCATTTGGTAATGCCAGATTTGGAGTTCCAGATCCATATGAGGAGACGATATATGTTATTGGTCATCACGACCGGGGTTGGGATGAGTTTGATGCCAGCCCGGTACTTGACCCAATTTCCGGCTTCCCTACGGGTGTAGGGGGTGCCAAAGGGCCGGGTGGAGCAGCAACTACCAAATTGTCTCCTGACTATAATCAAGCCCATCACGATTATTGTGGGCTATTGGCCTCTATGCATACTTGGGGTCTTTATCATGCGCGATATGGCTTTTCAAATTTTAGGGTGAGGCAAGGGGGCTCGACCTCTGTGCCGATTTCGCCAGAAACGGCTGAAGAGACTAACGCAATTCTGTCTGCTGAAGTCGAACGTCAAAACGCTCTAAAAGAAAAGATTAGCGCTAATCCGGAAACAAAAAATTGGGTTGAGGAAAATAATTTGTACCGCAATTACAAGCTCTTACAGTTTTGCGATACGCTAGCTCTTTATTTTAATCTTAGACATGAAGATGAACGGGCAGTCGAGGTCTTTACGCACGTCCCAGAAAACAATACCAGTGAAACATCAGTGACGATTAGACCAGAAGGCAATAATACTTATTCTTTTGCCCCATTCCCCTTTAGAGAAAGCAGGCTGAAAATTCGTTCAAAAGGACGATTTTTCACTGCGATGTCCGTGAACTCTGCACCGGGGGATCTTGGTGCTTATATGGCTGGACTGCCGATCGACGAGCAAGTTTTTACCTTCGTCCCCGGCTGATAAATGACTTCGGTAATTTATTAACAATAGTGGACTAGCCCCGCCCGCGCCGGGCTGCTAATTTCTGCCAATACGCGTCAACGACTTAAAAGGTGGGGATAGCTCATGAATGAGGGCGGCATAAAAAAATCAAATGTCAAATATCAATCAGATGTCATTGTCGATCTGATAAAAGATTTCGGGTTCAAGCATATAGCGTTGAACCCTGGTGCCAGTTATCGGGGGCTGCATGATAGTTTGGTCAATTATGGCGAGAATGACCCGCCGATGATGCTATGCACCCACGAGAAAATTGCCGTTCAGATGGCACATGGCTATGCCCGAGCAACAGGCGAGCCAATGATTGCTATCGTGCACAATCTTGTTGGGCTTCTTCATGCTCCGATGGGAGTCTATTACGCTTACCTCGACCGAGCGCCAGTTTTTATCATGGGTGCGACAGGTCCGGTAGCGGAACCCAAGCGCCGACCATTCATTGACTGGATCCACTCAGCAAATGTGCAAGGCCAAATTTTACGTGATTTTGTTAAATGGGACGCGCAGCCAAACACAATAGATTATGTACCAGACGCTTTCGCGCGTGCCTACTCCGTAATGATGACGGCACGTCAGGGACCCATTTATATGTGCTATGACGCAGGTTTACAGGAAGCTGAACTTGATCACGAAATCCACATGCCTCCAAAATCCGCTGCGCGTGTCCCTGCTCAGGCCGCGCCTGACCCCACGGCATTGGGTGAAGCGGCAAAACTTCTTGCCGATGCAGAACGTCCGGCTATTGTTGCCGACTTTGCTGCAAGGCCCCCACACGGTTGGGATCATGTGATTGATATAGCCGAAACCCTTGGAGCAAGCGTGTGGGATGTGAACTCTCGCCTTAATTTCCCAGGGAATCATCCGTTGAATCTTTCAATGGATCAGGAGGCCTGCTACGACGGTGTCGACTGCGTGTTGCTCCTTGACGTAGCTGATTTCGAAAAACATACCCACGTGCGAGATATTTCAAATCGATCGGTAAAGCCATCTGTTAAAGAGGATGCTAAATGGATCGATATAGGGTGGACCGATACCGAGATAAGTAAATGGTCGATGGATTATTCCCGGACCCTATTCCCTGATGTGCGAATGACAGCCGATGTCGTCACCGCCACGCCAATGCTATCCGATTTAATGAAAGAGCGCATTGCCAAGACAGACGGGCTCGCAGAAAAGATTGCCAAGCGAACGGAAATGATTAGCGCGAAGCATCACAAGATCCGCGCGCAATGGCGCAAGGAAGCAGAAGAAAATTGGGATTCCGAGCCGATGACGGTTGGCCGTCTAGCCCTTGAAACTTGGGAGGTTATCAAGGACGAGGACTGGGTCCTCACAGCTGGCACTATGCATGATGCGGCACGACGCCTTTGGGACTTTGATCGGCCATACTGTCATGGTGGGCGCGAACTAGGTACGGGTACTCAGATTGGTACCTCGCTTGGTGTCGCTTTAGCTAATAAAGGTACGGGGCGGCTTTGCATTAATATGCAGCCCGACGGCGACTTGATGTTTGATGCGGGTGCCTTGTGGATGGCGGCTAAGTACGAAATTCCAATGCTTATCGTAATGTACAATAACCGCGCCTATTACAACGACTGGAATCACCAGATCGTAATTGCAAAAAATCGAGGGACTGATCCCGAGCGCGCGTATATTGGTATGGATTTGCTGGATCCTGACCCTGATTTCGCAGGGCTCGCACGCTCACAGGGCTGGTGGGCAGAAGGTCCAATCGAGAATGGTGACGATGTACAGGATGCTTTACGCCGCGCTATAGAGCAGGTCAAAAAAGGTAAACCAGCGTTGGTAGATACGGTCTGTATGCGGGGCAAAGGCAAGGCGGCCTTGACCTAAAAACGGGGGCGTCAGCGAAGCAAAGTGTTGAAGGTTCAAGTGCACACTTGTTCCATTAACAATTGTCAGATTTTGATCTTAAGTTCTAACTGCCCCATCACGGGGTACCAAGTCGTATGTCCGGCTGTCAATCTCGAGTACCGAGTCCATTAAACGAATTGAAATATCTACACTTCCTTCATTTCTTTGCCAGGGATAAAGTACCATTGTTCGATAGCCCGCCTTGGTGAAGGGTTCTTCGAAAGCTATGGCTTCGGCTTTTGCACGGGTTTTGGCCCTGATTACTATCATGCCATGTCCAATAGCGGCATCTTCGTTTTCTTCCTCATTGAAAAGACGCCCCGCACCAAATAAAAGACCCTTGCGCTCTAGGTCACGGAGGTAGGTTTTGTGGTCATGCATTAAACTTTGGCGGGGTGGCCTTCCCTCCGGTGGCGGTTCAACATTAGTCATAATACAGAGATAAACTTGCTCACGGGCTAGTGCGCGTTTACTAAGATCATGTTCGTTCATTTGTAACCCACCTTTGTTTTTTATGAGATTGATTGGGAATAAAGAAAAGAATATCAAGACCGCTACTTTACGTCACCGGTTACCCTTTATTTACATTGATTGGCAGAATAATATCTCTTCATCGTCGGCAGGGCCGGCAATAATTTTTTGAGTGGAGAAAAGCATGGTTGAAAAGTTTGGTGTTGGACAACCGGTACCTCGTTTTGAGGACCCCCGTCTATTAACGGGTGGTGGCCGGTACATGGACGATAATCAGCTTCCCAATGAGACACGGGCCTATATTCTTCGCTCGCCCTATGCTCACGCTAAAATTTTATCCATGGACCTTTCTGCCGCGAAGAGCGCGCCGGGTGTTATCGAAATTTTAACCGGTCAGGATTATATCGATGATGGTCATGGAGAGTTGAAATGTACCCCGGTCCAAAAGCAGCGTGATGGGTCGCGAATGTTTGAGCCCGAGAACCCGCCGTTGGTTGATAAAGAAGTGAAAATGGTTGGCGATTATGTTGCGATGATTGTTGCTGAAACCATCGATCAAGCTAAAGATGCCGCCGAACTCATTGTTGTAGAATATGAGTCTTTGCCATCGGTATCATTGCCCTTTCCCGCGTCGCAGCCTGATGCACCAAAAGTATGGGCTGAACATGACAGCAATGTATGCTTTGTTCATACGGTGGGGGACAAGAAAGCGACAGAAACGGCGTTTGAAAAAGCCGTGACAATAGCTGGCGGCGAATTGCCAGTAAACCGCAGTGCGCATGTCACGATGGAGCCGCGTGGTGCTATCGGTGATTACAATCAGGGTTCGGGTATGCTGACCCTTTATACCGGCGTTCACTACCCCTGGCAGCTTAGGGGTGAATTGGCCTCAAAAATTTTTAACATGCCGGAAACCAAGGTCCGGGTTGTTGCGGGTGATATGGGTGGTAGCTTTGGCTTGAGGGGCGGTACCTACCGTGAACACGTTCTGGTGTCCTGGGCCACGTTGCGAATTGGGCGTCCTGTTAAGTGGGTTTGCGAACGATCGGAAGGGTTTATGAGCGATCACCAGGGACGCGATGTTTATTGGGATGCGGAGATTGCACTCGATAAAGATGGTAAATTTTTGGCTGTACGAGCTACTAGTTTTGCTAATGTTGGCGCTTATCTCGCGAGTAAGGGTACCCTGCCACCAATTGCTAATCTTGGGACAATGGCTGGTACCTATGACATTCCTGCGATGTATGTCGATGTCTCTGCAGTCTTCACTAATACCAACCCAATTTGTCCCTTCCGAGGGAACGGAAGACCCGAGGCATCATACGTAATTGAGCGATTGATTGATTTAGCGGCGGATAAAACGGGTATAGATCCGGCGGAACTTCGTAGGGTTAATCAAATTCCTCCCGAAGATATTCCTTACAAAACAGCGCTTACGTTTACTTATGACAGTGGTAATTTCGGCGATAATCTTGAGAAGGCGCTGGAGATGGCAGACTACAATGGTTTCCCTGAACGACGTAAGGTTTCGGAAAAAAACGGAAAGCTGCGAGGGATTGGAATTTCCAACAGTATCGAACGCGCTGCTGCGGCAAGTATTGAACAGGTTGAAATTCGTTTTAATCCCGGGGGTACGGTAACGCTTTATGCTGGCACTAGTCAGCAAGGGCAGGGACATGAGACAATTTTCAAACAGATTATGTGTGAGAAGTTAGGTTTAGACCCTGAAGATATTGGCTTTAACGAGGGAGATACTTCCATTCTCGCTTTCGGCGGAGGAACCGGTGGATCACGATCTGCTACGCTCGGTGGTAGCGCCGTTCTAGGGTGTTCTGAAAAGATAATCGAGAAGGCAATGAAACTTGCAGCCCATCTTTTGGAAACGGCTGAGACGGATATAGAATTTGCTGATGGAACTTTTGTTGTAGCTGGAACCGATAAGAAGATCAGCTTAATGGAAGTTGCCAAAACAAGTTATAAGCCGGGCTGCACGCCTGTCGAAATTGAACCAGGTCTTGGAGCAACGTTTACTTATGAGGCCCCCAAAGAAAATTTTCCAAACGGCTGTCATGCTTGTGAGGTCGAAATTGATCCTGAAACTGGAGTGATAGAAATAGTTAGCTATAAAGTTGTTGATGACGTTGGCACTGTATTAAACCCGCTAACCCTTAAGGGTCAGATTATGGGTGGTGTCGCGCATGGAATCGGGCAGGCTTTGCTGGAGGAAATTCAATTTGATACTGATAACGGCCAGTTGGTTACCGGTTCTTTTATGGATTATACAATGCCGCGGGCTGATAATATGAGTTATATCGACGTAATGAGTAACCCCTGTCCAACTGCCACAAACCCGCTCGGGTGCAAGGGAGCTGGAGAGGCTGGAACAGTTGGAGCTGTGCCATGCGTTATGAATGCAGTTGTGGATGCGCTTTCAGAGTATGGCATCCAACATATAGATATGCCTGCGACCCCGGCTAAAATTTGGGCGGCAATAAACAGGGCAAAGAACCGAGCGGCATAAGGCATCGTATTTTAGTCGAAAAATCTGTTTCGATCGTTGATGTGAGAGAAACGATTATTGGTACTTTAACTCTTCCATAAACCAAGAGCGGGTTTGATTCCCTTTTGATCTGCTCTGGCTGAGGCCCGACAGATAGAGACAGGAATGCCTGAAAACAGCAACAATCGCTCAAAAATGTTTGCGTATGAGTGCAGCCTAGGCGGACGGGTATAAAATTTGAAAATTAAGGGCATGAACCACGTGCTGAAAGACGCTTTAAAACATGCAGCGTCAATTTATGCCACGTATGGCAAGCCAATGCTCAAACTTGCCTGCCCATTAATACCTGCAATCACAACCTTTGTCGAAAATACAGCGTCGAATGCAAGCATAGAAAATGACATTTAATTAACTCACCTGTCCACCTGGTAAATGCGGAAACGCTGAATGTTCATGAGGTAGCATTACTGGCATTGCTTCAGTGATGCTTTCGGATGATAGTTGATTAAGGGAAGTAACGCCGATTAGGCCCATTGTAGTATTTATTTCTTGTTCCAATAACTCCAAGCAGCGGATAAGGCCCTCAGCCCCACCTGCACCTAAAGCATAGGCTTGCAATCTTCCAATACCAACGGCTTTCGCCCCCAATATCAGCGCTTTAACAACATCTGTGCCTCGAGTGAAACCTCCGTCGATAAAGACCTCCGCCTTACCGTCAACCGCGGAGACCACTTCGGGTAGCATTTGAATATTACCGAGGACATGATCTAGCTGACGGCCACCATGGTTTGAAATATAAATGCCTTCTACATTGTGTTCGACAGCAAGGGCCGCATCTTCAGCGGTCATGATGCCTTTGAGAATGAGCGGGATATAACCAAGGGCATCCTTAATTAGCTTAACTGTCTCCCAGGTAATTTTCTTTTGCCATTCCCGAGCTGGCACGCGCCTGAGTGCTAGCTGTGCGGGGTTAAGCCTTTCACGGTTGCCATAGAAAGCAGAGTCGACGGTAAGCGTAACTGATGAGTATTGAGCTTTCACTGCGCGCTTTACTAAATCTCTTATCCAGTCATCATCTCCTCGTACATAAATTTGAAATGATTTGGCGTGAGGCGTGTTTTCTGCGACTTCTTCTAAGCTGGGTTGGCAGACGGTCGAAAGAAAATTGACACTACCAAATTGCTCCGCAGCATTGTCTACATCGATGCCACCATTTGCTGAAAATCTTTCAATGCCACCCATGGGTGCGAGGAAAACCGGGATACGCAGTTTGTGGCCAAAAAAATCTGTTTCCGTATTAATTTCACTGACGTCACGGCAAATCCGCGGACGAAAGGCAAGGCAATCTAAAGCCATTCGATTTCGTCGCAGTGATGTCTCACTCTCCGCAGCACCACATATATAGTCCCAGTTATCTTGATCAAGATTGCGCCGTGCCATCATGATCATATCGTGAGTAGTTTCAAAAATAGCTTCGCTCATTGCGTTCTCCGGAATACGAGTTAGATTTAACTTCGTTTCGATTTTTTACGTTAGGCGACCACCAGGAATATGAGGAAACGCACTCATTTCGTGGGCCGAATTGACTGGTCTTGCCGGGGCTAAATAGGTGGGGTTTAACTGATCAAGTGA
>PBOV01000063.1 GCA_002724505.1 Rhodospirillaceae bacterium | reverse complement strand
CCCCTGCATTCGAGGCGGAGATGGAAAACAAATGGGATCCGCTGGTGGGTGACTGCCGTCAGGAGTTGGTATTCATCGGTATTGGCATGAACGAATCTGCTATCTGTGAGGCACTAGACAAATGCTTACTGACTGAAGACGAAGATGCGGAAGGCATTGAAGCCTGGAAAGGGCTGGACGACCCCTTCCCAACGTGGAAGTTGACTGTGGACGAAGCTCTCGCTGCGAATTCCTAACGAAATCCGCTACGCGACGACGTGCGGTTATCTAATAACTTCTAGAGATCCTATAATCCTATTCAAAGTCATAGCATTGGGATTAACGAACCACCGGCGCTGTATGGCCTCACGATGATCATCATCTGCAAGTAATGCTGGTTCTGAATCTGTGGTGAGTTCCCCAGCCAGATACCAATTCACCGTCGGTTATATCCAAACACATTGTTCAGCTCCGCAATCAAAGTCGACCGCGTGTTTACAAATGGCTTGGGTCATAACTTTTTACCATGCGCCTTCACAAACCCTCTTCGGAACTGCGTTGGGCAGGGATCGTGTCTGTTAACTCCTGTTAAGGGGATTTAGCGGAGCCACAGTTCACAATATCTAAATTACTGATCGCACAATCTAAGAACTTAACCCATTCTTTGAATTGCGTTCTACACTAATGGACTTTAATTGCAGGCGAAATGGACCCTCTTTCTTATCGCCAAGAAGAAATCCCAAGCCAGCGGCATCCTCAGGATTAAATCGTTGCTTTGGGAACACACGTCCTCTCCAAGTGGCAACAAATTTATCGACGGGCAATCGCACTTCAATCAACTTGTTAGGTAATGTTCTAAAAGACTGACGGTAGGAAAACCCACCAAGATTTTTCTGAGCATAAAGGTTCATATTATAAGTCCGGCCATCACCTTTGAGCTTCAAAATCAAAACATCACCTTTTCTCAACTCGAAGTCGTCCGCAGGTAATCGTATAGATGCAAAACCACCATTATTCTCCAGAGACAGGTGGCCATAAAATTCGAGCATACTTTCGTCTATTAATCGATAACGGCCAACAGATCGTCCTCCCATGACACCGTCATTAACAGCTCTCCATTTCTTTAAACAATTCGGGTCTTCGAAGTCCAGTAATATCTCACGACTGGCGGCGGCACAAAGAGTGCCCACAAACAACGAAAACAATACAATGCCTAAGACTGGTTTTGTCATAACTATTCCTTTTCTGATATGTACTTATATACTTACAGTCAAAAGGGGTTTTGAAAGCATCGTCTGCTAAAAAAGCGGTAAAACTCGGCACAGAGTTGAGCTCCGCATAATCGCGAGTCCTATTGATTGGTGACGCCAAAGATAGACCGGCTAACCTCTAGTCTTGCAGTTGTGCACATCAGTGTCTTCGTCATTTCAACTTACGACACTGACTACTGTCTCGTTAAAGAGGATGATTTGGATCGTGCGGTGGAGACTCTGAAGCAGTCCGGTTACCAATTCGACAAACATTCTCCATAGCCAGAGTTGGATATGATCCGGGTGAAAACGGCTTCAGGTATTCAGGCAAAAGTATCTGGGATCTAAAACCTAGTTGCACTTTAATATCAACGCCGACAGGTCATCGTTAAATCCTGCCTTGCCACACCACCGCCTGATCTCGGTTCTAAGCTCACGCATTATTCGTTTCGCAGAGCTATCAGATTCCAATTTGTTTAAGAATGTCACAAATCGGTCTTCTCCATAAAGTTCGCCATCAATCTCTCGCATGGCTTCCGTAATTCCATCAGAATAAATAACCAAAGATTGTTTTTCATCCAGAATAATCTCTCGCTCTGTAAAGTCAGTCTGGTCAACTACACCAACAGGCAAGTCTGAATCTCCGTTGAGCATCCGCGTATTTGAAGAGAGTATCACGGGGGAAGAATGTGCCGCATTAACATAGACTAATGACCTGGATTCCGGATTAAAAAGTCCATAAATCATTGTGAAAAACTGATTTGACTCCGGAGTAATCTGAAAACGTCTATTCAGTTCCCCGACCACTTTGGCCGGAGGATTTGGGAGCTTCGTCTTGCTATCCAAAACGATATTGTCAGGATTATTCGGGTTTAATAGCCGCAAAAGATTAACTGCGAGCAGAGCCGCCTTAACACCGTGTCCCGTTACATCCAATTGGTAAACAATTACTTGCTGACCATTCAACTTGTACGCGCCAAACGCATCTCCTGCTAGTTCGTCACATGGCTCGTATAACCAGCTTATTTCCGAGCCAACAATCTCAGGTGGCTGTTCTTGCATCAGCGATCGTTGAAACGCAGCAGCGGCCTCTAAGCTACTCGTCATGTAACGATTTGCCAACTCTAGTCGCGAGTTTTTATAGAGCAACACCGTCACCACGAAACATGCCGCTGCGACAACTACCCCCAACACGACTATCACTATATCTGTCAAATGACTTCTCCAAGTGTGAAGTTTACGAACTTGGATATAGTTGCATTAGTACCGGATATGGAAACCCTAAATTTATCCTTTTCGCTAAATTAACGGACTTTGCCGTTTGGAATGCATTGACATCTTCGATCCTTTCGGAAGGAAGCGTTTATATAAGATCGCATGTCTACCAAAGCCATCTAAAGGCAAACTTTTCTCAGAACTTGGTGGAATCTTAATTGCCAAACAGATGACGGTGGTAATAGTGTGCCTGTTCGTCAGTCAAAGTATTTAAGGAGATCCCATGTCCAAACGAAAAGCACGGCTAGTTTACCTACTTTCAAGTGGGATTTCTTTTGTCCTCTCAGTATCTCTGTGGTTCTTGGATTATCGAGATGAGGCTGTGTTCGTGGGTATCTGGGTGCCTTCAATACTCGCACTTGGCAATCTTATGCTCCAGACGTCAGGAGAAAAAAGGTGATCGATTTAGTGATTCTTATATTTGGGGCTATCGTCGCTTCCGCTTCGCTTACCGTGACAATACTTCTTGTGAAGCATGCTACCGTCGACGGATATTAGAAGGTTTCAGCTACGCCCGTTTACAGCATCAGTTAGTACGAAAAAGAACAAGAAGGAGAGAAGCAGATGGAGACTTATTTACAGATCGCTCAAGTGGTAGTAGGCGTGACGATTTTGATGGTGTGGTTAGTCCGTGCTAATAGGGATACGAATTACCGTGGTGGAGATGCAAAAACAATGCGAGAAGAATTTGCAGTCTATGGTTTTCCAGATTGGTTATTGTTCCCAGTTGGTATCCTCAAAGTGCTCTTAGCATTATTTCTCCTCAGTGGAATTTGGTACGCCCCAATTGTGCGGCCAGCGGCAACAGCAATGGCATTTCTAATGCTAGTAGCAGTGGTTTCGCATTTTCGTGTACGGAGTGATAGCCCAAGAAAAGCTTTACCTGCNCTGTNCATACTACTAATATCAATGTCTATCGCTATTTATATTTGATGACGACTTCCAGACCTCATGAAGCTATACCGCACATTTCTGTAGAGNGGTNNTTTTAGCGATNNTTTAAAATAGCAAATCCANTTCATTCTCCCGTTTGACTAANTCCACANGCCTCTTACCATGGCATAGCGTACNTTGTGTNATTTATNTGCTAAGGAACAAACATGCTTGATGCCATAATCGTTGGCGGCGGCATTAGTGGNNTGCGGTGCGCTATTGAATTTGCACGCCAAGGCGTTAGCTACAAATTATGCGAAAGCAACGATCATTTTGGTGGACGATGTTCATCACAATACTTTGACGGCTTTGTTCTAGATCGGGGCTTCCAGGTGTTGCTTGATTCATACACGGAAGTAACATCCCTCATAGAACTGGCCTCTCTAAATTTTAAACCCTTCATGTCGGGAGCAATGGTACATACATCCCGAGGCAATCGGTTTTTGCTTGACCCGTCAAAAGACAAAAGAAAATTATGGGCCTTCTGGAAGATGCTCACATCAGACATTGGCACATTTCGTGACAAATGGCGATTATTTAGATTAAAAATGCAAAAGGGCTTAGAGCGAACTCAACGAACAGAACCCGCCAGCGTGGCAGATTATCTAGCGGGGTCGTTTACATCACGCTTTAACAGCGAGTTCATGTACCCATTCTGGGAGTCGGTCTTTCTAGCGGATCTGCAGAGCGTACCGGCAACACACTTCTTCGAGCTTTTTCCGTTCTTTGCGAGTGGTTCGGGAGGGCTACCCGAAAATGGCATGCAAGCAATACCCGATAGCATGGTTGATCTACTCGATAAGAACCAACTCGTCCTAAACAAAGCCGCTAAGCAAATAACCGAAAATGCCGTCGAATTCGAAGATGGAGAACTAATCGCAGCAAAAAACGTGGTTCTCGCTGTGCCATATTCGAAAGCGCAAGATTTACTTGCAGCGGATGATAAGAACCACCATGGGCGCAAAGCAAGTTGCATTTACTACGAAGCACCTGAACCACCCTTTGAGCTGCCAATATTATTTCTAGCCGGCTGCGATCAGAAATTCGTTCGAACTGTTTCGATCCCCACAAACTTGCATGCTGGTTACTCGAGCAATGGCAATGCACTGATCTGTGTAGGCTTAGCACCAGGGTTAGATGCCAATCAGGCCGAGATCCGTGCTGAAACAAAAAACGTGCTGCGAGAACTATTCTCAGCAGTTGTTAACGATTGGCAGGTAATCACTCACATGCAGATTCCCGACGCGCTTCCACCGATAGACTGCAAGCCGTTGTTCCCGCCAGATTCCATTAGCTTGTGTGGCGACTACCTTAGTGTGCCAAGCATTAACAATGCTTTGGGCAGTGGGCGAGCAACTGCTCTTCGTGTCATCGAGACCCTCTGATCAATCGTTCGTCTATTTCCTGGGGAATGCCAGGCACCTGAAAATAACACCCGAATGACTTAATTGCTACTTGATGGTCTTCGCGGCGTATAAAGGCAGCAATCTTGCGGACACACATCATGGCTTGGTCCGAGATCCCCCAAAGCGCGACGTTCAACGCCATCAGTTCTTTCTCTAATCAGCTCAACAATCATGTCGATAAATTGGGGGTGTGTACCAACTGTCGGTACACGCGCCATTTCTATGCCCAATGATCTGCATTTCTCCTTGGCTTCAATATCAAGGTCAAACAACACCTCCATATGGTCAGAAATAAAACCAATCGGAACAACTACAATGGCCTTTTTCGAAGTCTCATCTGCTAATTGGTCGATGTAGTCACAGACGTCTGGCTCAAGCCACGGTATGGACGGAGATCCACTACGACTCTGATACACTAACTTCCATGAGTAGTTCCCTACGACGTCCATAATGAGACGGGCCGTTTCAGTCAGTTGTGCCTCATAGCTACAATTACAGGCCATTGAATTAGGAATACTGTGGGCTGTAAATATCACCTGCACATCAGCATCCGATTGGGTACTCAAAGTCGCGATGGCATCCGAGGTATATTTAGCCATCGGCTCGACAAATCCGGGGTGGTTGTAGAACACTCGTATCTTGCCTGTGACTGCTGCATCCTGACCAAGTGCTAGCTGGGCATCTTGTATATTTTCACGGTACTGCCGACAACCAGAATACGAACTGTAAGCCGATGTCACGAACACTAATGCATTCGTGATACCATCGTTTTTCATTTGCTCAAACGTATCTGGCAACAACGGGTGCCAATTTCGATTTCCCCAGTATACAGGAAGATCAACATTCAACTCCTTAAGCCTGTTTTCCAATGCAGCAATAAGTTCTCGATTCTGCTGATTAATCGGGCTAATTCCCTCGAAGTGGTAATAGTGCTCCGCGACCTCAAGCATGCGTTCACGCGGCACTGGTTTACCACGCAACACATTTTCCAGAAAGGGAATTACATCATCCTTGCCCTCCGGTCCACCAAACGAAACCACTAACAAGGCATCGTATTCATTGTTATTGTCGATCGTCATTAGCTTTCTTGTTTAAACAAGTAAAACAGGATAGTTGAAGCTAGAAATATGACCCATTCAACCGTCGCCAAAATGTAAGTTGTTGTTGCAAAGCCGCTGTAAAGAAAAAAGCTTACAGACCTGAATAATACCAATCCACCATGCAAGAGAACACATCCCATCAAGACTGTTCTGACGTCGCCGTTAGCAAAAAGTGGCACAATCAAGAGCAAGCCAAGTCCAACCTCGAGCCCACCATAAACCGTAAAGAATTCGGATTGCCCTTGGCCTGGCAACAAGTCAAATCCAACTGCCTTGGATGTCTTTTCAGGTAAAAACACGCACCACAGACCTAACAAGACGTAGACACCGCCAATCATCAGTAAAACGTTTCTTACAATGTTCTCCATAACAATCCTCCATTGTGCTAGAGCACCTAGTCTTTATCTGATTTAAAAACATTGGTAGCGCGATGCGTAAGGTTTAATCGCGGCAATCAAGTTGTCATAGTTACAGCGATCGAGGTGATGGAACATCTCCTCACCATTTTCTAATCTCTGCTTCAGGACATCCATTTTCTCTATTGATCCTGGAGCTGCCGCAGTAGGAGTTGGCAGCTTTGTGGGCTTAAACCCCTCATCGACACCGAATGCCTTAATGTAATCGAAAACATTAACGGGGCAGGAAGTGCTAATCATAATTTCATCCTCTCAATCGCGGCCCCAGCGATTCAAATAGCTAAAAGTAATTTCAAATGTGATATTGTTACGTCTTAAGTTTTACAAATGTTCTTTTGGTTTCTGATTATTAAACAATCTTTCAGACCTGTTTCCTGATATTACACCTCAAGCGGCTCTCGGCGCTGATACCGAGACAAATACTCAGCTAGGCGGAGTTTACGAGCAGTATTTTTGCTGGTCATATAACGAACCTTTCCAAAAATCGGCCTTTCTGGTCCCCAGGCGCGGTCGTACCTACCAAAACACCAAAAGATGCCCGAGTACGAATTCGGGTTATTCCCATCCAAAGCATACTTATTGTTGAGATAGATTAGTCGTTCTAACGCTTCTTGGCTTGATCGCGACCATTCAAGAACCTTCTTTCCCCAAAGCATCCTCAAATAGTTGTGCATGCGACCTTCTTTAACTAACTGCCGCTGCGCCGCGTTCCAGATCTCGTCATGCGTTTCTGCATTTTCTAACTCATGGATCTGATACAAATGCGTCCTCAAGTCCAATTCATGATCCGCCAGAGTTGTCTTCGCCCAAACTGGCAATGATTCGTACTTGTCAAAGTTGTTGAGCTTATACGCAGCATTAAAGCCAATTTCCCGCCAGGTGATTAGCTGATCGAGAAACGACTCCACATCCTCATCCAATCCCCACCACCCAAGGCGTTTACCTGACACGTTGTCATGATGCAGGCAAGCTGGTGTCCATCCGACTTTTTGCATGACCGCTGTAAAGATATCGTGGGAGCTAATATGTCCAAAATGTAGATAGGGCGATAACCCACTTGCAGAGCATTCGTCAATTGAATTGCGTTGCGACGCATAGTTCCGAAGCTTAAACGATACAAATTCTTTAAGAATTTCCAGTCCCGCTCGCCGCCCGCCAGAGAGGGTAGCTGGGGGTACCGCATGATTAATTGGCAAGCTTTTCAGATTAGCACTAATAATCGAACTGTTGCCATCAACACAACCCCATGCCGTCAGACCCAAACTAGAAACATCCGGCGCTTTTGGTAACACTTGCCCCGAACAGGGTGTTATGCGTGGAAAGCACAGAAGGTGCTCGTGTAGATTCTTCTGTAGGTAACGCCTAAATGAATACGCAGTGGTGAATGCTTTTTCGGGCACCATCACGGGCAGTATTCCATTCGAATCCACTGCCAATATAGAGACGCTTGTTAACCTATTTAATTCCTTTATCAGTGTTTCCATGTGTTCACACGGAAAAGCATCCGTGACGACAAGGCACGCATTACTCGCTAATTTTTGCAGAAGTCTTTCGCGTAACGCAACATCTCGCTCGACGTAACCTATATAGGTGACAGATGATTTTCTAAATGCTCGCTCATTATCTTTCATTCCATCGAGAACAAATTTATGGAATCGTGCTGATGCATTTGGATAATCGAGCCATAATGTCTCTAGGATCAGCAATGGCTTATTGAGGGCGATAGCCTTATCAACTGCAATCTGAAGTGAAAAGTTGTTTTCTGGTCGGCGATTGAATGCCATCCAATAGAGTACATATTCCCCATCAGTTTGCTCTGATCGTCCATTACACATAACAATGCGGTGGTCTAATTGGGGATCCATAATCTGATATCTATCTGGCAATGCAGTTTTCGATCTGGGCAAGTCAAACGAAGACAAAGATTAAATTAAGTTACTATGCTTTAAAGGTGGCGACGCGTGGAAACGGGTTCAAATAGGTTTGCGAATCCACATAACCACATTCGGCTTGTTTAGTCAGTACTTTTAAGGTTGACATGACTACCGACAGAGGTAAAAACAGCTCTTTAAACTCAACAAGCATTTCCCTGAACAGCAACTTGGCATTTGGGGCCAGGCTTGATTTAAGGAAACCATAAAGGTGCTGTAAGACGTTGTAGTGTTTAGACACCGTTGGCTTATGGGTTAATGCCAACTGAAACAAGTTCATGTATTGAGTCTTGAAGTCATCAGCCGTAAAGTCACAGATATGCCCAACGAGTCTTCCAAGTTCTCGGTAACAGGCTTCATCGTGTGCTAGCAATAGAAATTTCTCTTGTCGATGAAACTCCATGACATCTCGACGAGTCCAATCGCCGGTAAACGCGTCTTTAAGTCTTCTGGTAGCGAATGCCCGAGTAAAAAACGATTCACGCAACCCCAAATCGTTAAGCCTGCCTTCTTCTTCTACGGCAAGCAGTGGATTCGCCTTCATTAGTCTTGAAGTGAACACGCCTTGAGCTGGCACATCTGTATGACCATTCTCAAGATAGACTTTTACACGTTCCATCCCACAACTAGGGCTTTTGCTCTTCATGATGGCAGCATCCAAGTCCATTTGAGATAGAGATGCTACTTTGGTCTCAGAATATTTCTCGAGTACTGTTGTGTAGTCATGTTTGCTATTGGAACCAAATACACCGGTTTTGCCAGTCTCCAAACGGACTAAGCGAATCGGTTCACGAGGAACACTCAAACCTGCCTCTACCTCCGGGCAAAGAGGAATTAACTCAATGTGCTCTGATGATAATGCCGCTAGTGGTTTTTTAAGACAGTGCTCGCCGTTATATCTAACCTTTGCACCGATTAAACAGCCAGATATTGCAATTCTTACACGCGACGCTACTAGCCGTTTGTATTGTCTCGTTTTCCTATCCATTATTTTCCTCGATAAATGTCAGCAGCCTTAATGAAATCGCGAGCGTCCCGGTCAAATACATTTCCAGTCAAGAGGCTCGCTAGTTCTGAGGCAAGTGAAGGATTCGTTCTTATAAAATCACCAAAATGGAATGAATTGTCGTAGAACAACTCCACAAGCGTGCGAAGCCAACTCACTCGCATTTTGTAGTCTGAATACCACTGGCCAAGTGAGTTACCTGATAGATCACCTCGAGACATACTCGTGATAATATTCTCAGCTGCTAATTGGGCCGATTTGATAGCGAGAAATACACCAGTCGAATAAACCGGATCGATAAATCCGAGTGCGTCTCCGACCAGAACCCATCCATTTCCGGCTGCGTTGCTTGCCGTATAAGCAAAATCTCGCGCGACGTGTAATTCATCGCCTCGCCGCAACCCCTGAAGTCTCTTTCGAATTGCAGGACAGGCTTCAATCTTAGATTCAAGCGCAGCTTCCAAGTCACCAGTCAGGATTATCTCCCTTGGTCCAACCAAGCCAAGACTTACGCGGTTTTCGGATATTGGAATATGCCAAAACCAACAATCTCCACACTCTGTTTGTGCGATTAAAGTCAAAACCTGATCTGAGAACATTGACACCGCAGAATCATAGTACGTCCAAATCGAGGCATTCTTCCGACATGTGTCAAACTCTTTTACGCCTAACTTATTGGCTATGAACGATTGCTGGCCACTTGCATCCACAACTAGCGAGGTTAGAACTTCTACTGGATTTCCAGCATCATCAGTAACACGAACTCCAACTACCTCATTGTCCTCACCAAAAATAACCTTCTGCACGCGAAAGCCTTCTAGGACAGTAGCTCCACATTCTGCCGAATGTTCAAGTAATATTTGGTCAAGAACAGACCGTTCGACATGCCAAGTATCTTCCAGGCCGCCATTCTCAGGCCGCCCGAAAATAAAAGGGCTGGTTTCTTTACCCGACCGAGATGCGAATTGCACTCCAATTTTATTCGGGAATCCGGCCTTGCTAAGCTTTTCAGCTACCCCTAGTTCTTTAAACACTGCGTTTGCAGCTGGCATCAATGACTCGCCAACATGGGGTCTTGGAAAGCGAGACCGTTCAAATACCACCGTCTTCAAACCCTCACGCGCGAGCATTGTCGCAGCAGTGGAACCCGCTGGGCCCCCGCCAATAACTACGCATTCGGCACTGTCTGGAATAACTTTTTTAATCATGATTCTTACCTGAACGCCCCAATAAGATCGATAAGGCATCGGTCAGCACCGGGTCTCTGAACTGATAACCATGCTCCAAAAGTTTATTTGGGACAACACGCGTGCTGTGAAGTAATAATTCTTCTGCCATTTCCCCTAAGACAGTTCTTGCTACGAAGCCTGGTAAAGGGAGGATCGTTGGCCGCCTGAGCACAGACCCCAGAGCCTTCACAAACTCTAAATTGGTACATGCATTTGGGGAAACCACGTTTACAGGTCCGGAAATGGCATTATTCTGCAGACAGAACATTAATGATTGGACAACATCGTCAATAGTAACCCAACTCCAGTACTGACGTCCGTTACCAACTTTGCCTCCAAGGCAAAAGTTAAAGGGCCGGAGCAATTCCTTCAAGGCTCCTCCCTGAGGGGACAAAACTATGCCAAATCGTGTTTTGACAAGCCGTACATTACTATGCCGCAGTAAGTCACTGGCTTGCTCCCACTCTTGCGCCGTTCTAGAAAGGAAAGTCTCGTCAGAATGGGATGCTTCATCATCAAGCGTTTCGTCACCCCTATCACCATAAATTCCTATGGCCGATGCGGAAACAAGGACTTTAGGTGGATTTGCCAGTCCAGAAACCGTTTTAACTAGTAACTCTGTGCTAGAGACTCTACTATCCCGGATACGGCGTTTCTGCTTCGTTGACCACCTTTTACCTGCTATATTTTCACCGGCTAGATGAACGATTGCATCAAAACCTTCTAGTTTCTCTGCATCTACCTGCCCTCGAGATGGTTCCCAGTAAACACCTTCGCTTGAGCCTGCGTCCCGGTGGATACGAGTAATTTGGTGTCCTAAGGTCTCGGCAAAATTGCAGAATCGCTGGCCAATCACCCCACTGCTGCCTGTTACCGCGATTGACAATAGCTTGCTGTCTTTCCAATCCGACGCGTACTGCACATCCTGCACTGATGTGTGGTGCCTGTATGCAAACAAACTATCGATCATCCTTGTCAAGGTACGACGGAATATAGGTTCTGTTAGCATCTTCAACGGCGGCGCAAATTCTATTTCATCTGTAAGTGTACAAGTGCCGTCGGAGTTGTCACCAAACGAATGCAGATGCGTCCAGTGGGCAAAGGGACCCTTGCGCTGGGTATCCCTAAATCGAAATGGGGGAGCGTAATCTGAATGTTCGGCCACCCACTTCCTACCAATAAATGGAGCTATTGGCACCCTAAATACTGTCTCGGTTCCATTCGATAAATTAGCCGCTAACGTTTCAACCTGAAGAGCCTTCCAAGGTGGTGCTAAACGGTAGAACAGCTTCGGATTACTGTGCCACTTAAAGGCTACTTCAGGCCTTGCAGGTAACGTGGTTGATATCTGGTAATGCACCGGTCTCACCCCGCGATTGGCATTAAGGCATCAGCATACTCGCTACTCTTTGCGAGTTGATTTAGCTTATTTAATGCGTGAGTTTCGATTTGACGTACACGTTGGTGAGACACACCAAGCCTCTCAGCAATAACCCGCAGAGTCTGCTTCTGACCCTTTATCCCAAACCGATTCTCCAAGACGTCACGTTCACGGGCGTTGAGTTGATTCAATAGTGCTTCAATGAGGTTTAGGACGACGTTTGGATCATCGGAGAAACCACCTTGCGAGGAATCTGGAACTGAGACCAATACCTCCGGTCCAATATCTTCAGCTAACGAAAGCTTTTGTTGCTTCTGAACATAACGCAACATTTGGCGTCTTACGCATGTCGTTGCAAACGTACTAAATCGGTATCCAAGTAAAACATTAAAACGATCGACACATAACGGAAGAGCCTCTATGCCTACAGACAATAGCTCATCGAAGCTCATGCGCGGACTTATGTAAGATTTCGCCAGAGACATAACCAACCGCACATTTGCACGGATCAGAATATTTCGATAGGTGAAATAGCAGGACACCAGCTGTTTAGCATTTGAGATATCTTGCTGATTAATCTGGTCTTTAGCAGCACGTGCTTTTATATCGATTAGATGCTGCTTTATGGCTCCAATTCTCAGAAACAGATCTGATTCCATTTCGGGCGAAACGAGCTTGTAACTGCAAAAGTCACTTGTGTAGCTATTTAATGACTTGATGTATTCAGGCGTCTCATATGGCACACCGTCATCTTCATCAATTACCGAGTCCAGCAAACTTCTTATGCTGTATTCTTCCCCAAATTGCAAGGCATCAAAAAAACAATTTTGAAGCGACAGCTTTGATAGTAGTAAATTGAGTTTCTTATAAAGACTACGATCAACCACCGCTGTTTGTGTTTTTTTACTTATTTCCGCCAACACAGTCATCTTCTCCCTATAAAAATCGTTCATAACGTTCATGTGATGCTATTTATATCGCTATACAATGTTATTTGCAACACCTAAAACGTTCAAAACGGTCATTTATCTGTTATTTTTCGAAACCTGGATATTTATTGTTTGATTACCAGCCTTTCGCGTAAGAATATGACCTAAATAGAAGTGGACTACGTCAACTAAGGTGCAACCTTTCGAGAAATGAGTCGTGAATAATTCAGTGGTAAATTCTGTATCTCCGAAACAAATGGCTCAGCTAATAGGAGCAAGCGAATCATCCGTTAAAAGATGGTGTGATACCGGACGAATCCCCAGCAAACTAACGCCTGGCGGACACCGAAGAATTGAAGTAGCGACGCTACTAGGGTTTGTGAAGTCTTCAAAATATGAATTACATCAACCGGAACTTCTCGGGATCAAGAATGCCTCAATCGATCATTCAGATGCAGAACTAACACAGAATATCATCTTCGATGCTTTAACCTGTGGTAATCTTGACGAGGCATTCATGCATACCTCGTTAGCTTTTGTTGGCGGGAAAAGCTTACCGAGCCTGCTAGATGAAGTAATTACACCAGTATTTGCAAGAATCGGTGACGAATGGGAGTGTGGCGAACTACATGTGTATCAGGAGCGCATCGCGTGCAGAAACTTATCGCAACTGCTTCTTCGCTTAAGGGATCTGATAACCATTAATCCACAGGGCCCAATGGCTATTGGTGGCGCATTATCTGGTGATCCTTATGAACTTCCGTCTTTAATGGTTGAATTAA
The DNA here is from genome assembly GCA_002724505.1 of Rhodospirillaceae bacterium. Taxonomy (GTDB): domain Bacteria; phylum Pseudomonadota; class Alphaproteobacteria; order MPNO01; family UBA2964; genus UBA2964. The sequence goes on along the minus strand of PBOV01000063.1, from coordinate 4,703 downwards.
TGCTGCTGGACGCTGGTTGGAAAGCAAACTTCCTTGGAGCAAATTTACCAGTACAAAGTATTCTTTCAGCCGTTGACAACCTACAACCCGAATTGATTTGGCTTAGTGTTAGCAGTATTAATGACCCATTGGATGCTTTTGCAGCCAATATGGCGGATATCTGGGAAAAGGCACATGGCACCCCAATCGTTGTTGGAGGACGAGCTCTAACCAGTGAACTGCGAAAGAATATTCGCGCAAGTATATTCTGTGACAATATGCAGCAGATGTTTGATTGCTTAGCAACACTCAACACGAGCGCTCGCCGATTGATGATTGAACCCAAAGACAACTAACTGACTTCCTCGGTCAACTTATTGCCTAGGTCACATCTACTTTTTAAACAAATAATGTTTAACGACCCATTCTTGCCCATCTGCAAAACCAAACAGCTCGGCAACAGCCAAGAAGAAAATACGCCAACGATTAAACCACCGTTGACTATATTTGCCATAGTGTTCGGCTAAGCAAGCCAGAACCTTTTGCTTGTTCTGATCAATTAATCTCAACCAGGCTTCCGCAGTGAGCTGATACTGCTTACCATCCCAAAGCCAGGAGTCCTCAAGGGTCCAGCCATTTGCTATTTTCGGAAGCAACTCCGCTGACGGCATTATTCCACCGGTGAAAAAATATTCAGACATCCAGTCGGATGGCCCTTCCACATCAAATAAATATGTTTTCTCTCGATGGCAAAACACATGAACAAAAAGCTTTCCTTCTGGGGTCAGCCAGTCCCACATACGTTCAAACAACATCTCATGATTCCTAACATGCTCGAACATCTCGATCGATACGATCCGGTCAAAAACACGTTTTGGTGCAAAGCTATTGATATCTGCAGTAATTACTTGAATCCGATCAGATAGATTTCTTTCTGCAGCTCGTTTCTCAATAAACTTACGCTGGGGTTGCGAGTTGGATACAGCAGTAATTTGTGAATTTGGGAAAGATTCGGCCATCCACAAGGTTAACGAGCCCCAGCCGCATCCTAGTTCAAGAATATTTGCTCCATCGTAGACCTGCGCGTGATCGCAACTAGCTTTTAGCGAATTTACTTCGGCCTCATCAAGGCTTTGATCCGATGATTCAAAGAAACAACAACTGTATTTACGTCGGCTACCAAGAACCAATTCGAAGAATTCCGGCGGCAACTCATAATGCTGTTGATTCGCTGCTTCTGTCTCGTAAGCAATTTGCCCCAGCTCGGAGTTGTCTGGATAAAGTGATGTAGCACTCTTGATCGCCTTTAGTCTTGCACGACATAAACGACGAATCCCACGCCGAATGATCCAATCCGGCAACATTCCTCGTTCCGCACATTCGATACCGACTTTGCCGATCATTCATAACTCCTAAATATTTGCATTTTTCCGCCAAGGAAAAAAAGCGGATGTTTGCCTTTGATATTCACGATAATGCTCTCCATATGATTCAACCATATGGCGCTCAGTTAATGGTATGCCTGTTTTAAACAGCAAGAGATATAGCACTGTCAACGGGTGAATCGCGTATAACCAGCCATAATTAAACTGCAATGCCAACGGCAGGTAACTGCACCAATGAAGCCATTCAAAGAAGTAATTCGGGTGTCTGGAATACTTCCACAAACCGGATTTACATATCCGTTCGTTGGTTACTCCTTCAAGCCTTAGTTTTCGATGGAGCGTAAGCTGATAATCTGAAATCGTTAAGCCCAGAAATGAGACCGCAGCGACTACGATCCCCATAACATCATATATGCTTAGCCTAACTGGCAGCTTCGGGTCAAAAGAGAAGACAACGAACGGTGTGGCAAATAAAAGGACAAAGATTGCCTGCAATTGATAAAACGCAAACATCTTGGCCTGCGCATTTGCACCCCATTGGCCTTTAGCTTTTTCATAACGAGCATCTTCCGGCAACAACCGATAACGCAGATAGAGAGTTAGACTTAATCGCACCGTCCAGACAGACAGCATGGCAATCACAGCATAATGGTGGGCGTAATTCTGCAACGGGTTAACCAAAATGAGCGTAATCGCAAATACACCGACACACATCGTCCACACCAGATCAACAAGGCTGCTCTTTTGAGTCTTTCGCTGCCAAAGCCAAAGCATACCCATCACGACAGCACACGAAATGTAACCCAGAACGAGGACTAGCATCTGATTTAAACCCTAGAGTTTTAAGAATGTCAATTGGGCATCATTACAACGCCGTTCTGCGAAACCCGCTATGCAATACGCCAGATAGTAGTCCCATAACCGCATAAAACGTTCGTCAAATCCCAAGCGTTGTATATCAGTTCTATTGCTGTGAAATCTTTCTCTCCAGTTAGCCAACGTTTTAACGTAGTGTTCGGTGATATCACGATAATTTAGTAACTGAAGATTCGTATTTCTTTCAACTGTTTGAAGAATCAGGCGATTGGATGGCAAAAAACTTCCCGGAAATACAAATTCGCGAATAAAATCCGTCCCACGACGATATGTTTCAAAGATTTGTTCGCGAATAAGAATTGCCTGAATAAGCCCTTTACCACCTGGCTTAAGCAAACGATCGCAAACGGAAAAATATTGGGGCAGAAACTTTTCCCCGACCGCTTCGATCATTTCGATAGATAACAATTTGTCGTATTGCCCATCCAAATGCCTGTAATCCTCGTTCACCGGAGATACCAACGCCTCGAGCTTCTCCGCCTTTACTTTCTCATTAACGTGATTGAATTGTTCGGTAGAAATTGTTGTTGTGGTTACTTTGCATCCATAGTTCTTCGCCGCAAAGCAAGCCATCCCCCCCCAACCGGTTCCAATTTCAATTAAGTGATCATTTCGTTGCAGGCTTAATTGCTGACAGATATTATCCATCTTCAAATTAGCGGCCTCTTCCAACGTGCTTGAATCGTTTTCAAATTCCAGACAAGAGTAATTTAAAGACTCATCCAGAAATAACTGGAAAAAGTCATTGCCCAAATCATAGTGCTCGTGAATATTGCGTTTACTTCCACTGACGGAATTCTGCCTGCGCCATGTTTGAATTGCACGAGCCAGTCGCTTTATTATTGACACACGTTTATTGACCTGATGATTAGCTGCTTCAGACCTAATCATGATCCTAAACACATTAACAAGATCATCCGTATCCCACACACCGTCAATGTAGGCATCTGCTACCCCCAGTTCGCCATCTCGAAGCAGTTTGCGATAAAATTCCGGGGATGAAATCGTCAAACCAGCCTTCAGCACTGCTGCTTCTCTATCTGAAGCATTACCAGCGGTACCGTAGCTACCCCAGGGATCAGTGATGTTCAGGCAAACGTCTGCTAGAGATGCGAGCTCTTTTTTCAGCACACGACGCATTAATGGAGAGCGTTGCTTCATGAAAACACCTTCTAGCAAAACAGCCTATCAACTAGATTCTCGACGAGTCTTTTTTGGATGGGAGAAGAATGTAACCTTCTTAAGGAACAATTTGAACGCCTGCAAGTAGATTCGAGCATAAACGAGCAAAGGCATGAGCGGAAACCGACAAGACATTTGAAATGATCGCCAACGTGTAAGCGGTAATCGCTGCATTAATAAAGAAGCCTTTATTGCCAGCGCTCCTTCTTCTACTACGCGAACACTGGCAAGCAGTTCTTTTCCCGGTTGGTTAAATCGCCAGATATAATCCTGATTCATCGGCATAAACGGCGACACATGCAAGGACTTTTCCAGACGTCGCTGTTCGTCAAAAGGACCGGTCCATTGCTGTGGCTCCAAAACATAACAGTAACGCTCATTCCACGGTGTGTTATGAACTTCAGCCACAACATTTACCAGCGAAGGAGTGCTGTCGTCATTGTAGACAAAGTAAAACGACACTGGATTCATCTGAAAACCGAAATGCCGCAAATTCGTGAGTAACCGCACAGCCCCTGCTGGTCGATTTCCAGTTTCCTGCTCAACTAAATCTCTCACCGAATCTATCAGGGGCGTAGCAGGGTCGCCCAAATGATCGCGTCGCCGAAACCAAAAGAGGTTAAACGATTTACATGACCAAAATAATCTTCGCTTAAAGACCTGGTCGAGCTCTCCCAGATCGAGAAAGACCATATACAATCCATAACGAAAGGCATGAGCTCGCTCACGCAACCTTTTATGCAAAACAGTCCCGCGATAAATACAACTATGCATTTACCCCTGCTCTTTCGATAGCATTAACAACTGCCATGCCACTCTGAAGTCCATCTTCATGAAATCCATGTCCCCAATAGGCACCACAAAACGATAGGCCATTCTGACAAATCAACTGATGGTGCTGACTTTGTGCCTCATGCCGTTCCCGAGTAAACAGTGGATGCTCATACTGAAACTCACGCAGAACACACTCCGGCGCAATTGGATGTTGTGGGTTTAGCGTTACGAAATGTCTATCCGGACAATCTAATTGTTGCAAGATATTCATATCATATGTCAGCGTAGCAAAGGCGCTATCCTGCCTAGGTATATGGTAATTCCAAGCCGACCAAATTTGCTTACGTTTGGGCATCCAACTCGAGTCATGGTGTAAAACAGCAGTATTTGGTTGGTACGCAAACGCTGACAAAATGTTCTTTTGGCGATCACTTAGACAGTTGTCGGTAATCCGTAAAGCCTGATCCGAGTGGCAAGCTACAATCACATGGTCGAATACCTGATCCG
>PBOV01000062.1 GCA_002724505.1 Rhodospirillaceae bacterium | reverse complement strand
CTAGAAGGAGGGGCCGAGGCAGAAATTGCGGATCTCAAGGATAAGTTGTTGCGCTCGCTGGCTGATAATGAAAACACTATCCGGCGCGCAAAACGGGAACGGGAGGACACAGCGAAATACGCAGCCGCAAACTTTGCTCGTGATATGCTGACCGTTGCCGACAACCTTCATCGTGCTCTTGATGCAGCCCCTGAAAGTTTGAGTGAGGGTGACGATCAGACAAAAGGGTTCCTGGAGGGGATTGACCTCACGAGTCGAGAATTGTTGAGTGTTTTAGAACGGCATGGAATTAAGAAAATTTCGCCGGTCGGCGAAAAATTTAACCATGATCGGCATGAAGCACTGTTCGAGGTGCCAACATCCGATATGGAGCCGGGGATGGTTGTGCAGGTTATCGAAGACGGTTTTATAATTCACGATCGCTTGCTGCGGGCCGCTAAAGTAGGGGTGTCGAAGGCTATCATGGCCCCTGAAACTAACGATGGCGAAGAGGTAAATGAAAACTCTTAATCCAATTAATCGGGTACTTATTAACTAAGTTAGAAATTTAAAAGCCAGAAAAAAATAAATTCTGTCGGCCTGCAGCTAGTCCTTAAAACTACTAAAACTGTCGAATTGTGCATGTTTTGGTCGGTATGGACGTAAAAAACAAAAAATAAGCACCAAGTTTCAAAAACATTTTGTGCCGGTGCTTGCAGCTCCGGTATTTCATACCTATATACGAAATATAACCAACCACCGAGGGCTTGGATCTCAGTGGCTTTAATTAAAACAACAACATTTGGGATTCTTGCCTGCGCCGTTAAATTGGGCAGTATGAATCGCCGTGAAATAAGAGGGCACTATGGCCAAAGTTATCGGTATAGATCTTGGAACAACAAATTCCTGTATTGCGGTTATGGAAGGTAGCGAAGCGCGCGTTATTGAAAATAGCGAAGGCGGGCGAACCACACCATCTATGATCGCATTTACAGAAGATGGGGAACGTCTTGTTGGGCAGGCAGCAAAACGTCAGGGAGTAACTAACCCTGAAAATACGCTGTTTGCAATTAAACGACTAATTGGCCGAACTTTTGATGATCCAATGACAGCGAAGGATATTGATTTAGTGCCCTATACCATTGTTAAGGCTGACAATGGTGATGCATGGGTAAACTCGCGAGACAAGCAATATTCGCCAAGTGAGATCTCTGCTTTTATTTTGATGAAAATGAAAGAAACAGCTGAAGCCCATCTTGGCGAAGAGGTTACCGAGGCAGTAATTACAGTGCCGGCTTATTTCAATGACTCTCAGCGCCAGGCGACAAAAGATGCGGGGAGGATAGCAGGTTTAGAGGTCCTCAGGATCCTTAATGAGCCAACGGCGGCGGCACTAGCCTACGGCCTCGATAAAAAATCAAATGGTACGATTGCGGTTTATGATTTAGGGGGCGGGACGTTCGATGTGTCCATTCTTGAGATCGGTGATGGTGTATTTGAAGTTAAATCAACTAATGGCGATACTTTCCTCGGCGGAGAAGATTTTGATGCTAAAATTATCGATTATCTCGCGGATGAGTTCAAGAAAGAGCAGGCTATTGACTTGCGTACCGACAAACTTGCGCTGCAGCGTTTAAAGGAAGCCGCGGAAAAGGCAAAAATCGAACTCTCCTCATCAACCCAGACCGAAGTGAATTTGCCTTTTGTAACAGCTGATGCCTCTGGGCCAAAACATCTTAATATAAAAATTACTCGCGCTAAGCTTGAAGCGTTAGTGGAAGACCTCGTGACAAGTACAATCAATCCATGCAAAGCGGCATTAGAGGATGCTGGCCTTTCTGCCGGGGAGATAGACGAGGTTATTTTGGTAGGTGGCATGACGCGCATGCCCAAAGTTATTGAGGCTGTAAAGTCGTTCTTTGGGCGAGAACCCCATCGAGGCGTTAACCCGGACGAGGTCGTTGCAACCGGTGCGGCAATCCAGGCGGGCGTTTTGACAGGCGATGTTAAAGACGTTCTTCTGCTTGATGTCACGCCGCTATCACTTGGTATAGAAACGCTTGGTGGTGTATTTACCCGGCTTATTGATCGTAATACGACGATCCCGACCAAGAAGAGCCAAACATTTTCTACTGCTGAAGACAACCAAAGCGCTGTTACAATCCGAGTGTTTCAGGGTGAGCGGGAGATGGCAGCTGACAATAAGATTCTTGGACAATTTGACCTGGTTGGTATCCCGCCCTCTCCGCGTGGCGTGCCACAAATAGAAGTGACTTTTGATATAGACGCTAATGGGATAGTAAATGTTGCCGCAAAGGACCAGGCGACAGGGAAAGAACAACAAATCCGTATTGAGGCCTCGGGGGGTCTCAGCGAAGAAGAAATTGACGACATGGTTAAGGAGGCCGAGAGCCATGCAGCAGATGATCAGGCCCGTAGAGAGAAGGTTGAACTTGATAATCAGGCCGAGGGTTTGATTTATACAACAGAAAAAAACTTAACCGAACACGGCGAAAAAATCGACGCGTCTGATAAGGCTCAAGTCGAAACTGATGTGGCGGCACTTCGTGAGGTTATGGACGGTGATGACAGAGAACTAATTAAAGCAAAGCTGGATGCATTGACACAATCCTCAATGAAACTTGGAGAGGCTATGTATAAGGCAGAACAGGAGAGTGCTGCCGCGGCCGCATCAGCNGCGGGCGTTGATGGGGGTGCCNCTGACGAGACAACCGGTGGGGCGCCAGGAGATGACGCAAAGGTAGTTGANGCTGACTTTGAGGAAGTCGAGGACGATAAAAAGGNTAAATCTGCTTAGGCGAATTTTAGACGCGGTTCGATAGTGTTGGAGTTTGCTTAATGGCTAAAGATGATTTTTATGATACTTTAGGTATCGCCCAAACCTCATCAGCTGATGAAATAAAAAAGGCCTATCGAAAAAAGGCAATGCAATATCACCCTGATCGAAATCAGGGCGATAATGCCGCCGAACAAAAATTTAAAGAAATCAACGAAGCGTATGACGTTTTAAAGGATGATCAAAAGCGTGCTGCTTATGATCAGTTTGGGCATTCTGCCTTCGATGGCAGTGGTGGTGGCGGTTTTGGTGGCGGCGGTTTCGCCGATATTTTTGATGAAATGTTCGGCGGCTTTACTGGGCGTACCCAAAGTGGCGGTGGCCCGGCAAGAGGCTCAGACCTTCGTTACAATTTTGAAATTACACTTGATGATGCGTATAGAGGTAAAGACACACGCATACGCGTGCCTACGTCGGTTGGTTGCGACACCTGCGGCGGAACGGGCGCTAAGAGGGGCACACAACCAACCACGTGCCCCATGTGCCAAGGGTCTGGAAAAGTAAGGGCTAATCAGGGGTTTTTTACTATAGAGCGCACCTGTCCTACGTGTCACGGTGAGGGGCGTATTATCGCATCAGCGTGCGACGATTGTAATGGGTCGGGTACGGTCCGAAGAGAAAAAACACTTGAGGTAACAATCCCCGCCGGTGTTGAAGATGGAATGCGCATTCGCTTGTCGGGTGAAGGGGAGGCGGGAGCTCGCGGCGCCCCGCCAGGAGACCTTTATATTTTTATTTCGATTGCCACTCACCCACTGTTTCTCCGAAATGAAGCTGATATCCTTTGCACCGTCCCTATTCCGATGACGACAGCTGCTTTGGGTGGCACAGTCGAAGTGCCGTCCATTGATGGTAGCCGTGCAAAGGTTACAATACCTGCTGGTGCGCAATCTGGTCATCGTTTGAGACTAAGAAGCAAGGGGATGAGCGGGCTGCATGGAAAAGGTCGTGGAGATATGTATATTGACCTTAAGGTTGAAACTCCAGTGAACCTTACCAAAGAACAAAAAGAAAAACTAAAAGAATTGCAGGCGATACTTAAATTGCAGGATAAGGATAGCAGAAAGTCAACGAGCCCAGAATCTGAAGGCTTCTTCCAAAAAGCTAAAGAACTTTGGGATAATTTAACTGATTAACCTAACTAGAGCGTTCTTTCGAAATTATAATTAATTGGTTGTCGCTTCTGTCTTTAGGTTTTTGGCGACCTCAAGGTATTGTATGCGCACACGAAGAGAGGGTTATCGCATGACAGATATGAAAATTGGCATTGTCGGGGCTTCCGGCCGCATGGGTGGTGCGGTTATCAGGCAGGTAACTGAAACTAGTGGTTGTGTCGTTGCAGGAGCAAGCGAACGTTTAGATAGTGACACAATTGGCAAAGATGCAGGCGAGATATCGGGCTGTGGCGTTTTAGGCGTTGAGATTGTGAGTGATTCGGCAACGCTATTCAAGGAAGTGGATGCTGTTATTGAGTTTTCTGTGCCCAACGCCACAGTTGAGCATTCTTTTTTGGCGGCAGAAACAGGCTGTATACATATTGTGGGGACTACGGGTTTGACGGAAGTGGATGAGGATTCCCTAAAGGAGGCTTCTGAGAGAACCACAATAGTCTATGCCCCAAACATGAGTATGGGCGTTAATATTCTTTTTGCATTGACTCGTCAGGTGTCGTCAATTTTAGATAAAGACTTCGATATTGAAGTAGTCGAGATGCACCATCTGGGGAAAGTCGACGCTCCGTCTGGTACCGCTTTAGGACTGGGACGAGCCGCTGCGGCGGGTCGGGGCACAACATTGGAAAAATCCGGGGTGTTGTCGCGAGAAGGTATCACTGGCGTTCGTGAAAGGGGGGCGATTGGTTTTGCCACATTACGGGGCGGTGATGTTCCCGGCGACCATAAAGTAATTTTTGCGGCAGACGGCGAACGCATAGAACTTAGCCATAAGGCGGGGTCCCGGCAAATTTTTGCTCGTGGGGCGGTGCAGGCAGCATTGTGGGCGCGGTCTAAAAATAACGGATTATATTCCATGTTGGATGTGCTGGCGCTGAATTAGGGTAAAATTTAGTGGTTATGATAAAGGAAAATGTCGAAGAGTTTTACCGGCGCTTGGCGGAGGCCGACCCGGAGCCAAAGGGCGAACTCAATTTTGTTAATGAATATACTTTATTAGTTGCTGTTGTTTTATCTGCGCAAGCGACCGATGTCGGAGTGAACCGAGCGACCAAAGGGCTTTTTGAAATTGCTGATACACCCGAGAAAATGGTGAATCTTGGAAAAAGAAAGTTGACATCACATATCAAAACAATAGGTCTCTATCGAACCAAGGCACAAAACGTTATTGGTCTGAGCGAAAAACTAATCTCCGACCATGAAAGCAAAGTCCCCAAAGATCGTGATGCTTTGATAAAGTTGCCGGGTGTTGGCCGTAAGACCGCAAATGTAGTCCTGAATATTGCGTTTGGATTTCCAACTATAGCTGTCGATACACATATCTTCCGTATAGGAAATCGTACCGGAATAGCGCGTGGCAAGAACGTTGATATTGTTGAGCAAGGGCTTCTAAAACAAACCCCTAAAAAATATATACAGCACGCACACCATTGGCTAATTTTACACGGGCGTTATGTGTGCAAAGCTAGAAAGCCCAACTGTCCTGATTGTATGCTATCAGATCTCTGCCAATACCAAGAAAAGACTTTGTTGGCCCAGTGAGAGACACTCTTCTTGTTTCAGCTAAATTTACTTTTTACAAATCTATGTCGAATGATGTTAAGGCATTGCAAAGTTTCCGCGCGTGGCCCCCGTATTGTGCGGGCTTCTATATAATTAACCAACGGTTTATTGGCGCCTTCCCCTTTTAAAGGCTGATAGAGATAAATATCTAACAAGCAGGCTTTGTCATGATATCGCCAAATTTCTGCGGGGTGGTCGCTGCGTTTGAAACTTGGCGGTCCTAAAATCTTTGTAAGAGTTTTTTTATTTTGACCAACTATTTGTGCCAATGAAATAGGTTTTAACGGCATCCCCGTTTTTTTGGTTGCATTGCGGCTTGGTCTCTTTTTTGTGAATCCCGCTAATTTATTTGGTGTTGGTTGAAAAACATCTGCATTCTTTTTTTCCGGAGGTTTATCAGAAGAATCAAGATTATTACTTGTTGTGAGACAAGCTGACAAAGCGAAGGCAACAGATAACATACAAATTTGAGTAAATCTTTTTAGTGGTCGCATAATAGTTTTGGAATGTTTTCTACTGTTCCTCTTCTGATTCTGGAATAATTTCTATCTCTCCAGACATTTCGCCGCCTCGTTCCACTTCCAACTGCCGGAAGCGAATT
>PBOV01000061.1 GCA_002724505.1 Rhodospirillaceae bacterium | reverse complement strand
GCGCTTCGTTATGAGTGATTCTATTTCTTTAGAACTACGAAGTGTTCGTCGGTCTTTTCAGCAAGGACAGAGCCATCTCAATATCCTGAGAGGTGCCTCTTTATCGCTTCAAGCTGGCGAGATTATTGGTCTGGTCGGACCTTCGGGTTCAGGAAAGTCGACCTTGCTTCAAATCGCCGGTCTCCTTGAAAAGCCTGATGGGGGAGCTGTTGTTATAAACGGACAAGATTGTACCTGGGTTGATGACCGAGAAAGAACAAAATTAAGGGGGAACGAATTTGGTTTTATTTATCAGTTTCACAATCTTCTTCCGGAATTTACTGCGATAGAAAATGTTGTCCTTCCGCAATTGATTGTTGGAGTTAGTAAAAATGATGCACGGGCTCACGCCATTAATTTATTGTCGGATGTTGGTTTAGAGAACCGGGTTCATCACTTTCCAGCGGAATTATCCGGTGGAGAACAGCAACGAGTTGCAATTGCAAGGGCCTTGGCTAACAGCCCGCGTATTTTACTTGCTGATGAACCGACAGGAAATTTGGATGAGGCAACGGCCACAGTAGTTTTTGAACTTATCTTAAAAGTTGTAAAAAATTTAAAAGTTTCCGCGTTTATTGTTACTCATAATAACAGTTTAGCTCGGCAAATGGATCGAGTTGTAACTCTTAAAGATGGCATATTGCTCGATGGTAGGTGATTAAATTTGTTGCCGATTCGTTTTCCCATAAAAAAAATATAGTTAATCAGTGTTTTTGATGACGTATTTATCAACATAATGTCATAAATTATAGCGTCCACTACTTTATGTAGGGGGTTTCTTGGTTTGTTCTGATGACATAGAAACTAGGTTGTGAGATTATGTTTCACAAAACGAATAAGTTGTGGATTTATTAGAATTTGAAAAACCTTGATTTCATTCATTTACGTGTTCATTCGGCTTATTCTTTATCTGAGGGAGCCATAAAAATACCGCAGCTGATTTCGCTTTGCGAAAGGCATGGGATGCCAGCTGTTGCTTTAACAGATAGTGGTAATTTATTTGGAGCGCTTGAATTTTCTATTGCTGCGAGTAAAAGCGGTTTGCAACCAATAATTGGGTGTCAATTGTCGGTTGATCGCCCAGAGGATTGTGGCGGAAAGACTACCCATCGAACAAACTCCCAAGATGAATTATATGACACGCTAATTTTGCTCGCACAGAATCAGCTTGGTTACAGAAACTTAGTCAAGTTGGTCAGTCGTTCTTTTTTGGAAACGGCATCTGAGGAAGAGGCGCACATTCATTTTTCCGATTTATCTAACCATACAGAAGGGCTAATCGCGTTGACTGGTGGTCCTGAAGGGGCGATAGGAAAACTTTTGTCAGAGGAACAAACTACATTTGCCGATCTAATGACGAAAAAATTGAAGGCGTTATTTCCGGACCGTCTTTATGTAGAGCTAATGCGTCATGGGCGTGAAATTGAAAACCGTATTGATCCGCTCTTAATTGATTTGGCTTACACCCATGAAATTCCTGTTGTAGCAACAAATGACTGTCATTTCTCTGATGAAACGATGTTTGATGCGCATGACGCACTTTTATGTATCGCTGATGGTGCTCATGTCGAACAGGAAGATCGTCGCCATTTAACCCCCTTACATGGCTTTCGTTCTCAATCAGAGATGAAGGAGGCCTTTTCTGATATTCCTGAAGCAATTGATAACTCCGTGGTAATCGCTAAGCGCTGTTCATTTATGGTTGAAGAACACGCGCCGATGCTTCCAGCTTTTCCGACTGAAGACGAAAGAACTGAAGCCGAAGAACTGAAGTCTCAAGCGGAAAATGGATTGGAAGCACGCCTGCAGTTGCTTGGAATTACGGCAAAGATGTCGGAGCCATACAGAGAGCGTCTTAAATTTGAACTTGATGTTATCACCGACATGGGGTTTCCAGGTTATTTTCTAATCGTTGCTGATTTTATTCAATGGGCAAAAAGTAAAGGAATTCCTGTTGGGCCGGGCCGAGGTTCAGGTGCGGGTTCTGTTGTAGCATGGGCTCTAACAATTACCGACCTGGACCCGCTGAAGTTTGGCTTACTCTTTGAAAGATTTTTAAATCCAGAGCGGGTTTCGATGCCTGATTTTGATATAGATTTTTGTCAGGATCGGCGTGACGAGGTAATTCGTTACGTTCAAGAAAAGTATGGCGCGGAAAGGGTGGCCCAGATTATCACGTTTGGGAAGCTTCAGGCACGAGCAGTCCTTCGGGACGTAGGACGCGTATTGGGCATGCCTTATGGTTATGTCGACCGAATTTGTAAACTCATCCCATTTAATCCGGCGCACCCACCAACGTTGCAGGAGGCTTTGGATGGGGAACCAGAACTTCAAAGCCTTCGAGATGAAGATGAACAAGTAGCCCGTTTACTCGATATTGGACTTAAGCTTGAGGGTCTGTACCGCCACGCGTCCACTCATGCAGCTGGAGTGGTTATAGGTGACCAACCGCTTGATGAGTTTGTCCCTCTTTATCGGGACCCAAGATCAGATATGGCTGCAACTCAATTTTCTATGAAATATGCTGAGGCTGCCGGTCTGGTAAAATTTGATTTTTTAGGACTAAAAACTTTAACCGTGATGGATCGAGCTGTGAAACTCCTCAAGGAAAGAGGTGTTAAAGTAGATTTGTCGGCTTTACCTTTAGATGACGCAAAGACTTTTAAAATGTTAGGTGATGGCGCGACTGTGGGAGTTTTCCAGCTCGAGAGTTCTGGGATGCGTGATGTTTTGCGTCAGATGAAACCGGACTGTTTTGAAGACATTATTGCGCTAGTAGCATTATATCGCCCCGGTCCAATGGATAATATTCCGCGCTACATTGCCTGTAAAAGTGGTCGCGAAGAACCTGACTACCTTCATCCAGACCTTGAGGAGATTTTGACCGAAACTTTTGGAGTCATTATTTATCAAGAGCAGGTGATGCAAATAGCTCAAGTGCTCTCGGGGTTTAGCCTAGGAAATGCCGATTTGCTGCGTCGGGCTATGGGTAAAAAAATTAAATCCGAGATGGATTCTCAGCGCAAAAATTTTGTTGATGGAGCAAAAGCACGAGGCGTTGATGAGACACAAGCAGACCAAATATTTGAACAGGTAGACAAATTTGCTGGTTATGGCTTTAACAAATCACATGCAGCTGCTTATGCGTTATTGGCATACCAAACAGGTTGGCTGAAAGCCAACTACCCCGTCGAATTTTTTGCCGCTTCTATGACGTTGGATATAGTCAACACAGACAAGTTGAAAATATTTAAGGAGGAACTTAACAAGCTTAAAATTGATTTATTGCCCCCCGATGTAAATAAATCTGAAGCTGTCTTTTCAGTCTGTAAAGCGGAAAAGTCAGATTGGAAGGGGGCTGTACGTTACGCGCTAGCCGGGATTAAGAATGTAGGCATTCAGGCAATGGAAGAATTGGTAGCGGAAAGAAATGCTATGGGTTCTTATAAAGATATTTTTGATTTTGCCGAACGGGTTGGTGGCAAAGTCGCAAATAAAAGATTAATTGAGAATTTAATTCGGTCTGGAGCATTTGACGGAATAGAAAAAAATCGAAAAAAACTCTTCAATGGAGTTGGAGCTATTCTAAAAACAGCGTCTGCTGCTGAACGTGAACGCATGGAACAGCAAGAGAGTCTTTTTTCTAGCGGAGGTGAGTTTGCTGCAATCCAACGTCAAACAATTTTAGAAATTAGTGACTGGCCCAAAATAGAAAGATTAAGGCACGAAGCAGAAGCAATTGGATTTTATTTATCTGAGCACCCGATTGATTCATATGGGAATAGTCTAGGACGGCTTGGGGTTGTGTCGCACACATCGCTTAGCGATAAAAATCCGTTGGCAAGGGCCAAGTTAGCGGGTGTAGTAGAAAACATAAGAGAGCGGATTTCAGCGAAAGGCAACAAGTTTGCTTTTGTAGAATTATCAGGGAAACATGGTGCTTTTGAAGTTGTTATATTTTCGGAAGTTTTAGCGAGTAGCCGAGAAATTTTGGTTCAGGGAAAGGCCGTCTTATTAACTTGCGATATAAAGACAAATGGCGGAGATGTTAAATTAAATGCGACTTCTTTAGTGGACTTGGAACAAGCTATTATTAAAGCGGGCAAGGGTTTAAAGGTTTTTATCAGAGATCAAGAAACTCTTCGGGGATTAAAACACGCCCTTAATGATGGATTGCAGGGAGGCGGGCAGGTTCGTTTGGTATTGGGTATTGGCGTTCAGCAGTCTGTAGAACTTACTTTACCAGAAAGTTATTTAATTTCAGCGGATATGAGATCAAAAATCGAGGATGTTCCTGGAGTAGTTGGACTCCACGACATTTAAAAATTCGTTTTCGGTTTGAGATGTCGAGGTTTTTTTACGCAAAATTGCTTGAAATGTACGCGGACTAAGTTTATCACACCTCTACTTTAAATCGCACGCGGTCTTGCGACGAAATCAACTTAAATAGGTTTCGTTGTTCCGGTGTTTGAGTGGTGGAAAACTGGTCGAACTTTTATCGCGGACGAACCAACCGGAGAAAAGGATATCTTATGGCACTGCCTACTTTTTCTATGCGCCAATTGTTAGAAGCTGGCGTACATTTTGGACATCATACCAGACGTTGGAATCCTAAAATGGCGCCGTATATTTATGGTAGTCGAAATGGAATCCATATTTTAGATCTCCGTCAAAGCGTACCTATGTTGCATGCAGCTTTGCAAGCTGTACGAGACGTAGTTAGCGGCGGTGGACGTGTTTTGTTTGTGGGAACGAAGCGCCAAGCAAGTGATCAAATAGCAGATGCGGCCAAACGCTGCGGGCAGTATTACGTTGATCACCGTTGGCTCGGCGGGATGTTAACAAATTGGCGCACTATTACAGCTTCGATCCGACGGCTGCGTGAGTACGATGAATTGCTTGAAAAAGATGACGTCGGCCTTACTAAGAAAGAGCTTCTGATGCGGACACGTGACCGTGATAAGTTACAGCGGGCGCTAGGCGGTATTAAAGAAATGGGAGGATTGCCCGATATCTTATTTGTTGTTGATACCAACAAAGAAAGTATTGCTATCAAAGAAGCACAAAAGCTAGGCATTCCTGTAATTGCGGTCTTGGATAGTAACTGCAATCCCGAGGGGATCACCTATCCAATACCAGGAAATGATGATGCAATTCGCTCGATTGCCCTTTATTGTGGATTAATTGCAGATGCGGTGCTGGATGGACTTCAGCAAGAGGCAATCGCAGCGGGAACTGATATTGGAGAGGAGGCTGAGTTACCTCCTGCAGAGGTGGTTTCTGAAGAAGAGGGTGGTAAAGATAGTTCTGAAGAAGTGACGGCTGCTGATGATGGAAAATCAACTGCAAATCCATAGAAATAACTAAACCCGAGTAATTTAAGGACTGCGTTATGACACAGATTACGGCTTCACTGGTTAAAGAACTGCGAAACAAAACTGGTGCTGGCATGATGGACTGTAAAAAAGCTCTATCTGAAACCGATGGTGACTTAGAGTCAGCGGTGGATTGGTTACGAAAATCTGGGTTAGCAGCGGCCGCCAAGAAGTCCGGTAGGGTAGCTGCGGAGGGTCTTGTCTCGGTATTTACATCCGATAATTTCGGTGCAGTTATTGAAGTTAACTCGGAAACTGACTTTGTAGCACGTAATGGGGAGTTTCAATCATTTGTCTCAACGGTAACAAAGATCGCATTAGATAAGGGTGGAGAAATTGAAACAATTTTAGCATCTGAATTTGATGACGGTATTACTGTTCAGGTTGCTCTGAATAATTTGATAGCGACTATTGGTGAAAATATTAATCTTCGACGGGCGAGTAGTCTTTCTGTGAAAAGTGGTACAGTCAGCAGTTATGTTCATAATGTAAGCGCACCAGGAGTTGGACGGATTGCTGTGCTCGTAGGTCTAGAATCGGATGGGGATAAGACTGCTCTGAAAGAGATAGGGAAACAATTGGCAATGCATGTTGCCGCGGCAGCACCGCGTTGGATGTCGGTAAATGAAGTGCCGGAAGATGAACTTGAACGCGAACGAAAAATTTTGACCGATCAAGCTAAGGGTTCAGGAAAGCCAGAAGAAATCATTGCAAAAATGGTTGAGGGTCGTCTTAGAAAATTTTATGAAGAAACGGTATTACTTGAACAGACTTCAATGATTGATGGGGAAACAAAAATTTCTAAGTTGCTAGAACAGGCCGAAAAAGATTCTGGTGCGCAGGTGATTTTAAAGGGATTCATCCATTATGTGTTGGGGGAAGGTGTTGAAAAGGTAGAGGATGATTTTGCTGCTGAGGTTGCCGCAGTGGCCCGCGCCTAGCAGACATAGAATGCGGATACAAATTTAATTAAGTCTTAACGAGGCAGTAAATGAACGCAGTGTCTGAGGACATAAAATATCGCAGAATTTTGTTGAAGCTGTCTGGTGAAGCTCTGATGGGCGATCGGGAATTCGGTTTAGAAACAGATACCGTGGGTCGAATTGCTGGGGAAGTGAAAAGTGTCCTTGAACTTGGCTGCGAGGTTTGCCTAGTTATTGGCGGTGGTAATATTTTTCGAGGTATAGAAGCGGCCAGCCAAGGCCTTGAACGAGGTACCGCTGACTATATGGGTATGCTTGGCACTGTCATTAATGCATTAGCGGTTCAGGGTGCTTTGGAACACATAGGCGTTCATACCCGTGTTCAGTCGGCAATTCCTATGTCAACCGTTTGTGAGCCCTACATTAGGCGTCGAGCTAGTAGGCATATGGAAAAGGGGCGCGTTGTAATTTTTGCTGCCGGTACAGGTAGTCCTTACTTTACAACAGACACAGCGGCAGCACTCCGTGCGGTAGAAATGGACTGTGATGCCCTTTTTAAAGGTACGCAGGTTGATGGGGTGTATTCTGCGGACCCTCATAAAGTTTCCGACGCGGTTCGTTATGAAAGCCTTACTTACCATGATGTTCTAGCCCAAGAATTAGGAGTTATGGACGCATCAGCAATTTCTTTGTCACGCGAGAATGAAATCCCAATTCTTGTGTTCTCACTTCAAAATTCTGGGGAATTTGCGAATGTAGTAAAAGGACAAGGTCGCTATACTGTAATACGCAAGGATGGATAAGGATGTCTGATCCGGATCTTAAAGAAATTAAGCGTCGAATGCAGGGAGCTGTAGACGTTTTAAAATCGGAGTTTGGTGGCCTGAGAACTGGTCGAGCTTCTTCTGCACTTTTAGAGCCCGTTACTGTGGATGCATATGGTTCAAGCATGCCAATGAATCAAGTGGCAACCATAAATGTGACCGATTCACGTATGCTCACTGTTCAGGTTTGGGATCAAGGACTTGTCTCTTCTGTGGAAAAGGCAATTCGTGATTCTGGATTGGGTTTGAATCCGTCAACAGATGGTAATTCGGTAAGAATACCCATTCCTCAGTTAAGTGAGGAGCGTCGGGTAGAATTAACTAAGGTCGCCCATAGGTATTGTGAACAAGCTCGAATTTCGGTTAGGAATGTTCGCCGAGATGAGATGGATAAGCTTAAGCGGCAGGAGAAAGATGGAGAAATTTCCCAGGACGAACAGAGAGCTTGGGCTGATGATCTGCAAATCCTTACAAATGGATTTATAAAAGAAATCGAAGAGGCTTTGCTATTAAAAGAGTCAGAAATAATGCAGGTTTGATCTGATGACGTCTGCTCCTTCCTTGCCTGAAACTATTTCCAGTCCACCCATCCATGTTGGAATTATTATGGACGGTAATGGTCGGTGGGCGGAAGAACGTGGTTGGCCGAGAGTAGAAGGCCATCGCCGCGGAATAGAGGCAGTTAGGCAAGTGGTTAAGTGTAGCATTCAGTCGGGTATTAAGTATCTGACGTTATATGGATTTTCTATCGAGAATTGGAAACGACCCTCTCAGGAAATTGAATTTCTTATGGGTTTATTCCGACTTTATTTGCGGGAAGAACTCGATGAGTTGGACGAAGGTGGGGTCAGGCTAAGATTTATAGGGTATCGAGGTTTATTGGACAAAGATATCGTTACTTTAATTGAAGAAGCAGAAGATAGAACAAAGGGTAATAAGGTTTTAACAGTCATTGTGGCTTTTAGTTACGGTGCTCGCCAGGAAATCACGTCTGCAGTGCGCGATGTTGCGAGGCAGGTTCTCGCGGGTGATTTAGATATAGACCAAATCGACGAGATAATGTTCTCTGAACATCTCGAAACAGCTGGAATACCGGACCCTGATTTAGTAATAAGGACTAGCGGTGAGCATCGCATAAGTAATTTTCTTCTTTGGCAAAGCGCTTATTCTGAATTCTTGTTTACCGATACCTTGTGGCCAGAATTTTGTGAGGAAGAATTTCAAGGGGCAATCAATGAATATAAACGTCGCGAACGTCGATACGGCGATATAGTTTGATATAGAACTGGGGTATCCTTTTGAATTCCCGCCTTTGGTCCGCAATCGCGCTTATCCCTCTTGTCTTAGCTTCGATATATTATGGAGATGTATTTTTTGTTTGCTTCGTGGCAATTACCATGGGCCTCATGGCCTCCGAATGGCGCCAAATTTGCAATGGTGGCAACATTGATTTCGTTGGCATCTTGGGGATCATTGTAGTTACTGCAATTGTATTTTTTACTTTTTTCTTCGATATCGAGAATGCTCTAATTGTCCTATTTCTTTCAGTATTTTTCATTTGGCTTTTGTTGCTTTTATTTGGTGAGCGTAAAAAGTCAGGTAGAGGTTGGACAATTCTAGGAGTTATATTGATCGGCCTCACGGGAGGAGGGCTCATTTGGCTAAGAGGTTTCGATGAAAGTGGCCTTCAACTAGTTTATTGGTTAGTGATTTCAATTTGGATTACAGATACTTTCGCTTATTACACGGGACGGTATTTTAAAGGGCCTAAACTTGCTCGAACTATTAGCCCCAACAAAACTTGGTCTGGCCTAATTGGAGGTATTCTGGGGACCGCAATGTGGAGCGGTATTTGGTCGTTTTGGACGGGCACAGGTACTGTATCAATATTAGCGATAATAGGTGTTGGTACCGCCGTCCTTTCCCAGCTGGGTGATTTAAGCGTTTCAATTGTTAAGCGAAAGTTTGGATTTAAAAATACCGGGAAGCTGATCCCCGGCCATGGTGGTGTTCTTGATAGAATGGACGGATTTTTAGTGGCTGTTCCATTTGTTGCATTATCTTTGGCGGTGGCTAAGGGAAATTTTGGTTTGTGGTCATGAACAACTATATAGAAAAGTCCGGCCCTAGACGTATAACGATTCTTGGTTCAACGGGGTCAATTGGTTGTAATACTCTTGACCTTATTCAACGCAATCCTGACGCCTATCAAGTTGAAGCGCTTACCGCTAATACAAATTTTGAGTTGCTTGCGGCCCAGGCTAAGGACACAAATGCTGGCTTAGCAGTTCTCGCCGATGAAAAGAATTACAAGGCCTTAAAGGATGCATTAAATGGAACCGCAACGGAAGTGGCCGCAGGAAGATCGGCGGTTATAGAAGCGGCATCACGTCCTGCTGATTGGGTTATGGCCGGAATTGTTGGTGCGGCTGGTCTGGAGCCAACATTAACCGCTATTAGAAGGGGGTGCGTGGTAGCTCTTGCTAACAAAGAGTGTCTTGTTAGTGCAGGAGAGTTATTTTTGTCGGAAGTTAAAAAATCGGGAGCAACTTTACTGCCGGTAGATTCTGAACATAACGCAATATTTCAGGTTTTTGAATTTGAGCAACGCCCCGCAATTGAAAAAATAATTCTCACGGCATCAGGTGGCCCTTTTTGGGGCTCTGAATTTTCTACGATGGAACAAGCGACCCCTTCTGAAGCGATCGCGCACCCCAATTGGGATATGGGTAAAAAAATCTCTGTTGATTCTGCGACGATGATGAACAAAGGTTTGGAGTTGATCGAAGCGCATTATTTGTTTTCTATGCCCGAGGATAAGATAGAAATTTTAGTGCACGTAGAATCAATTATTCATAGTCTCGTTTCCTATGTTGATGGCTCGGTCCTAGCTCAACTGGGTTCACCCGATATGCGAACGCCTATCTCTTATGCTTTGGGTTGGCCTAAACGAATTTCTGCGCCGAGCCCGCGTCTCGACCTTGCGTCCATTGGTACCCTTAATTTTGAAAAAACAAACCCCATAATGTTTCCTGCAATCGAACTTTGTCGGCAGGCTCTAAGGGAATGTGATTCTGCTCCAGCGATATTAAATGCGGCAAACGAGTTGGCAGTTGCTGCTTTTTTAAATAGGAGGATTGGGTTTCTTGATATCGCGAGTACGGTAGAGTGGACCTTGAATAAAATTCCGAAAACTCCAATCCATTCTCTGGAGGATGTGTTCGCTGCCGATCATCAAGCAAGAATTATTTTAGAAAACCGATTGTCAGCTGGTCCGTCATTAGGTTAGGAAATCGCTAGATGGAAGTTTTCACAATTCTTTGGACGCATGTAATTCCATTTATTTTGGTTCTCACTGTTTTGGTGTTTGTTCATGAACTTGGACATTATTTTGCTGCCCGTCGTTGCGGAGTTCGGGTGGAAATATTTTCCATTGGTTTTGGACCAGAGATAGTTGGGTTTACCGGAAAAACGGGTACACATTGGAAACTTAGCGCTATCCCCTTTGGGGGGTACGTCCGTATGTTTGGAGAGTCCCCACCAACGCAGAAGGGTAGTCGAGAGCCGCAATCAAATGAAGAAGATGCGGTTTCTTTCTATAAAAAATCCTTAGGCCAGAGATCTTGGATTGTCTTTGCAGGACCACTAGCAAATTTTTTGTTTGCGGTACTCTTATTGGCTGGTCTGTTCTCAATCGTGGGGGAGCCCTATACACCAGCGAATGTTGGCAAGGTAAAATCCAACAGTGCTGCAGAGATAGCAGGTTTAAAGCAAGGCGATGTATTCTTAAAGATCGATGATTTTAATATTAAAAGCTTTGAAGAAGTTAGAAGAATTGTACAAGCTTCGCCACAAAAACCACTCAATATTCTTGTGGAAAGGAACTCCCGAAAAATTTTGTTAGTTGCAATACCAAAATCCTTAGAAGTCTCCAGTTATGGTTCAAAAACAACGATCGGACTTTTAGGAGTTTCCAGGTCTGCCGAAGATATGATCTTTGTTCGCTTGAATCCATTTGAAGCTATTTGGGAGGCATCTCATAGAACAGCGGTATTAACTGGAAAAATTTTGGATGCTGTCGGGCAAATTATTAGTGGTGATCGTAATGCCAAAGAACTTGGTGGGCCATTACGTATTGCTCAAATTTCTGGCGATATGGCGCAAGCTGGTATAATAAGCTTGATCCAATTTGCTGCAATTCTTTCAATTAATTTAGGTCTTATAAATTTATTCCCAATTCCCCTTTTAGACGGAGGGCATCTAGTATTTTATGGAATTGAAGCTCTCCGCGGTCGTCCTGTAGGTCAAAAAGTAATGACTAATAGTCTGAATATTGGTTTAGTTTTCATTCTGTTTCTTACCATATTTGTTACTTGGAATGACCTGGTACAATTGCGCTTCGTCGAATACGTTGTCGGGTTAGTAAATTAGGGAGGATAATGAACGAGTGGTGGGTCGAACTAGTGGTTTTATTCTCATAGCCTCCGTCGCAGTTCTATTTGGGATGTTTTTCCGTCCAGTTAGTTTGAGCGCACAGAGTTCTGGGGCAACAGAAATACGGATTGAAGGATCCCAACGCATAGAAGCGGATACTATTCGCTCTTACATTCCTATAGCTGATGGAGAGCGAATAACAAGTAAGGCGATGGATTCTGGCTTAAAGAAACTGTTTGCAACAGGGTTGTTTGCCGACGTTACAGTACGACGAGAAGGAAGTACTGTCGTTGTTAGTGTTGTAGAAAACCCGGTTATCAATCGCATTATTTTCGAAGGAAATAAACGTATTGAAGTGGAAGCCCTAAAAGATGAAATCAAATTAAAGTCGCGAGTCGTATATACCCGCAGTCGTGTTCAAAATGATGTCCAGCGACTCATTGACATTTATCAGCGCAATGGTCGTTATGCTGCGACTATTGAACCAAAAGTAATCCAGTTACCACAAAATCGGATCGACTTAATATTTGAAATTACCGAGGGGCCGGTTACTGAAATTAGGCGAGTTAGTTTTGTTGGAAATAAACATTTTAAAGATAGTGACCTCCGTTCTGTCGTTCAAACTAAGGAAAGTGCCTGGTATAGGTTTCTGTCATCTGACGACACCTATGACCCGGACAGGCTAGCCTTTGATCGAGAGCTGTTGAGACAATTTTATCTTAGAAAAGGTTATGCGGATTTTAGGATAGTATCTTCAATCGCTGAATTGGCACCAAATCGTAAGGGTTTTTTTGTTACGTTTACCATAGAAGAAGGTAATAGATACCAGTTTGGAAAAGTAAACGTTTCTGCAAAGCTGCGCGGCCTTAGTGCCAGGCAGCTAAAAGAGCATATTAAGGTTAAGAGTGGGGACTGGTATAACGCCGACTTAATCCAAAATATTATTTCGAAATTGACCAATGTTGTCGGAACGCTTGGATACGCGTTCGTTGATATTCGTCCAATGGTAAAGCGCGACAAGAAAAGGAAGTTAATTGGTATTACCTTTCAAATTCTTGAGGGTCCTCGCGTTTTTGTCGAACGAATAAATATCACCGGAAATGCCCGTACTATAGACCCAGTAATTAGGCGTGAAATAACTTTGATAGAAGGGGACGCTTTTAACTCTTCGAAACTCCGGCAGACGCGTAAAAAAATACGGGACTTAGGTTTCTTTGAAAAGGTTGACGTAAAGACTAAGAAGGGCTCAAAATTTGATCAAACGGTTATCGACGTTAAGGTTAAGGAACAGTCGACTGGGAGTGTATCCTTGGGCTTAGGATTTTCTTCAGCATCCGGTGCAATGGGTGACTTCAGTATCCGCGAGCGAAATCTTCTGGGAAAAGGCCAGGATCTGTTATTGAAGACCACTGTTTCAGCGGACTCAAGCCAAGTAGATCTTAGGTTTACCGAGCCCTATTTTCTGGATCGTAAGTTGTCGGCTGGAATTGACCTATTTCAAACGACACAAGATTTGCAAGACGAAAGTTCATTTGAAAAAGAGTCCTTAGGGGCTGGCTTGCGCTTGGGTTTTAAATATTCCGAGAAGCTTCGGCAAAAATTAAGTTATCGAATAAGTCGGGATGAAGTTACCGACGTTAAAACAAGCGCTTCCCTTGCCATTAAGGAACAAGAGGGTGCCGCGGTGAAGTCGGCAATTTCCCAAAGCCTATTATTTGATAGTCGGGACGACCGTTTTCAACCAACCGAGGGCACGATTGGAAGATTTACAACAGAGATTGCAGGTTTTGGAGGCAGCGTTAAATTTGTTCGAAATAATATAAGGGCAACAAAGTATTTACCCATCATTAAAGATGTCATTGGCAGTTTGCGAGGATCTTTTGGTTATATTGTCGGGTTAGGAGAGGACGTAAGAATTGTAGATAGGTTTTTCTTAGGCGGTTCAAATTTGAGGGGTTTTAAATCCGGAGGCGCTGGACCGCGTGATGAGTCAACTGAAGATTCTGTTGGTGGAAAGTTAATGTATACGGGCTCAGCTCAGCTCACCTTTCCTCTAGGGTTGCCAAACGAGTTAGGTATTAAGGGGAGAATGTTTACTGATATTGGTTCACTAATTGACGCTGAGTCTAGTCTTGCGACTATTAAAGATGAAAAATCTATTCGCGCATCAGTGGGTTTTGGACTTTCTTGGAAATCCCCATTCGGTCCGATTGTATTTGATTTTTCAAAGGCGATTTTAAAGAAAGATTTTGATAAAACGGAAACAATAAGGTTGGACTTAGGCGCAAGGTTTTAGGACGATGCAATGAGAAATTATACAACCTTTATCCTCAGCATTTTAATATTTAGTCCAGTTTTTCTGGTGAGCCCGGCTCAATCACAGTCTCTTTCTATTGGCGTGATTGATATTCAGGGAGTACTGAAATCGTCAGTGGCGGCTCATTCAATTAGGCCCCAAATAGATCAGTTGAAACAGAAATATCAGAAAAAATTCAGAAAATCTGAAGCTGACTTACGGAAGTTAAAACAAGACCTCCAACGGGAGCGCGTACTTTTGCCAGAGGGTTATCAGGAGAGGTTGAAAGCATTTCAGCGTCGAGTGANANAAACACAGCGNGAAATTCAAANANTAAATAGAATGATAGATCGAGCTTTTGGAAACTCGATGCGACAAGTCAATNAAACTNTACGTGATATAACTATGGANGTCGCGCAGGAAAGGCTGTTNNAATTTGTTGTCCCAAAACGGGGNTTAATTTTTTATGATAAGCAGTTTGATATTACAGAAATAGTTTCAAAACGTTTGAATAAAAGATTGCCAAATGTTTTGGTTATAATGCCTAAAATTAGGCAGAATCCGGCAAGGAAGTAAGTCGTGCCGGATCCCCGGTTTTTTTCTTCCGCAGGACCTTTTACGGTGTCGCAATTGCTCAAGTTCGCAGATGTCGAGATTGCAGAAGGTCATTCCAGTCAACGATTGGTGTCAGATGTAGCGCCTTTGGACGTTGCCAAATCTGATGATCTAAGCTTTTTGGATAATCCACTTTATATAGAAAACTTTTCCAAAAGCTTAGCTGGAGTTTGTATTGTTCATCCAGACCGTGTCAACGAAGCGCCAGATGGTATGTCATTACTCTTAACTAATGAACCTTATTTAGCTTATGCTAAAATTGCCTCAGCTTTTTATCCCGATGCGGGCAGCCTGAGTGGAAGGGAGAACAGTGAATTTATTGACCCTTCCGCGTCCATAGGGACGAACGCAAGTATATCTCCAGGGGTTGTTATTGGTGGACGAGCAGAAATTGGGGCGAATTGTAAAATTGGCCCTAACTCTGTAATTGGCGAAGGCGTTATCATAGGTGATGAATGTCAGATTGGGCCTTCAGTTTCAGTTGAATACTCGATTATTGGGGCGGGTGTTCGTCTATTTGCTGGAGCGAGAATCGGTGAGGCGGGATTTGGTTTTGCGTCTGGTGTTGACGGTCATGTTACGGTACCACAGTTGGGTAGAGTGATTATTGGGAATGGCACAGAGGTTGGCGCTAACTCAACAATTGACCGTGGAAGTGCGGGGGATACCATTATAGGTAGAGGGTGTCGAATTGATAATCTCGTGCAAATTGGACACAATGTGATTCTTGGTGATGGGTGTATTGTTGTTGCGCAGGTTGGGATATCCGGGAGTACGCAACTAGACGATTATGTAATTGTCGGTGGGCAGGTAGGGATTGCGGGGCACCTCAAAATTGGAAAAGGTGTTCAAATAGCGGCCCAATCAGGTGTAATGAATAGCCTTCCCGAAACTGGTAAGTATGCGGGCTCTCCGGCGGTACCAATGAGGCAATGGATAAACCAAGCGGCAATGTTAAGGACAATGGGAAGAAAAAAGGTAAGGAAGGATGGATAGCGTTAATAATACAACTGATATCCAGGAGATTGATGCGCAAAGGATTATGGAATTGATTCCGCATCGGTATCCTTTTCTTATGATTGATAGAATGGTTGATATTGTATCCGGAGAAAGCGCAACCGGAATTAAGAATATAACTATGAGTGAACCCTGCTTTCAGGGTCATTTTCCGAAAAGACCAATTTTCCCGGGGGTTTTAATTATTGAGGCAATGGCACAAACATCAGCAGCATTAGTTATGCATACGTTGGGTGAATCTTCAGAGGGGAAATTGGTTTATTTTATGTCTGTTCAAAATGCTCGTTTTCGAAAACCAGTAATACCGGGTGATCAGTTGAATATACATGTCAATAAGCACGCCCGACGCGGGAACGTATGGAAATTTAATTCAGAGGCTAAAGTCAATAAAGAGATCGTTGCTGAAGCAAGTTATGCGGCAATGATCATGGATGATTAAGGGGATGGCTGACATTCACCCCACGGCGGTAATTGAACCAGGTGCTAAAATTGGTGATAAAGTTTCAATCGGTTCGTTTTGTAATNTAGGTGCAAATGTTGTCCTTGGCGATGGNTGCCGTCTTCTGTCNCATGTGGTTTTGGCNGGTAATACCAAGGTNGGAGCNAATACNCATATTTATCCATTTNCTTCNATCGGCCACCCTCCCCAGGATATGAAATATAAAGGCGAACCATCTGCGCTAGAAATTGGCGCAAACAACATAATTCGTGAACATGTAACCATGAATCCTGGGACGGAGGGTGGGGGGATGGTTACGCGAGTAGGTAATAATTGTTTGTTCATGGTTGGTGCCCATGTGGCGCACGATGGAATTGTAGGAAACCATGTAATTTTTGCTAATAATGCGACAATCGCGGGGCATGTTGTCGTTGAAGACTATGCAGTTTTGGGAGGACTATGCGCTGTGCACCAATTCGTACGTATCGGTTGTCACGCAATGATAGGCGGTATGTCGGGGGTAGAGCAGGATGTAATTCCGTATGGTTCGGTGTTAGGTAATCGTGCGAGATTGGCAGGTTTAAATATTGTCGGAATACGGCGGCGGGGGTTTTCGCGGAGCGAAATCGCTGATCTTAGAAAAGCCTATCGCCTACTTTTTGCTGAAGAAGGGTCGATGGCGGAGAGACTGGTGGATGTGTCGGAAATGTATAAAGAAAATGAAGCCGTGATGGAAATCGTAGATTTTATACGAGGGGATTCAAATCGTTCCATATGTCAGCCTCGAACGGAGCATGGAACCTAAACTTGCAATCGTCGCGGGCGGCGGCGAATTACCTTGGCTATTGAGAGAGGCTTGCAGAACCATAGGTCGCGACGCGTTGTTTCTCGCACTTAATGGCGAGGTTGAAGAACGTCGTCTGCCTGCGCCAGATGCATGGCTGAAATTAGGTTCTTGGGGTAAAAATCTTGATTATTTACATAAAAATGGAGTTAAAGAGCTAGTCTTTGCTGGTTCTGTTCGTCGCCCCGATCTAAAGAATTTAAACCCGGATTCACGAGGTGTCGGGTTTTTAGCTAGGGTAGGCATGGGTTGGTTGGGAGATAACTCAATTTTAACCTCAGTTTTAAAAGAGTTGGAGCATGAAGGCTTTCGAGTAATTTCGCCAGATTCTTTATTACATAAATTTCTTTCCAGAGAAGGCAGTTATAGCCAAAGACGTCCATCGGAAGGTGAGTGGAAAGATATTAGACGAGGCATGGAAGTTATTCGAACAATAGGGGGGCAAGACATCGGTCAGGCTGTGGTCGTCCAAAACGGCATTGTACTTGCAGTAGAGGCCGCCGAAGGCACCGATGAAATGTTAAGGCGATCCAAAAAATTAATAGAGCCGGGAAAGGGAGGAGTTTTGGTGAAGTTTCCAAAACCCGGTCAGGACAGAAGAGTTGATTTACCAACCATTGGAATAGGAACTGTGGAGGCAGCGTATCAAGCAGGATTGGCAGGAATTGCAGTTGAAGTGGGTGGGGCTTTGATTATTAGGCCGGATGAAACTAAGTGTCTCGCTGATAAAACCGGTATATTTCTTATCGGTGTTAAAGGAGATTGATATTGGGCGGTTTTGGCGCTCATTGGAAACCTCCTAAAGAGGATTTGTTAAGAGTTTTTGTGATTGCTGGAGAGCCTTCCGGAGACCTTCTTGGCGCCAGTTTGATGGCGGCGTTGAAAAGGCGAAAATCACATACCGTAGAGTTTGCGGGTATTGGGGGTGAGAGTATGTCGGAGCAGGGCCTTCGCAGTCTCTTCCCTATTAGTGAACTCTCGGTCATGGGAATAATGGAAATTCTGCCGAGAATATTGAAACTGCATAGTCGAATTCGTGAAACGGTAAAAGCAATTAACGAGTACTCTCCGGACATATTAATAACTATCGATTCCCCTGGTTTTAGTTTTAGTGTTTTGAAGCGTTTAGTTAAATCTAATGATACTAAGCGAATCCACTATGTCGCGCCCAGTGTCTGGGCATGGAGACCTTCTAGGGTACACAAGTTTTCGCGAGAATTTGATCACTTGCTGTGTCTTCTTCCTTTTGAGCCTGAATATTTTGAGCCGAATGGTTTGCCTGCCACTTTTGTTGGGCATCCGGTGATTGAATTTGATATGACTTCCGTAAATGGAATTAAATTCCGTGAACGACATGGTCTGGAGAATTCCGCGCCACTTATTTGTGTGTTGCCTGGGAGCCGTAAAGGGGAAATTCGAAGACATCTCAAGCCATTTCGCGAAGCGATTGAATTGTTGCAAGTTACTAGGCCCAAATTAAACGTAGTGATCCCAACAATTTCTTCTTTAAAAGATGAAATAATTCGGACTGTTTGTGACTGGAGCGTTAACGTAATTGTAGTTGAGGGTATTAACTTAAAATATAGCGCGATGGCTGCATCCGATGTTGCTTTAGCTGCTTCGGGGACAGTCGCTCTCGAGCTAGCATTGGCTCGTGTTCCGTCAGTGATTGCATACAAGGTAAATACAATTACTTCTTGGGTAATTAAAATTTTATCTACTGCGAAATACGCAAACCTTGTTAATATCTTGTTAAACAAGCAAGCTGTCCCTGAATTTCTTCAGGATCAGTGTAACGGCAAAAACCTTGCTGAGAGTCTCGATAAGCTTTTAAAAGATGAACATGTTTATAAGGCTCAACAATTTTCAGCGGAAGAGGCTGTGAAACTTCTACGGCCCAAAAAGGGTTTGCCGAGTGATGCGGCCGCATTAACTGTTTTATCTTTAATTAAATAAAAACCTAATTCAAAAGGCTCCTATTTGTAAAAGTCAGGGAATATTCAACCTCTATCAGCAAGAGGCACTAAGTCTCTTTTGTCAGCTCCGGTATAAAGTTGACGTGGACGACCAATTTTTTGACTTGGGTCCTCTATCATCTCGTTCCACTGTGCGATCCAACCGACAGTACGTGCTACCGCAAATAAAACAGTAAACATAGTTGTCGGGATGCTTAATGCTTGAAAAATTATTCCTGAATAAAAATCGACGTTTGGATATAGTTTGCGTTCGATAAAATACTCGTCTTCAAGGGCAATACGCTCAAGCTCCATGGCGAGGTCGAGAAGCGGTTCATCGCGGATATCAAGTTCGTCAAGGACGGAATGGCATGTCTCCCGCATAATCTTTGCTCGTGGGTCAAAGTTTTTGTAGACACGGTGACCGAAACCCATAATTCGAAAAGGGTCGTCGGGATCTTTTGCCTTTTTGATATAACGGAGAATGTTGTCTTTATGACCAATTTCGTTGAGCATATTTAGAACAGCTTCATTCGCTCCGCCATGGGCAGGGCCCCACAGGCTCGCAATTCCCGCAGAAATACAGGCAAATGGATTGGCGCCACTTGAACCCGTGAGCCGGACTGTTGACGTTGATGCATTTTGCTCGTGATCTGCATGTAAGATTAGTATTCGATCCATTGCCTTCGCAATTACCGGGTTAATCTCATATTTTTCGCAGGGTGTTGCAAACATCATATGCAGAAAATTTTCAGCAAAGCCTAAATCATTCCGGGGGTAAATAAACGGTTGGCCCAACGAATATTTATATGCCCAGCCTGCAATTGTTGGCATTTTAGCGACCATGCGATATGATGCGACCATACGCTGATGGGGGTCTGAGATATCCGTGCTGTCATGGTAAAAGGCTGAGAGAGCTCCGACAACTCCGCACATTATCGCCATAGGGTGTGCATCGCGTCTAAAGCCTCGGTAAAAATTTGTCAGCTGTTCGTGCAGCATTGTATGGAGAGTAATAGCGCGATTGAATTCAGTTTTTTGTTCGAGGTTTGGTAGTTCTCCATATAGAAGAAGGTAGCAAACTTCGAGAAAGTCACTTTTTTCAGCAAGTTGTTCTATTGGATACCCGCGATGAAGTAATATTCCGTTATCACCGTCAATGTAGGTTATTTTAGATTCGCAACTGCCGGTGGCTATGAAGCCAGGGTCGTAGGTAAAATATCCTGTCTCCGCATAAAGTCGGCGGATGTCTATAACAGGTGGTCCATCTGTACCCGTGTATATTGGAAAGGTAGATTCCTTGCCTGAGGCGTTATCGGTGATCGTGACGTTTTTGTTTGTGTCCGTTGCCGCAGCGGAAGGGTTTTGGCTCATACGGTCTATCCTTTTTGGCGCTGGTAAAAGCCTTTGCTCATATGCAATGGCGCAATGTAGTTAAAGTTTCGGTATGTCGGCAAAGTAGCTTAATAATGCCGACATTTCAATTCCTCGGAATTAAATGTGCGTTATGTCTTTAAGCCGTGCAATCGTCTCTTGCTGGCCTAGGACATTTGCAACTTCAAAAATACCGGGGGAGACAGTTGTTCCGGTAAGCGCAGCTCGAAATGGAAGTGCGATTTGCTTTAAGTTAATCTCGTTTTTATTTACAAAGTCTTTGATTGCTTTTTCTATGGATGCTTCCGACCAACTACTTAATTCTTGTAGAGTGTCCGCTAATTGAGCGAGACGATGTCGCGCGTCATTATTTAAAACTTTTAGCGCTTTTTTGTTTAGTGTTAATGGCCGTTTTTGTACATAAAATTTAACATTATCAATAAGTTCTGGTATTATCTTTACTCTTGACTTAACACTATGTATTCCGCTCTTTAGTCGTTTCATCGACTTCTTGTCGAGTGAAAATCCAATCTTTTGTTCAATGGGGTCTTTGATTAATTCTAAAAGAGTCTCATCATCTTTTTCTTGAATATATTGAGAATTAATGTATGAAAGTTTGTCGAAATCTATACGGGCGGCGCCGCGGCCTACGTCGTTTATATCAAACCAATCGATAGCTTTATCCAAAGGGATGATCTCCTCATTTCCGTGGCTCCACCCCAATCTTAATAAATAGCTAAGTAATGCTTCAGGTAGAAAACCCATTTCTCGATATGAATCTATTCCTAAAGCTCCATGACGCTTTGAGAGTTTTGTCCCGTCTGGGCCGTGTATAAGCGGTATATGAGCATATTGTGGTGGAGCCCAACCAATGGCATGAAAGAGTTGGATTTGACGAAACGAATTGGTCAAATGATCGTCGCCACGGATTGCATGGGTTACGCCCATATCATGATCGTCAACAACAACTGAAAGCATATAAGTGGGCGAGCCGTCAGCGCGAAGTAAAACCATATCATCTAATTGTGAATTCGATACTGTTACGGATCCTTGCACAAGATCTTGGTTAACTGTTTCACCTTTGATGGGTGCCCTAAAACGGATTACTGGTTGGATATCCTTAGGAGCATCCGTGGGGTCGCGGTCTCGCCAAGTTCCATCGTAGAGGCGAGTTTTACCGGCGGCTCGAGCCTTTTCTCGCATTGTTAATAATTCATCAGGAGAACAATAACATTTGTAGGCTTTACCGTTGGCAAGCAGCTCACTGACAATTTGCGACTGTCTTTCTGTATTCTCGGATTGATATATTGGTTGTTCGTCTGGCATGAGGTTCAACCATTCGAGACCGTTAATAATGGCGTCTATTGCCTCCTGGGTTGATCGTTTGCGGTCTGTATCTTCAATCCGAAGCAAGTACCTGCCGTCATAATGTTTGGCGAAAAGCCAATTAAATAATGCAGTTCTCGCCCCACCAATATGAAGGAACCCAGTCGGTGACGGCGCAAACCTCGTTACAACATTCATGACTCAAAATTAGACCTTAAAAATTAATCGGGGGGCAGTATAACTGACAATAGCAGACGTATCATCGTGAGATTATCGACAACTTTCCAACGAAAAATAGCAAAGAGTTATCTATAGTAAAAAGCGAAGTTAAAAACTAGGCACAAACAGCATCAGTATTGACGAAAAATTACCTTAAGGTGACCCTGAACTTGAACTCTACCTGGCCCATATATTTGGGTTTTGTGTTGTTCGTTTTCTGGTTCAAGTGCAATGGAATCGCCTCTGCGCCTCAGTCGTTTTAATGTGACTTCTTGGTTATCGATAAGCGCAACAACAATTGTACCATTATCTGCCGTTTCGTTTTGTTCTATTATCGCGGTATCACCATCAAAAATTCCTGCATTAATCATTGAGTCGCCCTCGACTTCTAAGGCGTAATACTTGCCTGTCCCTAACATTCCGGTCGGAATATTTATGGTACTGTTTTCATTCCGCACAGCTTCTAAAGGGAGCCCCGCTGCTATTTTCCCATAAAAGGGGATCTGCGAGAGTTGGTTATTCTTATTTGTTAAGGAATCTAAACCAAGACCACCATCAATTACGTTTGGTTTAAATTTTTTCTTGGGTTCTTTCGGGGGATTGAGGGTCGTTGGAAGTTTGATTACTTCAAGCGCTCGCGCTCTGTGAGCTAATCGCCTGATGAAGCCACGCTCTTCTAATCCCTTAATTAGCCGATGGATTCCTGATTTGGACTTAAGGCCTAGAGCATCTTTCATCTCATCAAAAGAAGGGGAGACACCCTTAGAATTAAGCTGTTGGTCTACAAACTGGAGTAATTCAAATTGTTTGTTTGTTAACATTGCGGTCTCCGCTAATTAAGGCCTTTGAATTTAATTTCAAAAGAACAAAACATAAACGTTCTAGTTTAGTTCTTTTTAATGGTCAAGTTATAAAATTTTTAGAGGTAAATTAGGTGCTAAGGGCTCCACCGCCTAAATGAAGGATACGTACCGGGGTCCCTACATCAACCGCAGGAGCATACGGTTCCCGGATGATTAACGCATCTGCGCTTGCCAGGCCTGAAAAAACAGAGCTGTCCTGTTTGGAAAATGGTGTGATTGCCATTGCTCCCTCTTCATTGCGTTTTAATTTCGCCCGCAAATAGTCTTCTCGTTCATCGTTTTCGGGTAATGGTTTGGACAGAGTGGCAGTTTCATAAATTGCATCGGATGCATCTCGTCCTAACATTGCATTTATTGCGGGTGCTAAAAATATTGTCGCGCAAACTAAAGAAGACACGGGGTTTCCTGGTAGGCCGAGCATTTGTGTTTCACCTATCTGTCCGGACATCAACGGTTTGCCAGGTCGCATGGCAATTTTCCAAAAATCGATCTCCAAACCAATTTCACTTAGGACTTTTTGAACCAGGTCATGATCACCCACNGATGCCCCNCCACATGTAATAAGCATGTCGCTCCCTTTGGCCCCGGCNGCCATTATCTGTAATNTGTCTTTGGAATCGGGNGCTATGCCCANATCAATAGGGNTTCCGCCAAGTGCGGTTATGAAACTNGCAAGGGCTAGCCCGTTTGAACTCACNATTTGATTGGCACCAAGAGCATCCCCCGGCATAACAATTTCATCACCGGTTGCGAGTATGGCTATATTTGGTTTCTGNCTTACNGAAAGCCATGGGACGTTCATACTTGCCGCGAGACCAATATCACGAGCGTTTAAAAGTTTTCCTGCTTTAAGAAGTTTATCTCCTTCAGAGAAATCAAGACCAGCTGTCCTAACGTAGCGTCCAGATGGGGCCTCCCCATCCACGACAGTCACCTCTGTATCCTGACGAATTGTATTTTCTTGAATGACAATTGTGTCAGCCCCGTTGGGCAATGTCGCTCCGGTAAATATCCGGATTGCCTGACCCTTCCCGACAGTTCCCTCAAAAGCTTGGCCGGCTGGCACATCACCTAAAACGGTTAATTTAGCTGGCAGTTGTAATACGTCTTGTGCGCGGACTGCGTAACCATCCATCGCGGAAACGGCATTCGGTGGTTGAGTTCTTTTAGCGAAAACGTCGGCTGCTAAAACGCGACCAAGGCCTTGCGTTAGGGGCACTTGCTCGGGTGCCATTAGCGGCATCTTTTCAGTGATTTTGCGACGCGCTTCAGTTACGGAAATCATGAACTGTTCTCTTCGGCGACAAAGTCTCCAGATTGTCCGCCGGATTTAGCGCACAAGCGAATATTGGTGAGACGCATTGTTCGGTCGACTGCCTTACACATATCGTAAATAGTTAGTGCCGCAACCGATACGGCCGTAAGGGCTTCCATTTCCACGCCAGTCTGTCCATTCACTTTGCAGGTTGCCTCAATATTGACCGAATTTTTGGTCGGGTCGAGTGATATCTCCACGTTGATTTTTTGCAGGGATAGAGGATGGCAAAGAGGGATAAGTTCCGGAGTTTTTTTTGCCCCTAAAATTCCAGCGAGGCGAGCAACAGATAAGACATCGCCCTTTTTGAGGCCTCATTTTTCTATCAGTTGCATCGTCGTATTTTCCATTTCAACTGAACCTGCAGCAGTAGCGACTCGATCGGTAAAGCCTTTGTCAGAAACATCGACCATTACTGCTTTGCCGTCGTCATCAACATGACTGAGGCGAGATTTTCCTATCATTTTTTTATATCCTGTGCAGGGGTTCCGTCTAAGGGGTTTGACAATATTTCTTGAACCGCGGTGGTTACATTTTTCTGGCGCATAAGAGACTCGCCAATTAAAAAACATCTTGCCCCAACTAGAGCCATTTCAGCCAAATCTTCTCGCGAATACAAACCACTTTCGGAGACAAGTAGTTTGTTTTGTGGAACCAAAGGTGCAAGGTGTTTAGTTGTTTCCAAATTAGTCTTTAACGTTTTGAGGTCACGATTGTTTATACCGATTAAAGGGGACTTAAGTTTAAACGCTCGTTCCAATTCAGATTGATTATGTACTTCTATTAACACATCCATTCCATATGAAATGGCGATTTCCTCGAGCTCCCTTGCTCGGTTATTTGAAAGAGCTGCCATTATAAGTAAAATGCAGTCCGCGCCAAGCGCTCGCGACTCATGTATTTGATATGGGTCGAGCATGAAATCCTTACGTAAAATTGGCAAGTTGACGGCTTTTTTTGCTTCCGTCAGATTTTCATCACAACCTTCGAAATAAGGCGTGTCTGTAAGAACAGAGATGCAAGCCGCTCCACCGGCCTCGTATGCTTTTGCGAGTTTCTTTGGATTAAAATCCTGGCGAATGAGTCCCTTGCTTGGCGACGACTTTTTGATTTCCGCTATCAAGCCGTAACCATTTCTGGAGGCCTTTTTAAGCGCATTAATGAAACCAAGTGGCTTTGAAACAAGTTTGCATGCGTTTATGACCTTATCCAATGAACATGCAGCTTTTGTTTGGGCTACATGTTGCAATTTCTTCTCACAAATTTGTTCTAATACATTAGTCATTGAATTTTAACTTACCCTTAGACCTAATTTCTCTAACCTAGGCATGACTTCTGATGCTATTAGTGGAAGTTCATTAACGTAATGTACTAGAGAAAAGGCAATGCCGGAAAGGCCGGCGTTGTGCATTTTCTTGAACTTTTTTGCTACATGATCTGGTGAACCAATTATTGGATATCCAATATTTTTTGGAGGAAAATTGAGAACAAATTGATCGTAATTAGGAGTGTTCTCTGGATTTACTCCTTTTAGGCGAAGGACTTCATGGATGGCTTCGTAGTCCACTCCTTCAGTTGTAAGGTGATGAAAATATTCGTGAGCTTCCTTCCTAGTTTTCCTGCAAACGACGTGTCCTTGGGTATAAACATTAACCTCACGATTTATTCGACTTGCTGCCGTTTTAAATTTAGAAACAAATTCTGCAGATTTCTTTACATCTGTTTCTCGAAAATTTGTAAAAAATGCGTGGCAGTGTCGTAAAGCAAAAGAACGCCCTATTTCAGACTGACCAGCATTTATAATCAGTGGTGAGGGGTCGGAATACAACTTTGGCTTGGCTACAACATTTTTTAGATGAAAGTAGTCAGTATCAAAATCAAAAGGTTCCTTCTCGTTCCACATAAGCTTGATGGCGTTAATCCAGTCTTCAGCGAATTCGTATCGATTGCCATGCTCTTTTTGCTGAATTCCAGACATCTGGAATTCAGGTTCATTCCACCCGACAACAATATTTAGTCCAAAACGACCACGCCCAACGTGATCGGCAGTTACCATCTGCTTGGCAACCACCATAGGGTTAAAAAGTGGAGCGTGAATGGTCCCGAAAATTGTTAAGCGTTTCGTATGCGCTAGTAGGCCTGTCGCCCAGCTTATTGTCTCAAAAGTAGTCCCTTGAAAGTCGGTTTCTCCGCCGTATCCTTTCCATCGTCCGATAGGAAGGATAAAGTCTATACCTGCGTCGTCGGCCATCTTCGCCATCTTTTCGCAGCTGTCCCAATCCGCTAACCAGCGCTCTGGCAATTTGTTGATCGCGCGGCCAGACGAACAATTTGCGCCAAACAAGCCTAGCTTGAAGGGATGCCCATTATACATTTGGTAGCGGCTATATTTCATCATCCCATTCCGAATTTGCTTAATCCGTAAATTATTCGTTTGTTATGCTGACCATCCTTTCCAGTGCCTTTCTGGAATTTCCTACATCAATGGCTTCAGCGGCCATTTCTGCCCCTTCTTTTAAGTCTCCCGCTTTGTCAGCAATAATCAGTGCAGCAGCAGCCGTATAGACAACGATATCGCGAAATGCACCAGGTTCCCCTCCAAGCATGGCCGCCATAGCTTTTGCATTATCTGCTGCATCGCCACCTTTTAAATCGTTTATCGATGCCATAGGTATGCCGGCATCTAATGGGGATACCTCGAAATTAGTTACCTGACCGTTTTTATATTCAGATACGTATGATGGGCCAGTTGTTGTAAGCTCGTCCAGCCCATCTGATCCATGGACAACCCATGCCTTTTTTGCGCCTAACTTACCTAAAACCTTTGCCATTGGCTCGACCCATTGTTGGTCGAAAACGCCGACAAGAAGACTTTTGACACTAGCCGGGTTGGAGAGGGGACCCAAAATATTGAAGAGAGTTCGGGTTGCGAGTTCGACTCTTGGTCCCGCGACGTGGCGCGTAGCGCTGTGGTGACGTGGCGCCATCATAAATCCAATATTGGCTTCTCGGATCGATTTTTCGATAA
>PBOV01000060.1 GCA_002724505.1 Rhodospirillaceae bacterium | reverse complement strand
TAATTATTATAGCCAAAGGTCTCTCCCAATTTGGTCTTATGAGTTATGTTCATATAAATTCAAGATAAATAGGATAAACCCAATAAGGCAACCGACACCATGGCAATAAATATAACAGAACTGTCTGGCGCGGCCGGCGCCCAAATTTTCGGCCTCGATCTAACGCAAGAACTTTCAGTGGAGGATAAGAAAGCTCTTAAACGAGCATGGAAAGATCACATGGTTCTTCTTCTCCGTGGCCAGAAACTTAGTGAAGACGAGCAGGAACGTTTCTGCCGGGTTTTTGGTGAGATAGCTGGTCTCAAATCTCAAAATTCAGATTCCAAATTCCTGTTTGTTACCAACAAGGAGGACCCCAATGTCGCAACCGCAGTGCAACTTGGTGAAATGATGTTTCATTACGACCAAGCTTACTCAGAACAGCCATGCAAAGCTTCGACATTATATTCTATCGAAATTCCCGATGTCGGCGGCAATACGAGTTTTGCCAATTGTTGTGCTGCGTACGATCAGCTAAGCGATGAGTGGAAAGGGTTGCTTGAAACAAAAACAGCGCTTAACTACTTCAATTATGACACAAATCCTAGCCTAAGGCCGGATAAGATCGATCCGGATGCACCACAATATTCGCACCCAGTCATTCGTACCCACCAAGAAACCGGCAGAAAATCGGTCTACGTTAACCGTCTGATGACAATTCGGATTAACGAAGTTGAAAAACGAGAAAGCGATCGGATCCTTGATTTTTTGTTTAACCTTATAGAAGACCCAAGAAATGTTTACGAACACGTCTGGCATGTAGATGATTTAGTATTGTGGGATAATCGCTGCACAGCCCATGCACGCCAACATTACGACCCTCAGAAACGCCGCTTGCTCAGGAGAATGACAATCCTTGACGAGAACCCTGTCGCCTAGACATTAATTCTGCAGGGATTTACGAATAGACAAGGCATATAAAACATTGCATAACGTGATCTAGGGCCGAGGTTGGGATATCAACCCCTAATTATTTTTATTTAAATTTACGCCGTTCTGTCAGTTCGATTTCATAGCCATCGGGATCTTTAATAAAGGCAATCATATTAGGATTGTCGGGTCGGGTTTGATGAGGCTCATGAGCGAACTCTATATTAGACCGTTTTAAACGGTTACTCATTTCCTGAACATCATCAACTAAAATTGCAATATGCCCGTAAGTGTTGCCATGTACGTATTCAGTCGGGGGATTCATCATTTCAACAATTTCTAGGGCATGGTTGCTGTCTTCCTCACCGTATCCAACATAGGCAACACGCTCCCCCCGAGCCTGGTTTTCTCGGGTCCGCATTAAATCCATTCCTAAATGCTGAGTATAAAACTCCACCGACCGTTGCAGAGTTTTTACGCGGATCATCGTGTGCCGAATTTTCATCTCATTACCTCCGTTAATATTAAATCGATACCTGGCAGCTATTTTGACACAGCTAAGCCCTTTCTCACTTTTGGAACAAGTTATTACCTTTACAGTTTTTCCCGCGAGCGGATCCCAACCACTTTGCTCTACGGCTTACCGTAAAAAAATCGCATCACCTTGATCGAATTAGGTTAGCCCCTTAGCCTTCAGCTATACATAGCAAGGCCGGGCAACAGGCTGCAAAGGGGACATTAAAAACATGAGTACAAAAACGATTGGCAAAGCGTTATTACGTAATGAAGATTACCGCCGGCTAACTGGCAACGGTGAGTATAGCGATGATACAAATTTACCCAATCAAGCCTATGCTTTTATTCTTCGATCCCCCCATGCTTTTGCAAGAATTATTTCTATTGATGCATCAGCGGCCCTCGAAAGGACCGGCGTACTCAGCATCCTAACTGGAGAGGATTGGCTTGATGATGGACTTGCACCGATCCCCCATAGCCCGGTTCCGTCTGGAGGGGATGGCCTTGGCATGAATGAGGAAGAGTGGTCACGGATCTATCTTGGTATTAATTATCCTCTGGCACCTGAAAAACCGAGATTTGTAGGTGAAGCCGTAGCGATGCTAATTGCAGAAACTGCCGAAATTGCTGCAGATGCAGCAGAACTGGTAAGGATAGAATATGAGCCCTTACCATCCGTAACAGGAACCGAAGCTGCCGTAGCCGATGATGCGCCAAGAGTGTGGGACGAAAGTTCAGGAAATGTCTGCCTTGATACCACTTTCGGCGATAGCGAAGCCACTGACAAAGCGTTTGCCATAGCCGATCACGTCTCCCGCATGAAATTTAGAATTGCACGGAATACTGGCGTACCGATGGAACCTCGTGCAGGGGTTGGTTCTTTCGATTCAGCAAACGGACAATATACGCTCCACGCTGGCGGCGGCGGCGCAGTTCGTTACAAAAAAGAATTAATCCAAATTTTTGGCGTAGAACCGGATCAAATTCGCGTTGTGACTAAGGATGTCGGAGGTAATTTCGGAACCCGCAACCGTCTATTCCCCGAATATCCGCTAATAATGTGGGCCGCAAAACGCCTCGGCAGACCAGTTAAAAACACCACCAGCCGAACCGAATGTTTCCTCTCTGATTTTCAAGGCCGTGATCTTGTAACCACACTTGAATTAGCGATGGATAAAAATTGTAAATTCCTGGCGATGAAAGCTGACAATCTTTCAAATATCGGCGCCTACACCTTGTCCTTTACTCCGCTTTCCAAGGGGGCGGAAATTGTTACCGGCGGATACGCCATACCTTGTGCCAGCGTTCATGCCCGTGGGGTTTTTAGTCATTCCGTGCCAACGAACCCCTATCGCAGCGCCGGGCGCCCTGAAGTGATCTATGCGCTGGAGCGCCTCGTAGACACAGCGGCAGATGAAATGGGTATCGACCGATTTGAAATTAGACGTCGCAATTTGGTAACTAGCAAGGAGATGCCATTCGCCAATCCGCTCGGTATGACATATGACAGCGGTGAATATCATCACTGTCTTGATCGTGCGGAGAAATTATCTGATGTCGAAGGTTTCAAAAAACGCAAAAAGAATTCACAAGACAGAGGTTTACTGCGCGGCCTCGGGGTTTGTTCGTATATAGAAAGCTCTTCCGGAGCCCCGTTAGAGAGGGCAGAGATATCTTTTACGGACCAACATCAAATTGAAGTTGTTATTGGTACCCAGGATAGTGGACAAGGACATGAGACTAGCTTCTGCCAAGTTGCATCCGAATGGCTGTGTGTTCCGTTTGACAAAGTTCAGTTGTTGCAGGGGGATACAGCGTTTGTTTCCGTTGGCGGCGGCTCTCATTCTGGACGCTCCATGCGCATGGCGGGTACAGTAATTGTCAAAGCCGCGGATAAATTAATCGAAAAAGGTAAAAAGCTGGCGGCTCATGTCATGGAAGCCGCCGATAACGACATTGAGTTCGACGAGGGAAAGTTCACCATTTCAGGGACAGATCGGACGATAAACTGGTTTGAGCTCTGTGACAGGATCAAGGTAACATATGATCTACCGGAAGAACTCGCAGATGGTCTGACCGAAAGTGCCGAAAACTTGATGCGTACCCCTGCCTTTCCATATGGCACCCACATCTGCGAAGTCGAAGTCGACCCAGAAACCGGTGCACTGAACCTTGATAGGTATACCGCGGTAGATGATGTTGGTCGCGTTATCAATCCAATAATTGTTGAAGGCCAAATCCAGGGAGGTATCGTTCAGGGTGCGAGCGAGGCAATGTTTGAGGATTTTGTATTCGATCCTGACACAGGGCAACCTTTAGCTTGCACACTTTTGGATTACGCGTTGCCATTAGCTTCAAATATGCCGAATTTTACTACTGAATGTCATGAGGTACTAACTCCTATGAATCCGTTAGGAATTCGTTCGGCAGGAGAGGCTGGCACGACCCCCGCGCTCGGCTGCATAATTAATGGCGTCGTCGACGCTATTAAAGTTTTAGGGGTAAAAGACATCGAAATGCCTGCCTCAGCATACAATATTTGGAAAGCGATAAGAGATTCACAACATTCAGTGCAGGAGACATCCATAAACCAAAAGGCCTAACCACCTAAATTTTTAAGAAATTTTGGCGTTTTAATCCCTGTCCTAATTCCGCGGTGGTTAAAAAAATAAAAAAAATTGCCAGTAGCATTAGAACACCAGAGCTCATTGTGATAGGAAATGGATGGATTACATTTTAGAAAAAGGCGTGAGGAATCCATGGGTGCAAAGACCGAAACAATAACACTCCCTATTGGAGAATTTACTGTCACCCGCAAGGGCTCCGGGCCACAGCTATTATTGCTTCATGGCGGCGGTGGTTCAATAGCCGAGCATCCAGTAACAGATAGATTAGCAGAAAAATTCGAGGTAATCGCCCCTACCCACCCTGGTTTTAACGGCACCAAGATACCCGATCATTTTGATGGTATGCCTGAGTTAGTACATTTTTATCTTGATGTACTTGATGCACTGAAAATCGACAACGCTGTGTTAGTCGGAATTTCTATGGGCGGCTGGCTAGCTGCAGAGCTTGCCTCAATTAACTGCAGTTATTTTTCAAAGGTTATTTTGGTCGATGCGGTCGGGGTAAAGGTTGGTGGCCCAACTGATCGGGATATAATCGATGTCTTTGGAATTTCGCCGGATGAAGCCCAAAATTTGATGTACCATGAGCAATCCAACGCCCCCAATTTGGGCTCGCTGTCGGACGAAACCCTCGCGGCGATTGCCAGCAACCGAATAGCGTTGGGGCTTTATACATGGGAACCCTATATGCATAACCCCAAATTACCTCAGCGTCTGCATCGTATCACAGCGCCAACGTTGTTTATCTGGGGAGAAAGTGATGGGCTTGTGACGACCGACTACGGCAAAGCCTACGCAGCCCTGATCCCGGGCGCACGTTTTGTGGCAATCCCGGAAGCGGGGCACTCGCCTTACGCTGAACAGACAGATCGCTTCGTGAGCGAAGTGTTTGCCTTTACAGACTGATGGAAATTTAACATGAGAACTTATTGGTTTACCGAAGACGCCTATCCAGACCTCCCACCGCAGGATGAATACGAATCAATTCGCGTCAACCTGCCTAATTCTAATTTTGATCCTAAGCGAGGAAACGAGCTCTATAATTGGTATTTAGATTTGTGGTGCATGGCAGAAAGCTATGGCCTAGACATCATGAATAATGAACACCACCAAACGGCGACATGCATGGTACCTGCCGCACCGCTAATGATGTCTATTTTAGCACGCGAAACAAGTAAGGCGCGTCTCCTAATTTTAGGCAATCCAATCTCTAACCGGCGAAACCCAATTCGTGTTGCTGAAGAAATGGCCCTAATCGACGTCATTTCTAAAGGTCGCCTCGAATGTGGCTTCGTAAGGGGTGTCCCTTATGAAGCAGCGCCGGCAAACCGCACCCCACTGCGAGGAAGCCAGCGTTTGTGGGAAGCCCATGACATGATCATGAAAGCGTGGACAACACATGATGGTCCCTTCAATTATGAAGGTCGCTGGTTTCATGGACGACAGATCAATATTTGGCCGCGGCCTTATCAGCAGCCCGCTCCGCCGGTATGGGTTACTATGGGGGGGCGCTCAAGCACCACGCCAGTAGCCAAACACAAACATATCGGCGCAGTCTTCCTTGCAGGGTATCCGCGTATTCGTGAAATTTACGATGGATACCGTGAAGACTACCTTCAAATGCATGGCGAACATGCCCCATTTGATCGTCTCGCCTATCTTGGGCTCGTCTTTGTCGGTGAAAATGAAAAGAAGGCCCGCGAAGGGGCCGAAAAGCTCCTCTGGTATATGTCGGCCAACAAGGTGCCTGGATACTGGTCAAACCCGCCAGGCTACCATCCACCACAAATTAGTGCCCAAATTATGAAGGGCGCGCGCGGGGGCGCGGGCATACCACTCACTGCAACGCTGGAAGATCAAATGGCGCGCGGTAATGTTTTCGCGGGAACGCCAGACCAGGTGTATGAGCAGATAAAAAACTTCTGGGAATATTCTGGCGGATTTGGAAATATGTTAATGATGGGCCAGGCTGGCTTCGTTACACATGAGGAAACTGAAACTTCAATGAAGCTTTACTCTGAAGAAATTTTCCCTCGACTGAGAGAACTTGAAGCGTCCACGACACCTGCAGAAGCATGGGAAAAGTCAAAAGCGATGAAGCAACGAGATAATGTGCCGCTTGATGGCTTCGCTCTGGAATTTGTTCGCTAGTA
The DNA here is from genome assembly GCA_002724505.1 of Rhodospirillaceae bacterium. GTDB lineage: Bacteria > Pseudomonadota > Alphaproteobacteria > MPNO01 > UBA2964 > UBA2964. Next base: position 10,716 of record PBOV01000060.1, on the reverse strand, counting down.
GTTTAGAAGAGGTCGAAATATTCTCGGTGTTCCCAGTCGTTGGTTTCTGATAGAAATCGGCCGATTTCTGCTTCCTTGATTTCTANGATGTAATTGACGAAATCGTCGCCAAACCTNTCTCGGAAAAAGNTGCTTTTACGNAGCTCTGAGACAGCTTCCNTTAANCTTCCCGGNAGCGCCGGCTTATTAGCNTGGTAGGGNGTCNTCGATGGNGCNCCCGGTTCGCNTTTNTTCCGTATACCNTCGAGNCCCGAGGCAATCTGNGATGCNATATAAAGGTAAGGNTTAGCGGCGGGCTCACCGATGCGGTTTTCAATNCNGCTACCAGGNTCTCCGACACCGCCAATNGCGCGGANCATCGCTCCNCGATTATCNGNGGACCAAACGGCTCNATCTGGCGCNANGGTAAANGGCTTATAACGTTTGTAACCATTAAGCGTGGGCGTAGTAAATACAGAGGCCGCTCGCGCGTGTTTAAGAATACCTCCAACATAATGCAGACCAACTTCTGATAATATATTATCACCACTCGGCATAAATGCATTGCTACCGGTTTTTAGGTCACTCAATGACTGATGAAGATGCCAACCGCTTGAAAACATATTTTCTAGATGGGGACGACACATAAAACTCGCGTGATACCCGTGGCGTCGGCAAATTTGTTTTACAGCATTTCGGAACTCAACCATTGTATCGGCAGCTTCCAAGGGTGCCATAGGGTGGAATGTGACCTCGGCTTGACTTGGTCCAAACTCAACCTCGGTTGAACGTAATGGTAGGCCCAATGANAATANATCTCGNCGTATGATCTGCATTATTGGCTCATGCTGATCGGCCCTAATTTCCGTTAAATATTGAAAACCCTTGGCCAACAGATCCACTTCAGGCGGCTTGCCGGGTTGCCCTGCATCCTCAGGATTTAACNGNTCNTCACGCAANTGAAAAAGGTGANATTCAACCTCTAAGCCAATCGTGGCGTCATAGCCTTCTGCTTTGAGATCCTCCAGTGTTTTNCTTAACAAGGCGCGCGTCGATAGCGCGACNGGTGAGCCATCAGGAAAATACAGATCACAAAGTAGCCAACCAGTCTTTTCAACCCATGGCAGAACACGGAANGTTTCCGGGTCAGGGAGCATAACAAAATCACCCGCTCCGCTCATCATTTTTAACCCAAAACCCCCGCCTTCNCTCCANACGGGATAGATTGTTTTNTGTGANGTNTCCTTCGCCAGCAGCGTCGTTGTCATGGTGACGCCGCTCTCCATTGCGGAAATCAGGTCGTTCGCCATAATCGTTTTACCGCGCAAAATACCGTGCTGATCAGCAAAAGAAAGGCGGACAACCTCTAAGCCTTTGGCTTCAACTTGTTCTATAATCCTCGCATTTTGCTTTTTGCGTTCGGCGTCTATTAGGCAAAATCGCTCCGCAAACTTGCCCCTGCCATGCGATCCGTCATTTGACATTATATCTCCTTAGCCCAAGGCGAACGGTCTCGCCGGGCCNTATCACATTCAATNCAACAACCTTCCCAATTATCAGCAGCTCCGATGGTNTCAACGGATAGTGGTCCNTTAAGCGCAGCACCCTGCTTGGGAGCCGCCTTACCNAGTGCAACAGNATCAATTGCGGATAAAAGTAACTTACGATAGNCAATGATTGCCTTATCGGTCGTGCCNAGATGTTCATTGCTCCGATCAAAGATAGAACCGGGGGATTCTACCGCCCAATTATCGTGAACATTGATATCCATCCCCATCCCGGTATAGGTCTGAGTGCGCTGCTCCTTTGGGTCATAACCCCAAGCATTCGTGCGATTTCGCAGCGGCTTATAGTTAGGCAGGGTATAAAGCGCGAGACGTTGATCGCGCATTGCTTGCCGGTTAACTTTACGTTCAAAATCTGTAAAAATTGCATACCAATAACATTCTTGATCGTTGATCGGGACATGCCATTGGNTAATAGTCATTTCATTACTCATNGGTATGACAATAGCATTGGGAAACATAAGATTTGTTACCCGGACATGCATTCCGGCATTACCCAAATCACGCAGAGTTTTAATTGACATACCAGAGTTTGTTTCCTCTACTTCTATTATGGGACGCACAACTTCGCGCAGGAGCTTTGTAACNGGAATTTCGTCCGTAGAATCTCTAAATTGTTGGCCGTAACCCTCGTCCGGGTCTTTATCTTCAAAAAAACGGTGAAGAAATGACGCATGCGCAGGATCGATTCCGACCTCCACCGCCTGCAGCCAGTTTGCATCAATATGACCCTTGAAAGCGAATGTGAACTCCTCCGGCGCCACAAAACAATCAAATGAAGGGAACGGAGGCGGGTCACCCGGCCCTAAATAGGCAAAAATAATTCCATTCCGTTCGATGCAAGGGTAAGCCGTGTGATTAATCTTGGTATGAAAATTACTGTTCTCAGGTTCGGCAGGCTGTTCGAGACATTTTCCAGCTATATCAAATANCCAACCATGAAACGGGCACCGCAACCCACCANCCTCCAGGCGGCCAAAACATAGGTCTGCACCGCGGTGGGNACAGTGACGATCAAGCAGCCCNTACTCACCCTTTTCATCACGAAAAAGCACCAACTGTTCGCCAAAGAGCTCGACTGATACGGCAGGNCTGTCANCAGCCAATTCGTCGACCAGAGCGGCTGGTTGCCAATNCCTGCGCAAAAGTTCTCCCGCCGGAGCNTTGCCGCATGTTTGGGTTACGCGTTGGTTTTGTTCGACACTCAACATATGCAGAAGCTAATAGCGTCAGTCGNGCCTGACAAGACAATGCAGCAGGTCCTTGACAATCATTGCGGGGGTCATCAGCATGTTTAGTGAAGAAAAATAAAAATTATCGATCGGGGCATCTTNAAAAATGAAAGCCATTCGCAGATATTTTCTGCCTGTAGTGCGTCTTTTTTTAGGCCTCTTGCTCATCACAAGTGTCTTCCTGATTGTTGCTAACGCAATAGGTCGNTATGTCTTTCTTGCTCCGATAATTTGGGCTGAAGAAGTGCTAGGCTATGTTTTGGTTTGGACAGTTTACCTNGGTAGCGTTTTGGTTACGTGGGANGGNGGACATCTCAAAATGGATCTACTGTCCCGAACATTGCCAGGTATCCTCAGGACAGTAGTAAATAGTATATCAATTTTGGTCTTCGTTTTTATNGGCGGACTTATCGTTTATCAGTCCCTATTTGCCATCGCTGACCTGACCCATTTAAGTCAGGTGGCGGAAATTCCCATGACACTGATGCATGGGATTATTCCGGCCTCGTTTCTCTTTGTCATTGTGTGCATTCTGGTGAGGTTCCGCGATAACTTAGCGGGCAGTCTGGAAAGCGAAGAGGAACAGGTTGAAGCATTACGTGAAGCCGCNGAGCGTGCAGCCCAAGAACCGGGTANGGGTTAACGCCAATGGAACTATTTATTGTAATGGGCGTCCTGCCAATCATTCTTCTAATTCTCGGCTTTCCTATTTTTGTAATNTTGATGGTCTCATCAGTGATTACAATCCTNTTCATCATGGANCTGCCAATTACGATGGTTCAAATNGAGCTCTTTGGCAGCGTAGATAATTATAAACTTATAGCAGTTCCCTTCTTTATTTTTGCGGGGGCNATAATGGCGCAGGGNGGCATATCCCGTCGNTTAGTCGANTGGGTTGTATCCCTTCTCGGTGCAGTTCGGGGNAGCCTTGCCCTAACTACTGTCGGCGCCTGCACAATCTTCGGCGCTATCTCAGGTTCGAGCCCCGCGACCGTTGCAGCAGTTGGCGGAATGCTGTTTCCATCACTACGAGAAAAAGGCTACCCAGAGAAATTCGCCAGCGGGTTGCTGGCCTCTTCGGGAGCCATTGCCGGAATTATCCCGCCTTCAATTGCGATGATTTTATACGGTGCCGCAGCAGAAGAATCCGTTCGACACCTTTTTATCGCCGGAGTACTCCCGGGCCTATTTATCGCCTTTATCATGGGACTCTACATATATTTTTATGCTCGCAAGCGCGACATACAAGAAGGTGAAAAGTTTACAGTCAAACGCGTGGGACGAACAACTAAAGCTGGTGTCTGGGCACTGGGTACCCCGTTAATCATCCTAGGCGGCATCTACGCCGGTATCTTTTCACCGACCGAGGCGGCAGGGGTTGCCTGCCTTTATGCCGTCATTGTCGCCATGTGGGTTTATCGAGACATGACACCAACCGGTTTATGGAAAGTTACCATTGAATCAGTTTATCTCACGGCTCAGGTACTGATCATTGTCGGAGCCGCAACGCTNTTTTCCAGACTTCTGACTATCGCCGGTGTTCCNCAAGCAATGGTCGACTGGATACAAGGCCTTGGCCTCGAATCTTGGATGGTTTTATTGATGATCAATCTTTTATTGTTAGCTGTCGGGTGCGTACTCGACCCAGCCTCAGCTATTCTTGTTCTTGCGCCAATACTCAAACCAGTGATCCTTGCTGCTGGGATTGATCCAATTCATTTCGGTATTATTATGACCGTCAATGTAAGTATCGGGATGTTCACGCCCCCGTTTGGATTAAACATATTTGTGACGCAGGCACTCTTTCGAGTTCCATTATCAAGTCTTTACCCGGGGCTTGTTCCGTTTATCATTGTCAATCTAATAGCGTTAGGCGTTATTTCATATTGGCCTGATCTTTCGCTCGTTCTTGTANGGCTNTTAGGNTANAANGGNANTANCNGNNATAATATAATTTTATNGTTTNAANANGAGGAAAAAAGGAAATGAATATTAAGACTATGCTGGCAACNGCTACNGCGGCAGCTATTTTTGTCGCCGGTGCAGCCCAGGCACAATATAAAATGAATATCGGTATGGTCACAATCAATGACCCACAACATGCGTTNGCTAAAGAATATAAAAGGCTGATTGAAAAACGTAGCGGCGGCAAGATTAAAATGAAGGTGTTCCCCGCAGGCCAACTCGGGAATATTCCGAGTCAGCTTGGGAACCTTAAAATCGGTGCACAGGCTGCCTTTCTCTCTCCACCTGGGTTTTTATCTGGAATGAATATAGCCTTCCAAGCTCCCGACGCGCCCGGCAACTACAAAAGTTATTGGCATGCGCATAATGCCTTCACAACCCCAAAATTCCGTACCCCATATTTAAAATTAGCGGAAAAACATGGAATTCTTGGCATCTCCATCTACAACTATGGGCCCACCTCAATAGCATCAAGAAAGCCTATCCGGAGGCTCTCTGATCTTAAGGGACTGAAAGTTCGCGTTCTGGCTACCAAGATGGAGAGTAAGCTTGCGAAAACACTTGGAATGACCGGTGTTCCAATGCCTTACCTCGAAGTATTACCGGCATTGCAACGTAAAACGATAGATGGCTGTCGAAGCTCAATCGTTGTCATGGGTGCGACAAAATTTTTCACCACCACGAAATCAATCACACTCATTGAATCAGGAATGATTCCGAGTGCAATTTTTGTCAGTAAACGCTGGATGAAAAAATTGCCGAAGAACCTACAAGACCTAGTCATTAAAACTGGTCGGGATACTGAAACTTTTGCTGCAAAATTTGCTGCTAATGCAAATAAGAAGGCCGAAGCTTTATGGAAAAAGAATGGCGCTGAGGTTATTCGCCTTCCGGCAGCAGATCAGGCTGAAATCAACAAAAGGCTGGCGCCACTCGGCGACGAGTTTTTAGGCGCAAACCCGAAGACTTCAAAGATGTATGGTATTCTTAAGGAAGTTTTAAAGACAGCGTCTACAAAAGCACCTTAACAGAAGGCCCTTGAACGCGACAAAATAGGGCCAGGCGGAAACGTCTGGCCCTTCGTCGTTCTCCTTAAGACGAAGCATTATGAGTGATAGAAAAGCATACGATTACATTATAATTGGCGCAGGTTCAGCTGGGTGTACCCTCGCCAACCGACTGACTGAAGACAGGGATGCCGATGTCTTATTGCTTGAAGCAGGCGGTCAAGATTGGAACCCTTTGATCCATGTGCCCCTCGGTTGGGGAAAAATTTTATTAAATCGGCTGCATAACTGGGGTTATTTTACTGAACCGGAGGCCCAACTCCTAAATCGTGAAATTGAGTGTGCAAGAGGTAAGGTGATGGGNGGGTCATCTTCCATNAATGCTATGGCCTACGTNCGCTGNCATCCTGCNGATTTTGATCGNTGGNAANATCTCGGCTTGAAAGGCTGGTCCTACGCTGATGTTNTGCCATATTTNAAGAAATCAGAAAATTGGGCAGGCGGCGAGACAAAANTCAGGGGTGTTGGCGGCCCNCTGACAACAATTAAAAATATTTACCCTGACCCACTTAAGGAGGCATGGCTGGAGGCCGGTCGTGCAGCGGGATATCCAGTTACCGAAGACTATAACACCGATAATGAGGGCTTCTGNGTTATGCAATCGACTATCCGNAATGGAAAACGGTGCAGTGCGGCCGTCGCGTATCTCAGACCCGCAATAAAACGCCCAAATTTGACTATTTTTAANAAATCGATGGTCTTAAAGGTTGTTATTCAAAACGGTCGGGCTACCGGCATTGAATATTNNCGAAATGGCCGAANAGAAACCCTACATGCAAATTGTGAGGTCATTCTNTCTGGTGGNGTNATCAATTCNCCACAACTTTTAATGCTTTCTGGTGTNGGAGAGCCAGAACACCTTAAAGAGCACGACATTGAATGTCTCAACGCGTTGCCTGGGGTCGGCCAAAATTTACAGGACCATATCGGCGTTGGAATTGAATTTGAACGCAAGGAGGATGGACCTTTCGTTGGCCACCTCCGTTATGACCGGATCGCATTGGCGATGTTGCGCGCCTATTTCATGGGGGACGGTTTTGCAACTGAAATGCCAGGCCCAATTATGGCTTTCCTCAANAGTGACCNGTCATTGAGCCAACCAGACATCCAATTTCTGACGCGCTTTGTCCCCCCNGAATCTTTGCCATGGTTCCCTGGTTTTAGAAAAAAACCGAANGATGCTTTTATGTGTCGGCCNGCCGTTCTGCATCCGGAAAGTAGGGGCGAAATTCGCCTTAAATCAAACAATCCGCATGATAAGGCNGCAATTTATCAACGTTTTCTCTCAGCAGAAAAAGATTGGCAAACTTTACGAACNGGTTTCGATATGGTCCGCGANGTTGCCCATCAAAAGCCCCTNGATCCATTCAGAGGAAAGGAAATACAACCTGGCGTNGGCATAACCAGTAGAGCGGATATTGACGACCACATCCGAAGAACGGCNTGGACCGTCCATCACCCTGCAGGNAGCTGCAAAATGGGAACGGATAAGGACAAAATGGCCGTTGTAGACCAAGAACTGCGTGTTCGCGGTATTGAAGCGCTGAGGGTCGTTGACGCTTCGGTTATGCCGGATATGCCAGGAGGAAANATCAATGCTCCGGTAATTATGATGGCNGAAAAGGCCTCCGACTACATATCCGGGAAGGATCCCTTNCCTCCTNTAGCAATTTGACGCGAGGCAATTTTGGGACCTAGATGTAAAAGTNATCCATCNGATTGAAATAANTGNAANGGAATACGTTCACATCAAAAGNTATTTATAATTATTTTTGTTGATTCAGATATCAACGATACAACCGTCACCGAAATNAAAAATTATATAAATATCTAGNNTAGNTTTATCCGGCATAGGGCGATTTTATGCGGCCCGCGATTTCAGGAGATCCTGGCGAATAACGATAGGCTCTAAAAAGAGAGTTCCCTGCCCCGCCCCGCTCGAAACCAAACCAATTATATCCCCCAAAAAATGGGGACACGTACTCCCAGACAATGTTTTGGTCGGGTGTTACTTCAAAAACACGGCCCATTTGCCCCTCACATATTAGAGTATTCCCAGACCAAAGCCGCTGAGCACCAGAAATATTAGGACTAAAAAATGACCATGTCGGCTGGCCTCGGTAGTCCCAAACTTCTTCGCCGGTTTCCCGATTGAGCTCTATAACCCGTGAGAAGGGATTAATGGGCGTATAAAGCCCATTAGCAAAGAACAGCAGATTGCCGTTGTCCAACATCTGAACATCATGAGTGGTTCCCCACATCACGTCTTTTTTCATCCATTTAAACTTTTTAGTCGCTCTATCAATAATTGCCAGCGTGTGCGTTCGCCTAAAGCTAACCAGAACATCTCCGTTCTCCAGCGGAAAGCAGGCATTGGCGTGGGCAAACTCTTCGCGATCACAAACGTCAATTAGAGGATGCGCNTCGATATCCTCATCCAGATGAAAATGCCACTCCCAAACTGTCTCGCCAGCTGGGTTCACTTCTCGGATATAATCTCCGTAGATAACTCCCTCATGCTCTGAGCCTGGGATACCACCTACCACACGTTTGGCAAATTCATCTGGCAGTGGCTCCCAGCCCAGGTAAATCGTGTTCCCGCTGGCGCAACGTCGAAAATCATGGTGTTGACCGTGATCCTCATATTCCCAAACGACATTTCCTTCCCAGTCATATTCACGCATCAAGCCACCTTTGCCGCGGCGAAGAGGTGGGCCTTCAGTAGTACGACCTGACCAGAAGAGATTACCGTTGGGAAGCAAGTAAGCATAATTACCCGGCGTCAGCGGAAAATGCCAATTGTGAAGAACTTCGCCCCTCATACCAATTATGTAAGCTTCCTTGCTAACTAACGGGACAATCAGCGTATAGCCATCCGTCGCATGTCCTTCATCGTATAGCAGAACCCCTGTATCGCGATGTCGCATTTTTCCCTATCAATCGTCCAACCGGACAAAATTATATGACAATACCACTATAGCTGCACCTCCCCATATTGCCCATCATGCGTTACACTTCAAACAGGGGGATAAGAAATTGCAAAAAATTGATCTCGAGGGCCATTCTTTAGCGCCGCGCGAAGTTGAATTCTCCGGCGGCACAGGGGTCCTGAATGGTTTCCTGTTCCTCCCTCCCGGTGACGGTCCATTCCCCTGTATTGTAGACAATCACGGGAGCGCTACCCCGCCCGGAACAACGGATTTATCACACCCTCAAACGGCAACGCTTTTCTTATCTTGGGGCTGCGCCTATCTATTTCCGCATCGTGCCGGTTATGGCAACTCCCCAGGCGTCACCCTGGGCGAAGAAGTTGCGGCACCGCGCGGGACAAAAGCGCATGACGAACAGATGTCTGCTCGTTTGGTTCGCGAGAACCAGGATGTCATCTCTGCCCTTGATTATGTCGCTGGACTGGAGGAGATTGATCCCGCTCGGATAGTTGTCATGGGCAGCTCGCTTGGTGGTATCCACACATTGCTAGCTTTAGCAGCAGATCCCCGCTGGCGTTGTGGGGTAGATTTTTCTGGCGGAGCGAGCCAATGGGCAAAGCATCCCAAGATAAAGAGAATGATACTGGATGCCGCCTCGAATCTGACCCAGCCTGTCTGCTTGATCCAGCCAGAGAATGACTTCAATACCGCACCCACAACTGAAATCTCCTTTCTTCTCCAAAAACGCGATCACCCATATGAAGCAAAGGTTTTTCCGCCCTGGGGCAATGCCGGACCCGAAGCACACAGGTTCTGCGCAACTGGACAACAAATTTGGGGGCCCTTGGTTTACGCTTTCTTTGAAAGGTATTTGTAAGACTATGGCTAATGATCTTCCTTACGCCCTGCCTCCGGACCCCAATACCAAGAAGCCATCCTTTGCGGTTCCCGACAAAGCCTGCGACACCCATTTTCACATTTTTGGGCCGCCTGATCGGTTCCCTTACTCAGAGACCCGTCGATATACCCCACCAGGTGCACCCATTGAACACTATCGGAATGTGCAAAAACTAACGGGACTAACCCGTGCGATTGCAGTCCAGCCCACCGCACACGGTATGGATAATTCGGCAATTTTGCATGCCGTAAATCAATCGGACGGGAACATGCGTGCGGTCATACGTTTTAATGATAAAACAACTGATGCAGATCTTGAAGCACTCCACGACGCAGGAGCACGCGGCGCACGATTTTCTTTAATGTCCGACCGGCCTGGCAGTTCGGAGATGATCGCAAATGCGATCCCACGAATAGAAAAACTTGGCTGGTCGCTAGTCCTGCATGTGGAAACCGACCATTTTATAGATAACGAATCCTTCATTCGCAGTATTCCAGTCCCTACCGTTATAGATCATATGGCAAGGTGTCCCCCCGCAGACGGATTAGAGCATCCCGCGTTTAAATTATTAATAGATCTACTTAAAGATGATCGATTTTGGGTAAAAATTTGTAGTGTAGATAAGATTAGCGCAACCAGACAGGCCTGCGTTGAAAATGGCATCCCTTTCAGCGATGTGATACCCCTCGGTCAGGCGGTAATCGACGCTGCTCCTGATAGAACAATCTGGGGAACCGATTGGCCGCACGGCAATACATTCAACCCAGGACAAATTCCCAACGAAGGTGATTTACTTGATCTCCTAGCAGCTATTGCAGGAGAAAAGGAAAAGCTTCACAAAATACTCGTGGACAACCCGGATCGACTTTATTTTAGCTAACTTCTAATTGACCCAAGGCTCCTTCGACATCATCGTTGTCCGATGCCCTGGCTATGCCGAGACTGCTTTGAGACAGGCCCATCTCAAGAGGCTGACATATCATCATGCCCCGAGTGTGGTTCCACGCGTGTAATCGTTCACGAAGAACTAAATGAACTTTGTATTGCCCACATCGACTGCGACGCCTTTTATGCCTCTGT
>PBOV01000059.1 GCA_002724505.1 Rhodospirillaceae bacterium | reverse complement strand
CTGGTTGCGGTCCACTTAACCGGGCGCCCGATCTTTTTTGTAGCCCAGGTCACTATCGCCCCTTCGTTGAGGTGTATTTTTAACCCAAAACCCCCACCGACATCGGGGGAAACTACCCGTATTCGGTGTTCAGCTTCAAATAAAACAAATTTCGCGAGCCAACGGCGAAAGTAATGAGGGATCTGACTGGTGCACCAAAGTGAATAACGCTCCGCACTCTCTTCATAATCGGCCAGAAAAGCCCTGGGCTCCATCGGGTTTCCTGCCACCCTGTTGCTTAATAACGTCATTTCCGAGATATGGAATGCTTCTTTAAATGCGTTCTCTGTTGCCTCTGCATCGCCCCGATCAATTTCAAAAACAGTGTTATTTTCGAACTCTGGATGAATAGCTATTGCATCTCCATCGAGACTTTTACCTATCACAGTATTTGCTGGTAGCGCTCCATACCCCACCTGGACAGCCTCAACTCCATCTAGGGCCTGATTTTTTGTCTCAGCTATAACACACGCAATGACTTCCCCAACATGGCAAACCCTGTCCCTGGCAAAAATTGGCCGAAGCTTCTCGTTCATAAACCGTCCATCGCTAGAGGTCATAGGATGAACACATGGAAGTTCGCCCATTTTATCGCCCCTCCAGTCGTCACTGGTAAAGACGGCTAAAACACCAGGCTTAGCCTTGGCATCGATGATGTCGATAGAATTTATTGTCGCGTATGCGTGAGTGCTTCGAACAAACGCCGCAAAAGTCATACCCGGAAGTGTCAAGTCGTCTGTATATTTCCCTTTGCCCTTCAAAAACCGCGCGTCCTCCCGACGCAACAAAGGTTTACCAAAATACATCCCCTGACCTTTCCATAGCTATTTTAAATGACCGTGATATCCATTTTAGATGAAGTCAATCCAAGTAAAGATTGATACAAATTGCCTCTCGCCAATTAGCAAACAATAGGTATTATATGCCAAAGGAAAAGACCTCGTTTAGCCAAAAAAAAATAGAACAATTCGGAAAATACATGCCAGTTAAGAAAAACACTAAAGAGCGTAGTCGTAAGGCTAGAACCAATAAAAAATTATTCAAATTACAAGACGCCAAAGTCACAGTTGAAATAAAGGGCACGGGAAAGCCGCTTCTACTGTTACATAGTGAAGACCGTTATGAATTTGGTGCTGGTTTTGTTGAAGAACTAGCAAAGAAATACCGCGTCATAATGCCGTCTATGCCAGGATTCAACGACTCGACACTTCCTGATTCTGTACGGACGATTGAGGATATGTCTTACCTCTACCTAGACTTGCTAGATGAGATGAAGCTTCAAAATGTTTTAGTCCTCGGTTTCTCTGTGGGTGGTTGGCTGGCCTGTGAAATAGCCACAAAAAACGACAGCCGGCTGAAAAAACTTATTTTAGTTAACCCAGTTGGTATCAAAAACCGAGGGCCTTATGACCGCGACATAGAGGACATTTATTACAATCAGTTCGCTGTCGTTAAAAAGATGAAATTTCATGATATCAGTAAGGACCCCCGGGTCCTTACTGATATGACAGACGCAGAGGCAATGTCGGAGGCAAAAGCACGCGAAAGCACAGCCAGGCTTTGTTGGGATCCCTATTTTCATAACCCCAGCCTTCGCTATCGCCTAAATAGAATAAAGCTTAAAACCCTATTAATATGGGGAAAAAATGATGGAATTGTCAAACCAGCTTATGGTCGTGGATACGCAAAAAGAATAGCAGGTTCAAAGTTGGTGACAATCCCAAAGGCAGGCCATTTTCCGCACATTGAACAGGAAGAGGAATTCATGAAACAAGTTCGTGCGTTTCTTCGATAAATATCATTAACTAAACTGAATTATATAGGACATTACGAGATGGAATTTTATCACTTTACCGAATTCGCATGGCCCTTCTTACCACCCGAGGATGAATTTACCTCTATGCGAATAAATCTTCCTAGTTCAGTTTACGATCCAGAGGTTGGCGCTGACTGGTATAACATGTGTCTAGACCAGCACCTTCTGGCTGACGACCTTGGTCTAAATTGTATGATTAATGAGCACCACCAAACAGCAACCTGTTTAAATTCAGCGGCGCCACTTTCAGTGGCTATTGCGGCGCGATTAACACAAAATGCACGCCTATGCATTCTTGGTAACCCATCAGCTAACCTTAGGGATCCAATAAGGAATGCCGAAGAGATGGCGATGATTGATAACATCTCTAGAGGCCGACTAGAATGTGGTTTTGTTCGCGGCGTCCCCTACGAACTTTTTAGCTCAAACTGCAACCCTACAGAGACAAGCCAGCGTCTTTGGGAGTCAATCTCGCTAATGCAGAAAGCTTGGACGACCCATGACGGCCCATTTAATTATGAGGGACGATGGATTCATAAACGACAAGTGAATGTCTGGCCCCGACCCTATCAAGATCCACATATGCCAATTTGGATGACCGGCGGCTCAGACGTAAAACACGCCACCCGGTCAGTGGAAAACGGCTTTACCTTCACCATGTTTCTTACTCCCACGGCGGGAATGANNAAAATGTTCACNGGGGTTCGAGAGAATCTTAAAAAGAAGGGTCTCCCAAAACCCGCCGATGACCTTTTTGCCTTTATGCCCCTTGTTGCCGTTGGAGAGACCGAAGAAGAAGCCCTAAAATTTATAAAGCAAGTCTTCTGGTACGTGACAAACAACAAAACAGAACCGCAATTCCGCGCGCCGCCTGGCTACGTTGAAACCGAACTCTACGCGAACTTCCTCTCCGGTAAATTTTCTGGTGGAAGAACGGACGCCATCCGGACTAAAGGGATGGACTACTTTCGTGAGAATGGTGTCGCTGTCTACGGCACACCAGACCAAGTAGTAAAACAACTTAAAAAAATGTATAAGGAAATTGGCGGTTTTGGAAATTTAATTGCTATGCTTCATTCCGGCGATATGCCCTTAAAAGATGTCTCAAAAAGCATGACACTCTTCGCTAAGGAAGTAGTCCCACAACTCAAAGACTTAGGCACGGTCAGTTCTAAGGTTGGCATGTTAAAAGATCGCGGAAAGCCAATCCCAGCCAAAAATTTTAATGGCAGGACTGATGCGTTGGAGGCCGCTCGGGCAAAGTCTGGCGTGACTGTGAGAAGCCCAAGGAAACCAAGAAAACTCGCAGCTGCATAAAGACTAAACGGAGGAAAATCATGCCGATCAAGGGTATTACCAGCCGCTACATTAATGTCGACGGGATCAAAACTCATTACCTAGAAGGTGGCGATGGCCCCACGGTCGTCTTTATGCATTCCGGTGAATTTGGTGGATGTTCAGAGTTGTCTTGGGAGTTTAACTTAACTGCCTTTGCAAAACATTTTCGAGTAATAGCGCCAGATGGAATAGGGTTCGGCCGAACGGATAAAGTCTTTGACTTCGGTGGTGGCCGAGACCGCTTTTTTAAGCATCTTATCCGTTTCTTTGAAGTATTGGATATAAAAGAGGCTGATTTTGTAGGTAACTCAATGGGCGGCAGCAACCTTGCCCGTATAGCAGCCGCTCCGCCAATGATCTTTCCGATGAGGTCCATAGTCCTTGCCTCAGGTGGTGGTTTTGCGCCATCTACGCCGGCTAGACAACAGCTCCTTGACTATGATGGTTCTCCAAAGGCAATGCGCATGCTGTTGGACGGCCTATTTTATAATAAAAAGAAATGGGTGGATAACCCCAGCTATATTAGAAAACGTCAAAAGCTTGCAACGCTGCCAGGGGCTTGGGAGTGCGCTGCGGCGGTTCGTTTCAAACGCCCAACCATAAAAACGTCAGGTGGACAATTTGGTAACCCGGACAACACACCTTATGAGAATATTTCTATTCCAACTTTGATGATTGCCGGCAAACAAGATGAACTGCGAGAGCGCGGCTATGCGACAAAAGTCGCAAAACGTATTAAGGGTGCAAAAGTTTCAGTTTATGACAAGGCAGCCCATTGCCCTCACATCGAACATTCNACTCGATTTAACCGGGAAGCCATTGCATTNCTNAANGGNGTCCACAAAAAACTTGGTGTCAAAAGGTAATAANTAAATGGCGGATGCCCGCGATGCGCCAAGAAAATNCCCTTTNGATAATCCNGTACTAATCGAAGCTATACGNGGTGACNCCGTCGAAAGTTTCCACAAGGGGTCTTTTGCGGTTGTAGACGCCCATGGGCGCGTGGTTCTCAGCGCCGGTGACACNGACGCGATGGTCTNTCCNAGATCAGCNATAAAGCCGATCCAGGCCCTTGCCCTCGTAGAAACAGGTGCAGCTAGAGCTTTTGGTCTTGGTCANGCCGCTTTGGCACTCGCTTGTGGCAGTCATAATGGAGAAATTACGCATACAGANATTGTCGGGAACTGGTTANAGAAAATTGNCTGTAAGGCTAGTGATCTGGTGTGCGGGCCNTCCCTTCCCTGGACNAACGAAGCCAAAGCAATTCTTGCCGAAAANAAACAGAANCCCACNACTCTCCACGACAACTGCTCAGGGAAACACGCCGGTTTTTTGACAATTGCGAGACANCTNGGTCATCCAATTCTTGGCTACAACCGAAGTGATCATCCCGTTCAGCAGCGTATTATTGGNATTATNGAGCAAATGACCGGAATGGATTTATTTGACGCACCTAAGGCAATGGACGGATGCGGGGTTCCAACAATTGCCGTTCCGCTNGGCAATCTTGCACTTGCGATGGCTCGCCTAGGNGATCCACATGACCAACCTGAAGACCGCCAGAAAGCTTGCGNACGCATTAGAAATGCGATGGCAATGGAACCCTATCTCATTGCCGGCAAAGGACGGTTCTGCACCAGGGTAATCGACGCCTTGGGCCAGGATGCCCTAGTNAAAACCGGCGCAGAAGGCGTTTATTGTTCAACTTTAGGCAAACTTGGCCTCGGGATTGCGATAAAGATTGATGANGGTGCCCGGCGAGCTGCCGAAGCTGTAATGATGCGATTACTCTTAAAACTAGAAGTTTTAACTGACAGAGCAATGGGAAGACTTCTTAACCTCCTAGAACCCCCAATATTCTCGAGATCGGGCGAAGTANTTGGNGTCCTCCGNANNACNCANCCTTCCCTCNCNTAACCNTNAATCNCCCTGAACCACAGGATTTTTTAACTNACCAATACCATCNACCGTTATNGTAACNATATCACCAGGCTTAAGAAANATGCCCCGNGGGCGNCCNACACCCGACGGCGTACCNGTTGAAAANACATCACCTGGCAGCAAGNTAAAGCGNCGGCTTANCCANTCNATTTGCTCNGCAATATCAAAAATNAGATCTGAAATAACTTCGTTCTGCATTTCCTCNTTATTTANCCATAACTTCATCCGACACTTATAGGGATCTGCAATCTGATCAGCTGGCGTAATCCACGGNCCCATGGGCGCGGCAGTATCGAAATTCTTGTGCCCAAACCAATCCACGCCGAACCTCGGCCAATCATCNCGTTTTCCTTGATCCCGNGCGGACAAGTCATTCATAATTGTGTAACCNGCAACGTGATTGAGGGCNTCCTCAACNCTAATATTCTTGCCGGNCTTACCAATCACCACAGCAAATTCTGCTTCCCAGTCNACCNTTTTGGACAATTCAGGAAGTTTTATTTCTTCATCCGGGCCAATCACACAATGGGGTCCATTTTTGAGAAAAAAATAAGGGTTGGTNACCGACTTATCTGGGTATGTCTTTTTNTCAGCGGACATCTCCATGGCATGTTTNTTATAATTTGCTCCCGCGCAATAAATTGCCGGCGGAAACAAAAGTGGCGCTAAAAGTTTAACACTTGATAATGGGATAGTGTNTCCCGGATCATTTGCTAATTCATGAAGTTTGGAACAGGACATACTCCAATTATTCATTATCTCGATATTTGTTTTAGCCCAAGCTGCTCCGCCAGTTGCCGTTTCTAGGTCTACTATCTGATCCGTCCCCACAAGAATCCCCGGCTTTGCCTCACCGTTAACTCCGGCATAATTTAAAAGTTTGAAATCCGCCATTTTATTTTCCTAATACTTAGAGCTAATCTTTCGAGTCTGAATTTTATCTGTCACTATTATTATAGCAGGTGGTGTAACACTCAATCGTATCTTAAATTAAAAAGGGAAAACAATGATGTCGAATATTACCTTGGATCAGGCCTCCACAATTATCGACGCGGCTCTAGCCAAAGGTCGGGAAATGAATCTAAAGCCCCTGACATTTTCTGTTCTTGATGCAGGAGGACACCTGGTAGCCTTCAAGAGGGAAGACAAGTCCTCCCTATTAAGGGGAGATATAGCTTCCGGCAAAGCGTGGGGTTCCCTTGGAATGGGTACATCTACCCGTACCCTAGGTGAGAGAGCCGCAGGAAATCCAAGTTTCTTTGGCGCACTTTCGGATCTAAGTGGTGGTAAAATTCTAACCAGCCCCGGCGGCGTACTTGTGCAAGACACAGCAGGAGAAACAATTGGAGCTGTCGGCGCAAGCGGCGACACTGGCGCCAACGATGAAGCCTGTGTAATTGCCGGTATTGAGGCGGCCGGCCTTGTGGCTGTAATTTAAAATTTCTGAAAAATGTCTAACCCTCAAAATATAGAAAGAGACAATATTATAGAACTCGACCTTTCACCCTTTTCAAAGGACGACATTAAAAAGATCAAGGCACTAGGGACAAAACAGAAGTTGTGTCATCGCTGGTTTCGGTATCATCGAAAATCTGAGGAGGGCTTGGATCAAATTTTATTGTATGCCGGTTCTCGTGGTCGAACGCCATACTCTTCCTACCGGGTCGACCGGTTTCGCGACGCACAATATAGCTTGGTTAATCAACGGACGGGTGAGACTATTATAACGGGCAGGACTATTGAGAGTGTATTAGAGTTTTTGCCGGATGATTTCTTTTATTCACTTTAGTTAATTGCGGTGAACAATATGGATGGCGTTGTCTCTTTTAATCTAATGCAGTGGGTGGAGGACAATCGTCACTTGCTTCGACCCCCCGTGCTAAATCAAACTATCTTTGCACAAGAGGATTTAATTGTTCAGATAGTTGGTGGACCAAATATACGTACGGATTATCACGACGACCCATTTGAAGAATTTTTTTATCAACTTAAGGGAAACATGACCCTGAAAGTTGTTGAAGACGGCGAACTTCGAGATAAACCGATTAATGAAGGTGGAGTTATGCTTATTCCGCCCCACATGCCTCACTCGCCGCAACGACCGGACCCGGAAAGTATAGGCATGGTGGTGGAAAGAATAAGACCTCCTGACGTCATGGATGCATTTGAGTGGTATTGTGAAAATTGTGCTAAAAAGGTTTGGCGCCGCGAAGTACGGGTTGACAATATCGTTAAGGACCTACCGCCAGTATTTGAAGAGTATTACGAGAAGATAGCAGAGGGTAACTGCGACGGCTGCGGGCATCCAAACCCTAAAAAGCTAACAATAATATAAAAACTGAGTAATTTTGAATACCAATCCCTTTATATTTTAGTCTTTTAGACACAAAAATATTGTAACAAAAAAGGGGGACGGATTTCGAAATTCAAATTTCAAGCCTAAAATTCAAAAATTAGCGTTCGACGATCCGTTTACTTGATGCGTGTATCCCATAAGTTTTCATTGGGGTTCCTCCCGTAACGCTAAACCAGTGCTTTACCATAGGATGAAAGATCATCGTCGTACCTGGACCAATCTTTTCTATTTCACTCTCGCCGTCAATCCAGGCCTCCCCCTCTCCCTCTAAGACAATTACTATTTCCATGTAAGGGTGCCAATGAATTCCGGTATTAAACCCTGGTGGTGACGTTTGAAGCCCTAATCTAACCGGTGTGGACCCCTCGTCATCTCCAACAATAGTCCTGTAGGTTGCTCCTTCGTGAAGAGGTAACTCCCGGACAGTTCTGTTTTGAATGATAGGCATCGTCCCCGCCTTTAATGGATATGGATAGGCTGATATTTTTGCCCATTGCGTTTACGCAAAACATCCATAGCACGATCTAAGCCGTCAAGAGTCATTGGAAACATTCTATTACCAATCAATTTATAAATTAGTTGGGTCGACATAGTTTGCGGCCACCGCTCTGGAGCTTCAGGGTTTAACCAAACCAAGTCAGGAAATTGCGCGATCATCCGTTGCATCCAAACAGCGCCAGATTCCTCGTTCCAATGTTCAACCGAGCCGCCCGGCTCTGTTATTTCATATGGGCTCATTGTTGCATCGCCAACAAAAATTATTTTGTAGTCAGAGCTATAAGTATTCAAGACTTCCCAAGTCGACACAAACTCGCTCCTCCCGCGCCTATTATCTCGCCACACTCGTTCATACAGGAAATTGTGGAAGTAAAAATATTCAAGGTATTTGAACTCGGTTTTTGCGGCGGAAAATAGTTCTTCACTAACTTTTACGTGAGGATCCATAGTTCCACCTACATCAATAAACATTAACACCTTTACTCGATTTCGACGCTCCGGCCGCATTCTAACTTCCAGTAATCCGGCATTTCTCGCGGTAGAGGAAATCGTTTCATCCAAATCAAACTCATCTTCTGCTCCCTCCCGAGCGAACCTTCTTAGCCGTCGCAGAGCGATTTTTATATTACGCGTTCCGATCTCCACTTCCCCCGTTAGATTTCGAAACTCCCGTTTTTTCCATACCTTTGTGGCACTTCCACCACCACCCTCACCGCCAATACGGATACCAGCTGGATTAATTCCTGAATGACCAAAAGGTGAAGTGCCGCCAGTCCCAATCCATTTATTACCACCGGAGTGAGGTTTTTCTTGTTCTTCAAGTCTTTTCTGCAACTCTTCCATCAATTCTTCGAAACCTAATTTCTCTAGCTTTTCAAGCTCCTCCTCTGAAAACACGCGTTGGGTAAGCGCACGTAACCACTCGTCGGGAATTGCGCTGTCAAAAAATTCGGCGCTTTTCTTCTCTAGCCCTCGAAAAAAGGATCCAAAGGCCTGATCGAAGCGGTCGAAGTATCTTTCATCCTTAATAAGGGCTGACCGTGCCAAAAAATAAAAATCTTCGGCGTTGCCATCACAAATTCCCTTTTCCATCGCTTCAAGCAACATCAAGTATTCCCGGATCGTCACCGGAATTTTCATATTTCGAAGATCGTAGAAGAAGTCGACAAACATTTAGTTTTGTTAAATCTGCCGGCGGGAAAGGAATGCAAGACGTTCGAACATTTGGACATCCTGTTCATTTTTAAGTAATGCTCCGTGAAGCTGTGGAATTGCTTTCGAGGCGTCCGACTTAATTGCGTCAGCATCTATGTTTTCAACTAAAAGTAACTTTATCCAATCTAATAGCTCGGACGTCGAAGGTTTTTTCTTAATTCCGTTAACGTCGCGCAAAGAATAAAATACATCGAGCGCCTCCTTAAGAAGTTGCTGTTTTATTTCAGGAAAATGCACGTGAATAATTTTTTCCATCGTTTTGTTGTCAGGAAATTGAATGTAATGAAAAAAACAACGACGCAAGAAGGCATCTGGGAGTTCTTTTTCATTGTTAGACGTGATGATCATCAGAGGTCGGTGTTTCGCGTTAACCGTTTCCTGTGTTTCGTATACGGAAAATTCCATTCGGTCCAATTCCTGCAAAAGGTCGTTTGGAAATTCAATATCTGCCTTATCAATTTCATCAATGAGGACGACCGCCTGTTGATCCGAATCAAATGCACGCCAGAGAGGTCCCTTGTCTATATAGTTTTTAATTTCCGCTACACCTTCAACGCCAAGCTGCGAATCTCGTAGCCTAGAAACCGCGTCATATTCATACAAACCATGACGTGCTTTGGTCGTTGATTTGATATGCCACTCAAACAACGGCATACCCAGGGCCTGTGCGACCTCTATAGCCAGTAGGGTCTTTCCCGTTCCTGGTTCCCCTTTAATAAGGAGAGGCCTCTCTAGGGTTATTGCCGCATTCACTGCCATATTAAGGTCATGCGTGGTGACGTAAGTGTCAGTTCCAGTAAACTTCATCGGCTCACTTTTTATTCCATGATTTCAAGGTTAAAATTACTTTAAAATATTTAGACGCGGACCCTAGAGTACCATTATAGAGCAATCAAGTCTGACCAAAAACTGACAAGTTAATGGAGAATATCATGCATACCGCTGTTACCCTTCACCTTATCGCTGCCGTAATATGGGTAGGCGGAATGTTTTTTGCTGTTTATGTCATGAGGCTAGCAGCAGGGCCTATGGACCCAGCAGAGCGGGTTACCTTATGGGCTAGGAGTTTTAAAAAGTTTTTTCCTTGGGTCTGGTTATCAGTCTTCTTACTCCCAGCCACCGGTTACTACATTGTTTTTACCGGTTATTCCGGATTTAAGGAACTACCCATCCCTTATCATCTCATGCATGTCATTGGTTGGTTAATGATCATCCTTTATTTGCATTTGTGGTTTGCGCCATACTCAAGATTTAAAAAGGCAGTAAAGTCTGAAAACTTCCCCGAGGCAGGCAAGAACCTCAATCAAATTCGGCTAATCGTTACTGCTAACCTTTGGCTCGGTCTAATAAATGTGATCTTAGGCACTCTAGGACGATATCTTAGTTAACGGTTTTGAGAACTCTATTTGTTCTTGCAAAAATCCCGTGCTTAAGATCTTAACTTTCTCAATCAAGTTTTATTTTGCTGGAGGTTTTCAATGGCGCTTTTGATTAATAATGACGTTCAGGAACGTGTGCTAAATATGAAGGAAGCGGTTGATGCTATGGAGGCGGTCCTTCGACAATATGCTCAGGGTCTAGCATGTTTTCAGCCCCGCACTGATTTATGGTCTCCTACTGCGGTAAATGGTGATTATTACCGATGGGGGTCGCTATTAGGGGCAATGTATGATCCTCCGACCTTAGCGTTCCGATTTAAGTCCGACATCTTAAGTTGGACCGAATATGAAGGTGCTGTGACCGAAGAATGGCATAATATGGAGCCCGGAAAATATTGTGGTTTCGTAATTTTAATCGATATGCGCAACGGCGAAATAATTGCCCTTATGAATGACGGGATTATCCAGCACGCGCGGGTTGGAGCTACTGCAGCAGTTGGCGCAAAGTATTTATCCAGGAAAGATTCAAAAATTTTAGGCGTCATTGGTTCGGGTGGAATGGCATACGCATATACGGAGGCAATATGCACTGTCCGTGAAATTAATGAAATTAGAGTTTGGAGCCCGACAAAAATTAACAGAGAAACTTTTGCAGAAAAAATTAGTCAAAAAACTGGTACTCCCGTAACAATTGCAAAAGATAACTTTTCTGTGGCTAAAGATGCAGATATCGTAGCTCTGTGTACTGACTCCCGACAGCCTGTTTACACGGAAAAAATGCTTAAGGCACAAAAACCAGGCGGCCTAGTTATCCGATGCAGAATCGATGAAATCGACGAACCTGTTTTTTCATCTGTCGATAAAATTATAGGGATGTCGCAAGATTCTTATGACGATTTGAATATTGGTTCAGAACAAGAGAGGGCTCGCCGCCCAACTGGAGAGGCATACTTGCGTCGCTACAGCACTAATGACTGGCCCACACTGGCCAGCGTAATTAACGGCGACAAACCCGGTCGTGAAAACGATAGCGAAAAAATTTTTTTCGACAACAATTCGGCGGGGCTGCAATTTGCCGCCGTTGGACGAGTCATATACGAGAGTGCAAAAAAACAAAAACTGGGCATGCACATCCCAATGGAATGGTTCCATCAAGATATACGCAACTAGGTTTTTCCAAAAATTTAAACAACGGGGCTTAAAAATTTTGCTACTTAAATTTCTATTCCGATTCCATTGTTTTCCGCAATATCACAGACCAGACCAGCCAAGCCCATAAATCCGACGCCCTGATCTGAATTCTGTTTAAATAAAGTAATTTGATCTTTGGAGGCACGACCCTCCGCCTTGCCAGTCAGGACCTCACCAAGTTCAACTATATCCTTCCAACTCGCAATTCCCTGCTCAATTGGTTCACAGAGATCCCCGTGCTCTTCAACAATTGATTGTTCTCTAATATTTACCAATATCATGTCCGCCCGACGGACAACCTCATCATCGATTTCTCTACGTGCTTTCGCAAGGCCGGCCTGCTCTTTAACTCCTTTTGTGGAATTGACAATAGAGGTGACATGTTGCCCCGGAGAGAGCCAATCGCCATAAAGTGCGGGAACGTTGGTATTAGTTGCACAACAGATCAAGTCTGCTCCTGTCGTCGCATCCTGGGGGTCATCAACGCCACAGATTTCTAGATCACAATAATTTTTCATTTCCGCAACAAATTTTTTTCGATTCTTCTCTGACCTGCTGTACACCATAACCTTTTCAATCGGTCGGATAGTACTCATTGCCACCAGATGTCTTCTCGCCTGAAGTCCGGTCCCATAAAGCCCTAAAACCTTACAGTCAGAGCGGGCAAGCAAATCTGTTCCCACGGCACTTGTAATCGAGGTCTCCGTACCGAAGGTTTCTTCAAATCTATCAAACGGGAAAATTGGTAATGAACCGACAATAATTGCTCTTAATTCAGCAGTTTCACTATTGTAGGCTACGTAAACGCGACGACCAGCTCCGTTATATTGTTGCGCATCGTCATTGAAAGTAAACCGCTCTGCATGGATAAACATCCCTGAAACCTCAAGAGAGGGGCACCCCCCGGGATGGACTGTTATACGCCGGTCCTCATATTGAATGCGTGTCTTGGGAGCGCTGAAAGAGGGAGCATTGCCTTGATCGGTAAATCCTTTTCGTACTGCATCGATAGCATCTTCAATTGACAGCAAACCAGATAAATCGCGCGAATCGATTAGCAACGCCATTAAACACACCCCAAATTTAAATCTAAATGAAAACCTTTAGCGCCTAACTCAAAAAGGCCAGCACCTTCTCAGCTACAACATCGGGCGCCTCAAGAAGAACCGCGTGCCCACACCCATCAATTAATTCGACAGAGGCATTAGGAAATCCTTCGGCGTAGGCTGTCGCGTGGCTCCGCGGAACGAAGGTGTCATTACTCCCCCAAACAACCAAAGCTTTACTCTTGAAGCGATAGAGCCGCTCAACCAATTTTTGATCGTAAAAATATGGCGGTTTAAAACCAAAGCGCGCTACACAACGAAAAGTCTTATATCTCAGCATTCCTTGTTCCTTGCCAGACAGCTGATCTGGGATCCATTCCTCTGCGAGAGACCCGTCTCCATCCGCAAATAACATATGCCTTACATCGTCAATTCTTCCATTGAGCGGTTGAACCGCCATAAAAAGATCGCCAATCTGTTCGCCTGACACAAACAAACCTGACGCTCCAATGAGGACTAACTTGCCAACCCTTTCGGGGTTATGCACGGCAATCTCCGCAGCTAACCAACCACCAACGCAATTACCTAAAATATCGATTTTTTCAATTTTAAGTTCATCCATAACCTCAAGGGTATGAAAACGTAAATCGTCTATGCTCTCTAAACTGTTATCTTCATCAGAGCCAACACAGCCGGGCATTGCGGGTGCGATGACATGGTGTTTTTCGGCCACAAAATCATGGAACGCGCAGTTATCCGGAGCGAGCCCATGCATGTCAGCAATTCCGTGAAGATATAGCAAGGGGTTCCCGGATCCGGATTCGTATAGCTGAACGCTACGCCCCCGTACATTAATTTCACGCAAGCTCATTGAGCGGCCTCCAATTCGTCAAGCATAGGAAAGTCCTTAGCAAAAAGCTCCGCCGAATCACGCCTCATTGCCGGCATGACCTCTTCAGCAAAAAGCTTCATTGATTTACGAGCCAATTCGTCTTTCATATTTCCAAACTGAAATTGGATCAATAAATTTCCAACTTTTGCATCTTCAACAAATTCCCATAGCTTCTTGCGAACCGTTTCGGGGCTACCAACCATGATTGAATTTTTGCTTTCGAGGTCATCCCAATCCTTGGCATCACCTAACAGTTCGCCACCCGCGGCTGCACGCGATGAATCGAGAAATGCCTCCCAAGAACGCAACGACTGGGACGGTACCCCCGGCCCGAATGTCATTGATCGCCCCTCTTTCCGGAGGTGTCCCTTTAAACAGTTACGTAAAAAGTAAAAAATACCCTCTTGGGATTCTGCTCGGGCTTGTTCATCTGTCTCCGAAACATAAACCGACAAGAGGACACCCATTTTGAATGGAGTGTACGTTTTACCGTGGTCTTTCATGACGCCTGCAAACTCTTTTGCGGCCATCCTTGTGCCGCCGCCGTGTGACCGCGAAGATAAAAAATAACAATATCCCCGCTTAGCAACCTCGGCCATAGACTCAACGCTGCGCGACCCCGGCACCCACACGTCAGGATGGGGCTGCTGCAAGGGTTTAGGCCAGATATTTACATAACGCATCGGATAGCACGGACCCTCATGAGAAAACGGACCGTCATCCGTCCAACTTTTAACAATCAGATCAATCGCCTCCCATAGACGCCGGCGACCCTGCGGTGACGGAACATTATAGTTGAATGCTTCTGGTCCTCCACCAACCGCAAAGCCAGCGATTAGGCGGCCATTCGACATATTGTCGATCATCGCGTATTCCTCAGCGACCCGAAGCGGATTGAGGTATAGAGGCGGCAAATTACCTAAAACTACAATTTTACCATTCTTGGTAATTTGGGTAAGTGCTGATGCTAAAATATTAGGGGACGGCATTAATCCATAAATATTCTGATGATGTTCATTCAACACCATTCCGTCAAAGCCCAGCTCATCCGCGTAGGCTAGCTGACCAAGATACTCTTGATAGAGCCCTCTTGATTTTTCACCGTCCCACAACTTGTTGGGAACTGTTACCCAGCCACTGTCATTATTTTCATCAAAATCCGCCGGCAGGTGGGGATACGCCATAAAATGCCAGCAAAACATGCGAACTGGTTGCATTTCCTTTTTCTCCAAAAAACCACTAGTTAAATTAATGCAGATATCATGCGCTGAGATTAGAAGGCCGGCAACCCAACGTTTAAAAAAAGGGCATATTATTTAGGAGAAAGAAAGCGTTTTACACCCCGAATAACTCCGCTATAACACCGCCCACAAAAGTAACAAGGGTAGCAAATGAGCGGCTCGCAACAAAGTCCATTAATGTCCACTGATAGGCTTGCCGATTGCCTTGATGAACCCTCGGTTCGTATTGTCGACGCCTCATGGTACTTACCTACCATGAACCGAGACGGGTCCGCGGAGTATAACAATGCCCACATCCCCGGCGCCGTGTATTGGGATATTGATAAGATAGCAGACCAGGACAGCCACCTTCCGCACATGATGCCTGCCAGCAATCAGTTTGAAACTCAAATGGGTGAATTGGGCATAAATAACGAAACGACAGTTGTAGTTTATGATGCGCTAGGACTTTTTTCTGCTGCGAGACCTTGGTGGATGCTACGAGCTTTTGGGCATCAAAAAGCCTTTATCCTAGATGGAGGCCTCCCCAAGTGGATGGCTGAGGGACGCCCCCTAAATGCCGACAAACCCGATCTCTTAACCTGTTCATACAACGCAAAATTAGATACCCGCCTTATAAAATCAGTTGAAGACGTTATAGAGAATGTTAAAAGCAAATCGGCACAATTAGTTGACGCCCGCTCACAGGGACGGTTTTGCGGTAAGGACGCCGAGCCTCGACCAGGCTGCCGATCTGGACACATTCCAGGCGCAGTAAATCTGCCCTTCGATCATCTAATCGACCCGCAAAACAAGACTTTGCTCCCCGAACACGCCCTACGAGCACGATATGAAAATGTCGGAATTGATTTAGATAAAACCACCATCACCAGCTGTGGCTCCGGTGTCACCGCATGTATTTTAGCTCTCGGGATGTATGTTTTGAATAAGCCTAACGTGTCTGTTTACGATGGGTCATGGTCCGAGTGGGGCACGCAAGACGACTTACCATTAGAAACGGTCTGATTTTAGTTTGTAAAAATGGATGGCTTTAAACCGGGAGCCATCGGTGCCATGATACCTTGAGGGGCACGCACAAAGCCCCAGCAACATGACAGAATACGGGCAAATGAAACAAGATACACTAATAACAACTGTTGGACGTGACCCCGAAAGCAATCACGGTATCGTTAATCCTCCAGTATATCACGCTTCAACAATAGTCTCACCCACTTTGGCAGAGTTCCGAGAAAAGCGCAGCCGCCGCTGGGAATTGGACGTCTTTACTTACGGGAGGCAGGGCACTCCGACCCACCAGTCCCTCGAAGTCGCGACCGCCGCACTCCTAGGCGGCGACCGTTCGGTTTGTATGGGCTCGGGCCTAGCAGCAATTAATGCTGCGATGCTCGCATTTTTAAAATCCGGGGACCACGTCCTAATGGTTGATACGGTTTACGGCCCCACCCGAAACTTCTGCAATATTTTTCTAGCGCGCTTTGGTGTTCACACAACATATTACGACCCTGGGATTGGCTCGGGTATCAAAGACTTAATTCAAGATAACACCAAGATCGTGTACACGGAATCACCTGGGTCACTAACATTTGAGTTGCAAGATATCCGCGCAATTTCAGATGAGGCCCATAAAAGAGATTGCGTTGTAATTATTGATGACACTTGGTCTAGCGGGGTGTTTTTCAAGCCATTTGATCACGGAGCAGATGTCTCTGTCATCGCTGGCACAAAATATATTGTAGGCCACTCAGATGTAATGATGGGTATGATCACGACCAAAGACGAATACTGGCAGCGTATCCGCCAGTCTGCATCTGAACTCGGCGCTAACTCCGGACCGGATGACGTCTACCTGGCACTGAGAGGTCTCCGCACAATCGGGGTTAGGATGCGACAACACCACAAAAACGGTCTAAAATTAGCCTCATGGTTGGACCGGCGACCGGAAGTTGATCGTGTCCTTCACCCTGGCCTACCCAGCAACCCACACCACAAAATTTGGAAGAGAGATTTCACTGGCGCGTGCGGGCTTTTTGGAGTTGTCCTAAAGCCGTACCCCGAGGCAGCCCTCGCGGCCATGTTAGATGGACTAGAACTATATGGAATGGGAGCCAGTTGGGGAGGCTTCGAAAGCCTAATTCTTTTAACTAACCCAGCCGCAACACGCACCATCGCCAAAGAACTTTGGGAAAATGATGGACCAACTCTCCGCATCCATGCCGGTCTAGAAGATGTTGAAGATTTAATTATCGACCTTGAGAAAGGCTTTGAACGTTTAAATACAACTGTTTGATTTAACTTGATTATTATGGATCCGAAAAATTACATATGCCCCCAGTCTGCAATTGATTCTGCTATTAAAATAATCAATTTTAATAGTGATGGACTTGTTCCCGCCATCGCCCAACAGCACGACACCGGCGAAGTCTTAATGATGGCTTGGATGAATAGAGAGTCCATAACTGAGACACTTAAAAATGGGTTGGTTTGTTATTACTCCCGCTCCCGCAAAAAATTGTGGCGAAAGGGCGAGGTTTCCGGGCATACCCAATCATTAAAAGACTTCAGGATAGACTGCGATGGAGACACAATTCTTCTCTTGGTTCAGCAGATTGGTGTTGCCTGCCATACAGGGCGCCAGAACTGCTTTTTTAATTCCGTTGTTACTGATGGAATTAAAGTCATTACCGATGTGAAGATTGATCCAAAGGACATGTATAACAAATGAGTACCCACTCAGGCCCTGAAGATGCAATCCAGGTATCACTGTTGACCGGCTGGCTGGGCAGTGGAAAGACCACCCTATTGAATGCCCTACTGAAGAACCCTGACATGTCAGAAACC